>NZ_DASPMG010000258.1:0-17260 GCF_035627195.1 Azospirillum sp.
TCCATGTCGCGCATCATGGTGCGCGCCGGCCCGTCGGGCAGCTGCGCCGACAGGGCCGAGGTGAAGAACACCAGCGACTGCACGGGCTGGCGCAGGTCGTGGCTGGCGGCGGCCAGGAACTTGGTCTTGGCGAGGTTGGCGCGCTCCGCCTCCTCCTTGGCGTTGCGCAGGTCGGCCTCCGCGCGCTTGCGCTCGGAGATGTCGCGCACCGTCCCGGCGAAGATGCGCCGGCCGGCCAGATACCCCTCGCCCACCGCAAGGTCCATGGGGAAGGTGTTGCCGTCCTTGCGCTTGCCCTCCACCTCGCGGCCGATGCCGATGATGCGTGCCTGCCCCGTGCCCAGGTAGTTGGCCAGGTACTGGTCGTGCGCCTGCCGGTAAGGCGAGGGCATCAGCACGCTGACGTTGCGCCCCAGCACCTCGGCGGCGCTGTAGCCGAAGATGCGCTCGGCCGCGCGGTTGAAGCCCTCGATGCGGCCCTGCTCGTCGATGGTGATGATGCCGTCGACGGCGGCCTCCAGGATGGCGCGGTTCTTGGCCTCGCTGTGGCGCAGCCGCTCCTCCGTCTCCTTGCGCACGGAGATGTCGCGCACGATGCCGGCGAACAGCCGCTCCGGCCCGCTCCCCGACGCGTCGCCCACCGCCAGCTCCATGGGGAAGGTGGTGCCGTCCTTGCGCAGGCCGTGCACCTCGCGCCCCTTGCCGATGATGCGCGCCTCGCCGGTCTCCAGGTAGTTGCGCAGGTACTGGTCGTGGGCGCTGCGGTGCGGCTCGGGCATCAGCATGGCGACGTTGCGCCCCGCCACCTCCGCGGCGGCGTAGCCGAAGATGCGCTCGGCCGCGCGGTTGAAGGCGCGCACGGTGCCCCGCGTGTCGATGATGACGATGGCGTCCACCGCCGCGTCGAGGATCGCCTGGGTCAGCGATTCGTCCCCGCCGCCCCGGTCGCCGGCGTCCGCCGCCGCCGCCGCTGACGGTGCGGCCGGCGCCGCCCGGCGGGCGTGCAGCCACCAGCCGGCCGCGGCCCCGCCCAGGCCCGCCGCCACCGCAACAAGGATGCCGAGCGCCAGCTCCATCCCCGGTCCCCACCCTGTGATTGTCGCCGGTGACGTTTCTTCGTCCCGTGCTCCACAACACTCCGCCCGGCGGAACGGGCCGGCAACCCCTCCATACGGTATAGGCGCGCGGAAATTCCGGTGAGCGCGCTTGGGCTTAGCGGTGGGCTCGGCGGCAGGGCGATCACGTGAAGGCGGCACGGCCCTGCGGAACGCGGCGGCTATGCCGGGCTGCGGTGAAACACGAAGCAACAAAGGCCGCCAAGAGTCACAAAGAAGCCTTGGCTTGGCGGCACGCCGACGGCCGGCGGACACCTCTTCGTGACTCTTTGTGCTCTTTGTTGCTTCGTGTTTCAAAAAATCGCCGCATCGCCGGCACTTGCCTGATCAGGCGATTGCCCTGGGCTCGGCAGCGGGCGTGGGGGTGGACAGCGCCCATGGATCCGCTACCCTTTCCCACAGACGCGGAAATCGCGCGGCAAGGGGGAGGACGGGGCATGGCGCTCAGGGCCGAGCAGCTCAAGGACGAGCTGACCGAGGAGGTCGTGCGGCAGGTGCGCGGGCGGCTGGGGCGCGAGCGCGCCGAGGCGGCGGAACGCTTCGTGCGGCAGTTCTACGCCAACGTGCCGCCCGACGACATCGTGCAGGCACCGGCCGACCAGCTGTACGGCGCCGCCGTCGCCATGTGGCAGTGGGGCCAGCGCCGCGACTTCGGCCGGGCGCGCGTGCGCGTCTACAACCCCCGCATCGAGGAGCACGGCTGGCAGTCCACCCGCACGGTGGTGGAGATCGTCAACGACGACATGCCCTTCCTGGTCGACTCGGTGACGGCCGAGCTGAACCGCCAGGGCCTCACCGTCCACCTCGTCATCCATCCCGTCGTCAAGGTGCGCCGCAACGCCGAGGGCCGTCTGGCCGACCTGTTCGAGCCCGACTCGCCGCCGGACGGCGCCCTGCCTGAATCCTTCATGCACGTGGAGGTCAGCCGCCACACCGACGCCGCCCTGCTGAGGCGGGTGGAGGAGGGGCTGGACCGCATCCTGGCCGACGTGCGCGCGGTGGTCGCGGACTGGCGCCCCATGCGCGAATGCGTGCGCGACGCGCTGGGCGAGGCCGGCAACAGCCGCTCCGCCCTTCCGCCCGACGAGGTGGAGGAGGCCGACGCCTTCCTGCGCTGGCTGGACGACGACCACTTCACCTACCTCGGCTACCGCGAATACCGCTTCGACGCGCCCAACGACGGCGGCGGCGGCGGCGAGCCGGCGCTGACGCTGGTGGAGAACAGCGGCCTGGGCATCCTGCGCGACCCCGCCTACACGGTGTTCGACGGCCTGCGCAACTTCCAGGCGCTGCCGCCGGACGTGCGCCACTTCATCGCCACGCCGCGCGTCCTGATGATCTCCAAGGCGAACCAGCGCGCCACCGTGCACCGCCCGGTGCCGATGGACGCCATCCTGGTCAAGCGCTTCAACGCCCAGGGCCGCATCGTGGGCGAGCGGCTGATCGTCGGCCTGTTCACCTCGGTCGCCTACAACCGCAGCCCGCGCGACATCCCCTTCCTGCGCCGCAAGATCGCCGCCGTGCTGGACCTCGCCGGCTTCGATCCGAAGAGCCACGACGGCAAGGCGCTGCTGAACATCCTGGACACCTTCCCCCGGGACGAGCTGTTCCAGATCGGCGTGGAGGAGCTGTACGACATGGCGCTGGGCATCCTGCACCTGCAGGAGCGCCAGCGCCTCGCGCTGTTCGTGCGCAAGGACCCGTTCGAGCGGTTCGTCTCCGCGCTGGTCTACGTCCCGCGCGACCGCTACGACACGGCGCTGCGGCTGCGCATGCAGGCGATCCTGGAGGCGGCCTTCAACGGCACCTGCACCGCCTTCTACACCCAGCTGGCCGAAAGCGTGCTGGCGCGCATCCACTTCATGGTGAAGACCGAGCCCGGCAAGGTGCCCCCCTACGCCACGGCGGAGATCGAGGCGCGGCTGGTGCAGGCCGCCCGCAGCTGGGCCGACCACCTGCGCGACGCCCTGGTGGAGGCGGAGGGGGACGAGCGCGGGGCGGCGCTGTTCAACCGCTACCGCAACGCCTTCCCCACCGGCTACCGCGAGCTGTTCGCGGCGGAAGCCGCCGTGCACGACATCGCCCGCATCGAGCAGGCGCTGGCGCGCGGCCGCCTCGGCCTCAACCTCTACCGCCCGCTGGAGGCAGCACCGGACGAGCTGAGCTTCAAGCTCTACCACGAAGGCCGCCCGGTGCCGCTGTCCGACGTGCTGCCGATGCTGGAGCACATGGACCTGAAGGTCATCACCGAACTGCCCTTCGAGGTGCAGGCGGCCCGGACGGGAGCGGACGACCGGGAGTCCGGCGTGTGGATCCACGACTTCGCCGTCCGCCTGAAGGCCGGCGGCACGGTCGAGGTGGCGTCCGTGAAGGAGACCTTCCAGGACGCCTTCGCCGCCGTCTGGGACGGGCGGATGGAGGACGACGGCTTCAACCGCCTCGTGCTGCGCGCCGGGCTGACCGCGCGTCAGGTCACGGTGCTGCGCGCCTACGCCAAGTACCTGAAGCAGGCGCGCTTCGCCTTCGGCCAGGACACGCTGGAGGCGACGCTGGCGGCGCACCCGGAAACCGCCGCCCTCATCGTCCGCCTGTTCGAGGCCCGCTTCGATCCCACCCACCGCGACAAGCATGGGCCCGGCGACGAGCAGGCCATCCTCGCCGAGATCGAAACGGCCCTGGACGCCGTCAGCAACCTGGACGAGGACCGCATCCTGCGCCGCTTCGTCAACCTCGTCCGCGCCACGCTGCGCACCAACGCCTATCAGAAGGCCGCCTTTCAGACGAGCGCCGACGGCCAGCCCAAGCCCTACCTTTCCTTCAAGCTGGACAGCGCCGCCGTCGACGACCTGCCGCTGCCGCGCCCGTGGGTGGAGGTCTTCGTCTACTCCCCCCGCATGGAAGGCGTGCACCTGCGCGGCGGCCGGGTGGCGCGCGGCGGCATCCGCTGGTCCGACCGGCGCGAGGACTTCCGCACCGAGATCCTCGGCCTGATGAAGGCGCAGATGGTGAAGAACGCCGTCATCGTGCCCGTCGGCTCCAAGGGCGGCTTCGTCGTCAAGCGCCCGCCGCCCGCGTCCGCCGGCCGCGAGGCCGCCCTGGCCGAGGGGATCGAGTGCTACCGCACGCTGATGCGCGGCCTGCTCGACGTCACCGACAACCTGGGTCCCGACGGCGCGGTGATCCCGCCCACGGACGTGGTGCGGCATGACGGCGACGATCCCTACCTGGTGGTGGCGGCCGACAAGGGCACGGCCACCTTCTCCGACATCGCCAACGGCATCTCGCTCGATTACGGCTTCTGGCTGGGCGACGCCTTCGCGTCCGGCGGCAGCCAGGGCTACGACCACAAGAAGATGGGCATCACCGCCCGCGGCGCCTGGGAATCCGTCAAGCGCCACTTCCGCGAACTGGGCCGCGACATCCAGAACCAGGACTTCACCTGCGTCGGCGTCGGCGACATGTCCGGCGACGTGTTCGGCAACGGCATGCTGCTGTCGCGCCACACGCGGCTGGTCGGCGCCTTCGACCACCGCCACGTCTTCTGCGACCCCGACCCGGATCCCGAAACCTCCCGGGCGGAGCGCCGGCGCCTGTTCGACCTGCCGCGCTCCTCCTGGGCCGACTACGACGCCAGCCTGCTGTCCGACGGCGGCCGGATCTACGAGCGCGGCGCCAAGTCGCTGGAACTCACCCCGCAGATCAAGGCGCGCTTCGGCCTGACCCAGGACCACGTCACCCCGGCCGAGCTGATGCAGGCCATGCTGCGGGCCGAGGTGGACCTGCTCTGGCTGGGCGGCATCGGCACCTACGTCAAGGCGGCGGAGGAAAGCAACGCCGAGGTCGGCGACAAGGCCAACGACGCGCTGCGCATCGACGCCGCACTGCTGCGCGCCCGCGTGGTGGGGGAGGGGGCCAACCTGGGCTTCACCCAGCGCGGCCGGATCGAGGCGGCGCGCCACAGCGTGCGCCTCAACACCGACGCCATCGACAATTCGGCCGGCGTCGACACCTCCGACCACGAGGTGAACATCAAGATCCTGCTGAACGGCGTGGTCGCGCGCGGCGACATGACCATGAAGCAGCGCGACGAGCTGCTGGCCCGCATGACCGACGAGGTCGGCGCCCTCGTGCTGGCCGACAACTACCGCCAGACGCAGGCGCTGACCGTGGCCCAGGCCCGCGGGGCGGAGATGCTGGAGCCGCAGGCCCGCTTCATCCGCGCGCTGGAGCGCGCCGGCAAGCTGAAGCGCCGGATCGAGTTCCTGCCCGACGAGGAGGAACTGGCCGAGCGTATGGCCGACCGCCAGGGACTGACCCGGCCGGAACTGGCGGTGCTGCTGGCCTATGCCAAGATCACGCTGTACGACGACCTGCTGGCGTCCGACCTGCCGGACGACCCGTTCATGGCCGACGACCTGAAGCGCTACTTCCCCGAACCGCTGCGCGAGCGTTTCGCCGAGGCCATATCCGCGCACCGGCTGCGCCGCGAGATGGTCGCCACCAGCGTCACCAACAGCCTCGTCAACCGCGTTGGCCCGGTGTTCGTCAAGGAGATGATGGAGAAGACCGGCATGGGGCCGGCCGACGTGGCGCGCGCCTACACCATCGTGCGCGACGCCTTCGGCCTGCGCGCCCTGTGGACCGCGATCGAGGAGCTGGACACGCTGGTCCCCGCCTCGGCGCAGACGGCGATGCTGGTGGAGACGATCGTGCTGATGGAGCGCGCGGTGGCGTGGTTCCTCACCACCTGCGCCCAGCCGCTGGACATCGCCGCCGAGACGGCGGCCTTCCGCCCCGGCATCGAGGCGCTGGCCGCCGACCTGGACGCCATCCTGGACGCGGAGGAGGCGGCGCGGCTGGCCGCCCGCGCGCTGGCCTACACGGCGGAAGGCGTGCCGGACGACCTCGCGCGGCGCATCGCCGCGCTGCCGGTGCTGGCGGCGGCCCCCGACCTCGTGCGCATCGCCGAGCGCACGGGGCGCGCGGTGGAGGGGGTGGCGGCGGTGTACTTCCTGCTGGGCCGCCGCTTCGGGCTGGAATGGCTGCGCGACAAGGCCGCCTCGGTGAAGGCGGACAACCACTGGCAGAAGCAGGCGACGGCGGCGCTGGTGGACGACCTGTTCGCCCACCAGACGCAGCTGACGGTGCGCGTGCTGGACTCCGCTGGCGATCCCGAATCCTGGATCGCCCAGCGCCGCCCGGTGGTGGAGCGGATCGAGCAGCTTCTCACCGAACTGCGTACCCAGCCGGCCGTCGACCTCGCCATGCTGGCGGTGGCCAACCGCCAGCTCCGGGGCCTGACAGCGGGGTAGCGGCGCTGCTTATCCGCAGCCGCCGCGCCCCTTCAGCGCCTCGCCCAGCGGCACCGTGCCGCTGCCCGGCCGCGCCGGCTGCTGCTGGCTCTCGTGCGGGGCCCAGGCGGCGAGGTACAGCACCTGGAAGGTCGCCGGGATGCGCCCGTCCGGCTCGGCGAAGCGCTCGGCGTAGAGTGCGGCCGCCGTGAACAGCATCTCGCGCCGGGCCGGCACCGTGCGGCGGGCCAGCACGGCGTTGGTCTCGCCCATGCCGCGCAGGTCGCGCATCAGCGCCAGCGCGTCGGCGTAGGTGACGGTGATGGTGTCGCTGTCCACCACGGGCAGCGCGAAGCCGGCGCGCTGCAGCAGGCTGCCGGCATCGCGCACGTCGGCGAAGGGCGACACGCGCGGGCTGGCGCCGCCGGACACCGCCAGTTCCGCCTCCATCAGGCAGCGGCGCAGCTCGCTCAGCGTCTCGCCGCCCAGCATGGCGGCGCAGAAGAACCCGTCCGGCTTCAGTGCTCGCCGAACCTGCACCAGCGCACCCGGCAGGTCGTTCACCCAGTGCAGGCTGAGGTTCGACACGACGAGGTCGAAGCTGGCCGGCGCGAAGGGCAGCGCCTCCTCGTCCGCCGCCACGGCCGGCGTCCCGGCGCGGCGGGCGAACTCCGGCGACAGGTCGCAGGACACCAGCGTCTCGATGCCCTTTTGGCCGGCCAGCACGCGCCGCATCACGCCGTCGTGGCTGCCCAGGTCGAGTGCCGTGGGGAAGCCGCGCGTCACGTCGTGCAGGCGGTCGGCGATGCGCTCGCCGATCTCCTCGAACAGAAAGGAATGCTCGGCGAAGGCGGGGGAGGATGCGGCGCGGTCACGGCGGCGGCGGACGAGCGCGCGGTCGAAGACCGTCATCGTGTCGGGCATGGTGTCGGGCTGGCTCATGCCCGCAATATACCTCAGGCGCCTGCCTCTACAACCGTCGGCGGATGCCGGAAATTCGGCTAACATGCCGCCGCACGCCAGCCGGAGAGGGACCATGAGCATCGCCGACGCCATCGGCGCCACTTACGACGCCATCATGGTCATCATCAAGATGACCTTCCCGGCGCTGCTGATCACCACGGCCATCGGCCTCGTCCTGACGCTGTTTCAGTCGGTGACGCAGATCCAGGACCAGACGCTGCAGCAAAACCTGAAGATCTTCGCCACCATCGTCATCCTGTTCGTGACGGCGCCGGCGCTGTACATCGCGCTGCACGACTTCACCATGGTCATCTTCGACCGCATCGCCTCAATCCACTGAGGTGCCCATGCTCGCCCGTTTCCTTGCCGCCGCGCTGAACGCGCTGCTGCCGCCGCGCTGCCTGTCCTGCGGCGCGCCGGTGGACCGGCAGGGCGGGCTGTGCCCGGCGTGCTGGGGGGCGCTGACCTTCATCACGGCGCCCCACTGCGCCTGCTGCGGCCTGCCCTTCGCCTACCAGCAAGGGGACGGCACCCTGTGCGGCGCCTGCGTGGCGTCGGTGCCGGCCTTCGCGCGGGCGCGCTCGGTGCTGGTCTACGACGACGCCAGCCGGCCGCTGGTGCTGGGCTTCAAGCATGGCGACCGCACGCACGCGGCGGTGGCCTATGGGGCGTGGCTGGCGCGCGCCGGGGCGGAGCTGCTGGCCGACGCCGACCTGCTGGCGCCGGTGCCGCTGCACCGCTGGCGCCTGTTCCGCCGCCGCTACAACCAAGCGGCCCTGCTGGCCCAGGCGGCGGGCCGCGTGTCGGGGCGGCCGGTGGTGCCGGACCTGCTGGTGCGCCGCCGCTCCACCCCGTCGCAGGGCGGGCTGGACCGCGCCGGCCGGCAGAAGAACGTGGCCGGCGCCTTCCGCCTGAAGCGCGGCAAGGCGGAGGTGGCCGGCAAGCGCGTCGTCCTCGTCGACGACGTGATGACCACCGGCGCCACGCTGGCCGAATGCGCCAAGGTGCTGCGCCGCGCCGGGGCCGCGCGCGTCGACGTGCTGACGCTGGCCCGCGTCGTGCGGCCCTGAACCGCAGCTCCCACATCTGGTACGGCCGGCCGGCCGCGATATATAGGGCGGGAGACTGTCTGTAAGAGTGGGACCCTATGGCCGACGTCGTCATCTACACCACCCCGTTCTGCCCCTATTGCACCCGCGCCAAGCGCCTGCTCGACGGCAAGGGGGTGAAGTACGAGGAGATCGACCTCTACATGCACCCCGGCCGCCGCGACGAGATGGTGCAGCGCGCCCAGGGGCGCACCACCGTTCCCCAGGTCTTCATCGACGGCAAGCCGTACGGCGGCAGCGACGACATCCACGCGCTCGACCGCGCCGGCAAGCTCGACCCGCTGCTGGGCCTCGCCTGATGAGCGGCCTGATGAAGGCGGCCTGCGTCCAGGTCAACGCCGGGCCGGAAATCCAGCCGAACCTGGCCGCCGCCGGCGACCTCGTGCGCCGCGCCCGCGACGCCGGGGCCGACTTCATCGCCATGCCGGAGAACGTCAGCCTGATCGTGCAGGGCCGCGCCAACGTGCTGGCCCGCGTGAAGCCGGAATCCGAGCATCCCGGCGTTCCCTTCTTCACCGATCTGGCGCGCGAGACCGAGGCGTGGCTGCTGGTCGGCTCGCTGGGCATTTTGCTGGAGGAGGGGCGCGTCGCCAACCGCAGCTACCTCATCAATGCGGACGGCCGGATCGTCGCCACCTACGACAAGATCCACATGTTCGACGTGGACCTGAAGGAGGGCGAGAGCTACCGCGAGTCCGCCACCTTCCGCCCGGGCGAGCGCGCCGTGGTCGCCACCACGCCGTGGGGCGGGGTGGGGATGACCGTGTGCTACGACGTGCGCTTCCCGCACCTGCACCGGGCGCTGGCGCACGCCGGGGCGCGCATCCTCACCGTGCCGGCCGCCTTCACCGTGCCCACCGGCCGGGCGCACTGGCACGTGCTGCTGCGCGCGCGCGCCATCGAGACGGGGTGTTTCGTCATCGCCCCGGCGCAGACCGGCACCCATGACGCCGGCCGCCGCACTTACGGCCATTCCCTGATCATCGGACCCTGGGGCGAGGTCCTGGCCGACGGCGGCGAGGAGGTGGGCATCGTCACCGCCGACCTCGACCTCTCCCAGGTCGACGAGGCCCGCCGCATGGTCCCGGCCCTGACCCACGACCGCCCCTTCGAGGTGGTCCGGGCGGAGTAGGCGGCGGCGGTCACTCCTCCGCCGCCGGGCGCAGGGGTCTTCCCCGCATCCAGTTCCACAGCGGGCCGGTGGCGACCACCAGGGCGACGCCGATCAGGTTCAGCGCCACCACCAGGATCAGGTAGTCCACCACCTCGAACGCCGACAGCCACTGCCGCAGCGGCGCCTGCGTCAGCAGCCGGGTGCCGGCGTACAGCGGCGGCACCGCCGCGCACAGCACCAGCGCCACCCGGTCCGGGCGCCAGTCGCAGCGGCGCGCCGGTTCCGGGTCGGGGTCGACCAGCGTGCGCGGCCACACCACCACTGTTCCGGCGTAGGCGTACAGCAGCAGGGTCAGCGCCGGCTCCAGCCAGCCCTGCACGGCATCGCCGATCCCGATCCAGTCGCCGTACACGTGCACGCCCAGCCCCACCGCCAGCGCGCCCAGCAGCACCGGCAGCACCGCCGCCGGCCGGCGCCGCCGCTCCGCGAACGACGCTACCCCCGCCAACACCGCGGTTCCGAGGAACGAACCGTCGCCGGCACGCGGGTCGGCCAGCACCGTGTACGCCACCGCCAGCATCAGCGTGACCAGCGCCGCCGTCCGCCCGTCCAGCCGCCGGTACGCCAGGAACGCGGCCCCAAGCGTACACAGCGCGCCACCCACGCGTACGGCCGTCATGGCGGTGTACGGTGGGGCGAGGTCCAGGTGTTCCAGCAGGGCGGCATACTGGCCAGCGACGTAGGCCGGGGCGGGGTGCAGGAACGGCGCCGTCAGAACGGTGGCAAGCCCGGTCAGCAGCCATGGCACAACGCGCGGCCGCACCGCGCCGAACAGAAGTGCCGGCACCAGCGCCGCCGGCTGCGCCACCGCCGCCAGCGCCAGCAGCAGGCCGCCGCGCGCCCGGCGGTCCCACGCCAGATCCACGGCGGCGTGCAGCAGCACCGCCGTGGTCATCACGTCCCAGTCGCCGCGCAACACGCCGGTCGCGGCGGCCGGGATGGCCAGCGCCAGCACGCGGAACGCGACCGGTCCCAGCGCGTCCGGGCGCACGAGGTCGGCCGCGCGGTACACCGCCCAGGTCAGGACCGTCACCGACAGCAGGCGCCAGACCTGGTCGGCGATGCCCAACGGCAGCAGCGCCAGCGGGCCGAACATCAGGTTCGCGGACGGCAGGAGCGGGACATCGGCGGCAGGGGCGGGACGGCCGGCCCACCAGTCGAGCGCGGCGGCGGCGTACGGCCCGGTCGCCGTCTCCATCGGCCGGGCGGCGGCCAGAACGGCGGCCAGGACAGCGATGGTGGCGTTGAACAGGACCCACAGCGCCAGCCCCCAGTTCCGGCGCACCCATCCCGTGACACACCGCCCGTCCGCCGCGCACGCGCGCGGGCGTGCGCTGCCGCCGACCGTCATCGTCCCCGTCCAGCCATAAATCCCCCTGCTGGTGTACCGGATTCTCCTTTCGCGGTCCAGGCGCGCGGCAGCGCTTCAGGTGGGCTTGCTCAGGTCGGCCCCATCAGCTCGGCAGGGCATGCGGCTCCGGCGCCGTTTCCCCCATCCTTTCGCCCGTTCCGTCGTTCACCGCGGCGATGCGCTGCACCACCGCCGGGCGCGGGCGGTCGACGATGCCGTGTTCGTACGCGACGACCTGAAGCCGGTCCCGCGCCACCTCCAGCAACTCGCCCGGCCGCAGCAGGAAGGCGGGCGACGACGGCTTGCCGAACCGCGCGTTTCCGGCCGCGAAGGTCTCGTAGAGCAGCACGCCGCCCGGCGCCAGCACGTCCAGCAGCGCCCCGAACAGCGGCCGGTGCAGGTAGTTGGCGACGACCACCGCGGCGAAGCGCCGCTCGCCCGGCAACGGCCACGGATTGCCGTTCTCCAGGTCGGCCGCCACCAGTTCCACGCCCGGCGCGCCGCGCAGGTTGGCGACGCCGCCCAGGTCGATGTCGACGCCGGTCACCGGGTGCCCGCGCTCCCGGAAGAAGCGCAGGTGCCGCCCGCCGCCGCAGGCGAGGTCGAGCACCGGCCCGCCGGCCGGCACCAGCGGCGCGAAGCGGGCGATCCAGGCGGACGGCGCCCCGGCGCAATGTGGCGCTGCTGTGCTGCTCACGGCGTTCTCCCTCGCACGGCGTTTTCCTTTTCCATGGACGGGCCATATTGATTTCGAACGGTTCCAGGCCCAATAAAGGGCGCACCGACTATAGTCGAGCTTCCGCACCGCCGCGACACCGCCCCGATAACGCCCCCGACATTGCCATGATCCTGTTCCAGCTGAAGTGCACCGCCGACCACCGTTTCGAGGCGTGGTTCCGCGACGGCGCCACCTACGACGCGCAGGCCGCCGCCGGCACCATCACCTGCCCGGTCTGCGGCGATGCCGGCGTGAGCAAGGCCCCCATGGCGCCGCGCATCGTCAAGTCGCGCTCCAAGTCGCCGCAGGAGGCGCCGCGGCAGGCACCCCAGGCGCCGCAGGGTGGCGAGGGGAAGGTGCCGCAGGAGGTGCAGGCCGAGGTGCTGCGCCAGTTGGCCGAGCTGCGCCGGGCGGTCGAGACGAACTGCGACTACGTCGGGGACCGCTTCGCCGAGGAAGCGCGGCGCATCCATTACGGCGAGACCGACCCGCGCGGCATCTACGGCGAGGCCACCCCTGGTGACGTCGAGGAGCTGAAGGAAGAGGGTGTGACAATACACCGCATCCCCTGGCTGCCGCGCACGAATTCCTGAGCGCCGCTCCCCCCGCGTTCCCCACAAAAGCCCCGTCTTCTGCCGCATTGCAGCATGGCCGCCGCATGCCTGCCATGCGCTTGAGCGCCCGCCGCGCGCGGCGTCAAGCGGCATTTTCGTTGGGCTGGGCATCAAAATGGTTGACGGGACGGTGGGTTGTAAAGACCATACGCCTCCGAGTGTCTTAACGACCCGACATAAAGCTCTCTGGCACTCGCGAGGGGACGCACTATGCAAGAAAATGCTCAGAGGATTCTCGCGAATCCCAAGTTTCAGGAATTGATCGCCAAGCGCTCCGCGTTCGCGTGGACGCTGTCGGTGATCATGCTCATCATCTACTTCGGCTTCATCCTCCTGGTCGCCTTCGGCAAGGCCTTCCTGGGCACCCGCCTGGGCACCGGCGTGATGACCTGGGGCGTGCCGATCGGCGTGTTCACGATCGTCTCGGCCTTCATCCTGACGGGCATCTACGTCCGCCGGGCGAACGGCGAGTTCGACGAGCTGAACCGTCAGATCCTGGAGGAGTCGAAGTAATGCGCGCTCTGTTCACCCGCATGGGCGCGGCCGTCGCGGCTGCCGGCGCCCTGCTGCCCACGGCCGCCCTGGCCGCGGCCGTCGAAGGCGCCGTCCAGAAGCAGGCGACGAACTACGAAGCCATCATCATGTTCGGCGTCTTCGTTGCGGCGACGCTGGGCATCACCTTCTGGGCCGCCCGCCGCACCAAGTCGGCCAAGGACTTCTATGCCGCCGGCGGCGGCATCACCGGCTTCCAGAACGGCCTCGCCATCGCCGGCGACTACATGTCGGCCGCGTCGTTCCTCGGCATCGCCGGCCTCGTCTACATGAACGGCTTCGACGGCCTGATCTTCTCGGTGGGCTGGCTGGTCGGCTGGCCGATCATCCTGTTCCTGATCGCGGAACGGCTGCGCAACCTCGGCAAGTACACCTTCGCCGACGTCGCCTCGTACCGCTTCCAGCAGACCCCGATCCGCACGCTGTCGGCCTGCGGCTCGCTGGCCACGGTGACGTTCTACCTGATCGCGCAGATGGTGGGTGCCGGCAAGCTGATCCAGCTGCTGTTCGGCATGGACTACATCTGGGCGGTGGTGATCGTCGGCGTGCTGATGATCGCCTACGTGACCTTCGGCGGCATGCTCGCCACCACCTGGGTGCAGATCATCAAGGCGGTGCTGCTGCTGTCGGGTGCGTCGTTCATGGCCATCATGATCCTGGCCAAGGTCGGCTTCAGCCCCGAGGCGCTGTTCAAGAGTGCCACCGAGGTGGACACCAAGGGCTTCGCGATCATGCAGCCGGGCGCGCTCATCAACGACCCGATCTCGGCGATTTCGCTGGGCATGGCGCTGATGTTCGGCACCGCCGGCCTGCCGCACATCCTGATGCGCTTCTTCACGGTGTCGGACGCCAAGGAAGCCCGCAAGTCGGTGTTCTACGCGACCGGCTTCATCGGCTACTTCTACATCCTCACCTTCATCATCGGCTTCGGCGCCATCCTGCTGATCCTGGCCCCGGACGCCACCGGCGCCTATCCGTTCCTGAAGGCGGCCCCGGCGGCCGGTGCGCTGGCCAACCCGGCGGACATCGTCGGCGGCTCCAACATGGCGGCCATCCACACCGCCAAGGCCATCGGCGGCAACCTGTTCTACGGCTTCATCTCGGCCGTCGCGTTCGCCACCATCCTGGCGGTGGTCGCGGGCCTGACGCTGGCCGGCGCCTCGGCCGTGTCGCACGACCTGTACGCCTCGGTCATCGCCAAGGGCCGCGTGTCGGAGCGTGACGAGATCCGCGTGTCGAAGATCACCACCGTGGTCATCGGCATCGTCTCGATCTTCCTCGGCATCGCGTTCGAGAACCAGAACGTCGCCTTCATGGTCGGCCTCGCCTTCGTCATCGCGGCCTCGGCGAACTTCCCGATCCTGCTGATGAGCATGTTCTGGAAGCGCATGACCACCCGCGGCGCCGTGATGGGCGGCTGGATCGGCCTGATCTCGTCGGTCGTCATGCTGGTGCTGGGCCCGACCGTGTGGAAGGCCGTGCTGGGCAACCCGACGGCGATCTTCCCGTACGACAACCCGGGCCTGTTCTCGATCACCCTGTCGTTCCTCGGCATCTGGTTCTTCTCGATCACCGACAACAGCCAGGCCGCCAAGGACGAGCAGCGCGCGTTCGACGCCCAGTACATCCGGTCGCAGACCGGCCTGGGTGCGGAAGGCGCTTCCGCTCACTAAGCACCAAAGGTCGCACCCGCTTCCGCGACACGCGGGGGTGGTGTAGGCTCCCAGGCGCCTCGGGACACGCCGTCCCGGGGCGCCTTTTCTTTGTCCCGGCGTCGCGGAGCCCGCCTTGCCCGAAGCGTCAGCGCCCGAAACCTTCGATTTCACCGTCCCGCCCTTCGACCGCCTGACCGGGGACGAGCGGCAGCGCCTGCTGCGCGCCCTCGACATGGGCGTGTACCCCGACGGCTTCGTCATCCTCGGCCGCGACGAGCCGGCCGACGTGCTGCACGTGGTCCTGCGCGGGCAGGTGCAGGAACGCCGCGGCGGCGAGGTGGTGGAGGTCTATGGCCCGCACGACGCCTTCGACGTGCGGGCGCTGTTCGGCAACTCCCAATCCCACTCCTTCATTGCCACCGAGGACACCGTGTGCTGGCTGCTGCCGCGCGACGCGCTGGTGGGCCTCGCGCACGCCAATCCGGAATTCGCCCACGTGCTGCACCAGGATTTCGCCACCCGCATGCGGGCTCTGGCCGACGAACGCGACAACCGCGAGATGGCGGCCCTCACCATGGCCCGCATTCGTGAGGCCTACCTGCACCCGCCCGTCTTCGTGGAATCCGCGGCCACCCTGCGCGACGCGGCGGCCGCCATGAAGGACAGCCAGGGCAACGCCGTGCTGGTGCGCGGGGCGGACGGCGCCGTCGGCATCCTGACCGGCACCGACCTGCGCGACCGCGTGGTGCTGGACGGCGTGCCGGTGACGGCGCCGGTCGGCCCGCTGGCGCGCTACACCCTCATCACGCTGGAGCGCGACGACCTGCTGTTCAACGCGCTGATCCTGATGACCAAGCACTCGGTCCGCCGCATCGTGGTGACCGAGAACGGGGCGGTCGTCGGCCTCCTGGAGCAGATCGACCTGCTGGGCGCGCTGTCCAACCACAGCCAGGTCATCGCCCTGCAGATCGACCGCGCCGACGGTCCGGACGAGCTGAAGAAGGCCAGCTTCGACACCATCGGCCTGATCCGCACGCTGCACGCCACCGGCGTCAAGGTGCCCTTCATCGCCGAACTGGTGACCGAACTGAACCGCAAGATCTTCCGCCGCCTGTTCGAGCTGCTGGCGCCGCCCGACCTGCTGGCCAACTCCTGCCTGCTCGTCATGGGCAGCGAGGGGCGCGGCGAGCAGCTCCTGAAGACCGACCAGGACAACGGCCTGATCCTGCGCGACGGCTACGAATGCCCGCAGCTCGATTTCGTCACGGCCGAGTTCACCCGCCGGCTGGTGGAGTTCGGCTACCCGCCGTGCCCCGGCAACATCATGGTTTCGAACCCGGAATGGACGAAGCCGCTGGCGGCCTTCAAGGACGCGGTGTTCCACTGGATCCACCGCCCGGACGAGAACGCGCAGCTCAACCTCGCAATCTTCTACGACGCCGCCGCGGTGGCCGGCGACGCCGCGCTGCTGGCCGACGCCAAGCGCTACCTGCTGGCCAAGCTGTCGGACAACGCCGGCTTCTTCTCGCACTTCGCCCGCCCGGCCCTGGCCTTTGACACGCCGTCGGGCCTGTTCGGCGGGCTGTTCGAACGGCGCGGCGCCCAGCCCATCGACATCAAGAAGGCCGGCATCTTCCCCATCGTGCACGGCGTGCGGGCACTGGCCCTGGAAAAGCACATGGCCGAGACCAACACGGTGGAGCGGCTGTGGGCGCTGGCCGACAAGGGCGTGCTCGACCGCGCGATGGCGGCGGAGCTGGCGGACGCCTTCACCTTCCTGTCCACGCTGCGCCTCAAGGCGCGGGTGGACACGGCCGGCGCGGAAGCCGCCATCGACAACATGGTCCGCCCGGCCGAGATGACGAAGCTGGAGCGCGACCAGCTCAACGACTGTCTGGCGCTGGTGAAGACGTTCAAGGAGTTCATCTCCTACCACTTCCACCTGAACATGCACTGAAGGCGGGGGACGGGCGATGCTCAACCGCAAGGGCGCCACGGTCGATCCGGCCTACGCCTTCCTGCTCGACGGGCACGACGGCGGCGACCTGGTGGCCATCCATTGCGAGGCCACCTCCTTTGACCCCGACAAGGCGGACCTGCGCGCGGTGGCGGCGGTGCGCATCCACGGGCCCCGCATCCTGACCAGCCAGCGCCTGATCGTCCCCTTCTGGCCGACGGAGCCGCCGGAGCCGGCGGTGGACGCGCTGCTGCGCTTCATCGGCAACCGGCCGCTGGTCGGCTATTACCTGGATTTCACGCTGACCTTGCTCGACCGCCTCGTGCAGCCGGTGGCCGGCATTACCCTGCCCAACGAGCGGATCGAGGTGTCCAGCCTCTATTACGACCGTAAGCGCCGGACGCAGGGCAAGAGCGTGGTGGACCTGCGCCTGGACTCGATCGTCGCCGCGCTGGGCCTGCCGCCGCGCGCCGGGGACGACGCCTACGCCAACGCGCTGGCCTCCGCCATGGTCTACCTGCGCCTGAAGCCGCCCGTGCGGTGACGCCCCTGACGTTGGGTTTTGCGGCTGGCGCCTCAACCCAACCTACGTGAGACGTCCGGGTAGGTTGGGTTGAGCGCAGCTGTATAGACCGGAGACATCCTTTACAGGTGTTCGGGGACATCATTGACACATATGGGCGTGGACGAAGCTTAGCGAGGGCTTGGCCATGCCATTCCAGGAGGTGTCGAAGATGTCCCTGCGTCTGGAGTTTGTGACG
>NZ_DASPMG010000259.1:0-54892 GCF_035627195.1 Azospirillum sp.
CAGCCGATGGTGCGCAACGTGGGCGAGGCGCTGGGCGTGCACGCGCTGACCAACTTCGTCAACCCGTTCGGCCAGCCCAACCCGCCGAACCTGCGCTGGCAGTCGTCGGTGCGGGTGCAGGACATCCACGCCATCGAGAAGCAGCTGGAGAAGCTCCGCCCGCCGGTGTGGCCGGAGGCGGTGCTGGGCACCATCGACCGCGCCAAGGCGGCGCAGGGCCGCGCGCTGTTCGGCGAGCTGTGCGCCAGCTGCCACGAGGTGAAGCCGATCGCCGACACCACGCCGCAGGAGTGGCACACCCCGGTCATCCCGCTGCCCACCATCGGCACCGATCCGACCGAGGTGAACAACTTTAACACGGCGAAGCTGGACGGCACCAAGCTGGGCGTGACCGGCCCGGTGACGCCGGCCGCCGGCCTGAAGCTGGTGACCGAGAAGATCAAGGACCAGCAGTACGACAATCTCAAGCTCACCAAGGCGCAGCGCGCGGAGATGGACGGCTGGGGCCGGGCGAACGAGGTGCGCGAGACCTGCGGCTACAAGGCGCGCCCGCTGCACGGCGTGTGGGCGACGGGGCCGTTCCTGCACAACGGCTCGGTACCCAACCTGTACGAGCTGCTGGGGCCGGGCGAGGCGCGCTCCAGGACGTTCGCGCTGGGCACGCTGGAGTTCGACCCGGTCAGGGTCGGCTACCGGACGGAGCCGTTCGAGAACGCCTTCATCTTCGACACCACGCTCACCGGCAACTCCAACCGCGGGCACGAGTTCTCGAACACGCCGGGCACCGGCGTGATCGGCCGGGCCTTGAGCGAGGACGAGCGCTGGGCGCTGATCGAGTATCTGAAGGCCGTTCCCGGCGAGCCGTATCCGGTCGCCGCCCCGGTCAAGGGGCCGGTCGGGGTCTGCGGCAACGGTGCGTGAGCACCGGGATCGTTCGACGGACGAACGGGGGGCTCCGGCCCCCCGTTCTGCGTTCGGGATCAGCCCAGGCGGACGGCGGTGCCGTTGATCGACACCATGAGCATGCCGTTCTCCTTGCCCAGCACCTCGTAATCGATGTCGACGCCGACGATGGCGTTGGCGCCCACGGCGCGCGCGGCTTCCGCCAGATCGGCGAAGGCGGCTTCCCGTGCCTCGCGCAGCGCGTTCTGGTAGCCGCCGGCGCGGCCGCCGACGATGTCGCGGATGCCGGAGAACAGGTCGCGGAAGATGTTGACGCCGACGATCGCCTCGCCGGCGACGACGCCCAGGTGTTCGACGACGCGGCGGCCTTCGACGGTGTCGGTGGTGGTGATCAGCATGCTCGGACTCCGCGGTTGTGGGTTCCTCACCAGATGGCGTAGCCCAGGTCGCGCTGCAAGACCGCCGCGATCCGCACGAAACGCGCGCCGGCATGGCGAAGGGCATCGCCAAACGCGCGGAACGGCGCTATCGTAGCGAGGCAAAACCGCTTCACGGCCCCGCGACCATGTCCCTGCGCCGCACCGAGTCCTTCGGCTATGTGATCAACTACCTGGGGCGGCTGTTCGCCCGGGCGCTGGAGCGGCGCATCCAGCGCTATGGCCTGCACCCCGGCCAGTTCCCGGCCCTGCTTGCGCTGTGGGAGCGCGAGGGCATCAGCCAGGCCGAGCTGTGCCGGCTGGTGCAGGTGGAGCAGCCGACCATGGCCAACACGCTCAACCGCATGGAGCGCGACAGCCTCATCCGCCGCGAGCCGGACCCGCAGGACCGGCGCCGCGCCCTGGTCTTCCTGACCGAACGCGCCCGCGCGCTGGAGGTGGAGGTGACGGCGGAGGCGCGCGGCGTCAACGCCGTCGCCATCGGCAGCCTGACCCCGGAGGAGCGGGCGGAACTGTTGCGCCTGCTCAACAAGATGACGGGCAACCTCGAACGGGAAATGGGCCTCTGAATCGGAGTACCCGTGCGGTTTCGCAGCCCCGGACGCCGTGTTCGCGCGTTGTTCCCCCAGCTTCGCTTGCGAGGACGCACGTTACTGGGGTTGGCCGGGGTATGGACGACACGCGACGCGCGCTGATGCGCTGGATGACGGGCGTTATGGAGGCGCGCGGCTGGAGCCCCGGGACCTGGGCCCGCGCCGCCGGGGTGACGCCCACGAACCTGACGCGGTTCCTGCGCGATCCGGCGCGGGGAAGCATGCCGGGGGCGGACACGCTGGGCCGGCTGGCCCGCGCCGCAGGATCGGAGCCGCGCTTCCTCGACGACGGGACCTGCCCGCCGGTCAGCCGCGTGCCGGTGCTGACGCTGGACCAGGTGGAGGTGCTGCGCGACCTGGGCCGGCGGGCCGCCGAATCGTTCCTCGCCACCGTGCTGCGCCAGGGCGGCGACAGCGTGCCGGTGGACCGGCCGGCCTCGCGCCGGGCCTTCGCGCTGCGCATCGGCTCGCGCAGCCTGAACGCCGCCGGCGTGCTGCCGGACGACCGGGTGGTGCTGGAACCGCTGGACGTGCTGCCGCCGAAGCCGGGCGACATGGTGGTGACGGTGCACGACGACAGCGTGTGCGGCTACCGCTTCTTTCCGCCGCACCTGCTGCCGGTCTCCACCGATCCCGATTGCGGGCCGACGCCGATCACCGACGCCAGCGTGGCCGGCGTGGCGGTGCACATCGTCCGGCCGCTGCAGCGCTGACGCGGGCATTTACCTAAGGTTTACGAAACGGCGGCACGCTGGTGCGAAGACAACCGGCGAGCGCAGGCCATGGATGTGAAAGCCGCCGGCGGCACGGCCGCCATCACCCTCCCATCGATTCCCGTCCGCACGGCGGCCTCCGGCACCGCGGCGGAGGCCGGTGCGCCGGCCGGCGATCAGGTGACCCTGTCCGCCGCGGCCCGGCAGCTGGTGGCGGGCGGCACGCCGCCGGACCTGTCGCGGGCCATACTCCCGGCACTGGACATCGACGCGCTCCGGATCTCGGCGGAAGAGGCGACGCGCGCCGAGAAGGCGAAGTACAACGAGCGCTTCATGAGCTTCGTCCGCGATACGCTGGGCGTGGACAAGGACGTCGGCATCAGCCTCAGCGGCAAGGTCATCGACGTCCTGAAAAAGATGGCCGCGAAGCTGGGCATCGAGGAGCCGGGCGCGTTCGGAAAGGGCACCGCCAAGCAGGACGACGAGGACCTGGACCCGGTGCACGCGGACAGCTCCGTCATCACGCTGACCTTTCCGAAGGGCAAGGGCGGCGGGTCGGTGTCGATGTTCATCGACAACGACGCCTTCGCCATGCTGGGCGACGTGGCGCCCGGCGACCTGGAGAAGGGGCTGGTCAACATGATGGACCGCGGCGGCAGCGGCGACCTGATGCGCAAGGCCATGGAGTCCGGCCTGTTCGGCGAGCGCATGCTGAAGGACGTGGTCGAGCATCCGGAATGGCGTCAGGCGAAGGCGCGCTACGGCTTCTCGATGCTGGGCACGGATTCGCCGCCGGCCTTCATGATCCAGTCCCATGACAAGCCGGAATACGTGGAGACGAACGTCAAGGACCTCTCCCGCCGCCTGCTGCGCATCGCCAAGGCGGCGGGCGCATAAGGCGGGTTCCACGGGGCGCCGCCGTCCCCCGCCGTTCGCACGGCTGGACAAGGCCGATTGCTCCCGTACACTCCCAGGCAAAACAACCAATGCCTTCGGGCAGGGAGGAGTGTGCATGCGGAAACTTGGATTGCGCTTCGGCGGCCTCGCGCTGGCGGCGGGCGTGGCGCTGGCGGCGCCGGCCTTCGCCCCGGCCGCCTTCGCGTATGACGGCATCGTCGAGAAGAAGACCTTCGAGATGCCCAGCTACACCACCACCGGCGGCGAGACCATCAAGCAGGTCCGCGTCGGCTGGGAGGCCTACGGCAAGCTGAACGAGGCCAAGGACAACGTCATCCTTGTCACGCACTTCTTCTCCGGCACCTCGCACGCCGCCGGCAAGTACAAGGCGGAGGACAAGGCGCCGGGCTACTGGGACTCGATCATCGGCCCCGGCAAGCCGCTGGACACCGACAAGTACTACGTCATCAGCTCCGACACGCTGGTGAACCTGGGCGCCAAGGACCCCAACGTGGTCACCACCGGCCCCGCCAGCATCAACCCCGACACCGGCAAGCCCTACGGCATGAGCTTCCCGGTCGTCACCATCCGCGACTTCGTCAACGTGCAGAAGGCGCTGCTGGACAGCCTGGGCGTCACGTCGCTGCACGCGGTGATCGGCGCCTCCATGGGCTCGCTCCAGGCGCTGGAGTGGGGCATCGCCTACCCCGACATGGTGAAGCGCGTCGCGGCCGCCATCGGCGGCGGCGAGGCCAACGCCTTCCTCATCGGCTGGCTCAACGTCTGGGCGGCACCCATCAAGCTCGACCCCAACTGGAACAACGGCGACTACTACGGCAAGGCCGAACCGGTGAAGGGTCTGGCCGAGGCGCTGAAGGTCGTCACGCTGCACGCCAACTCCTGGAAGTTCTACGACGCGCAGTTCGGCCGCAAGCTCGCCGAGGAGGGCAAGGACCCGCGCGCCGCCATGGCCAACCAGTACGCGGTGGAGGCCTTCCTGGACAAGGCCGCCACCGGCCGCGCCGCCACCAGCGACGCCAACCACTTCCTCTACCTCGTGAAGGCCAACCAGGCCTTCGTCGCCGGCCACGGCGCCTCGCTGGACGAGGGGATCGCGAAGATCAAGGCGCCGGTCCTGCTGATCCCGTCGGCCGACGACATGGTTTTCCCGCCGGAGGAGGCCATGCGCGCCCTGAAGGACAAGCTGGCCAAGGCCGGCAAGGACGTGACCTACACCGAGGCGATCACCACCAACATGGGCCACCTCGACGGCGTGGTGCACATCGCCAAGGCCGGCGAGGAGATCGGCAAGTTCATGGCGAAGTGAACGGGCGGAGCCCCCTCACCTCGGGTGAGGGGGCTTCCCTTACGCGCTCTGTGGACGGATGTTCCGCACCGAGACGCCAATGACACTGGCCACGTCCTGCCACACACGCTCCGTGGTCAACGCCGTTCCGTTGCGTTGCTTGGCGAGTGCGAGACAACAGCGGTCGCCAAGGGACAATCCCTTCGACCGCGTCAACGGACGCAAGGCCCCCGCGATCTCCGCAAGGGTGGTATCGAACTCCACGATTCGGGGCCCAAGTGCGAGGGCTACGGCCTGCGCGCGGTCGGCCGGCATGCCGCGTTCGGCCAGTTTGCTGACCACCTCGGCCAGATTGACCGCGCAGAGCAATGCGCCCGGCATGACTGCCTCGACCGCCTCGTGGCCGGGCTCCTCGTCGATGAGCGCCAGCATGGCGGACGCGTCCAGAACGGCCGGGCTATTCACGCTCGGCTTCCGCCCGGCGGTCCCGGCTCAAATCCTCTGCCAGATCGGTGCCCGCCGGGATATAGCGGCGCACCTCGGCGCGAACCCGCTCCAGGACATCCCGGTAAGGCTCCAGAACGACCTTTCCATCCTGGACCGACACGACAAAAGTCCCGCCTTCGGCCATCCCAACCTCGGCCCGGACGGGTGCGGGAATGACCAAGCGCCCGTTCGGCGCCATCGAAACATGCGGCATGGCACGACCCTCAATATGGCGTGCTGGTGAATATGACATTTCCATCACCCTGCCACAAGCGCCGCTCAATCCCCCGGCAGCGGCCCCACGTAGTTCTTCATCAGCTTCGCCTGATCGCCGATGTAGACGGAACAGCGGCTGTCCTGGTCGTCGAAGAAATAGACCTTGCCGGCTTGGCGCTTCTTCTGCGGATCGTCCAGGTTGGCGCCGCCGGAGAACGCCACGCCGTACGTGCGCTGCGGCGTGCGCGCCCAGTAGAAGCCCGGCGTCTCCTGCGTGAAGGCCCCCAGCCGGCAGAGGTGGGAGAGCGCCGGGTCCAGCGTCGCCACCTCCCGCAGGTCGGTGGGCAGGCGGTAGACCACCTGGCTGCGGATGATGCGCGTGCGCGGCACCACCCGCTCCGGCTGGATCAGCGGCCGGTTGAAACCGCGCAGATGGTCCGGCCGCGTCTGCTCCAGCCGCAGCATCTCGGCCACCGCCGGGCTTGCCGCCAGCACCACCAGGACACCCATCAGCGCCAGAATCCGGATCGCCATGCCATCCTCCCGCGAGACGGCATGTTACCACGTTGTAACGCTCAGTGCACCGAGGGGTTGTTGGCGACGAAGGCGATGTAGGGCAGCCGCTTCAGCGCGTCGGCCACCATCAGGTAGGCGATGACGAAGGCCACCAGCGACGCCAGGAAGTAGCCGTAGCCGTACCACGCGAAGCCCATCTCGCTGAACACCAGCGTGCAGACGACGTTGATCGCCAGATACAGCGCCTGCGCCATCAGGTTGCGCCGCCGCAGGTCGAAGTACGACAGGATGATCGTGCAGAACAGGAACATCACCTGGAAGAACGCCCCCAGCGAGCCGAAGCGGAAGATGCCGATCTGCGTGTAGGTCAGCCCCAGCCAGCCCACCAGGCTGGGCGCCAGGAAGATCGTCACCGCGCACACGGCACCCTGCAGGATGATCAGGTTGCGCGCGCTTTCCAGCAGCGCCTGGATGATGGACGTGTGGTTGCGGGCGATCTGCGCGTAGGTCGCGTGCGCCTGGATGTCGCGGTAGAAGGCCTGATAGCGCTCGAAGAAGCGCGTCTCGATGTTCACCGTGAAGATGGTCAGCGCCGGCACGATGGTCAGGTACGCCACGAACATGGCGCTGTCGTAGGCCGAATAGATCACCATGGCGCCGGACACCGTCTCGCGCTCCGGCACGAACCACATGATCCACTTGTCGGCCCACACCGCGAGGTTGCCGACCAGCCCGATCAGGGCGAGGTCCCAGTACTTGCGGAAATACTCCAGGAAGGCGAAGACGCGGGCGACGCGGTACGGGTATTCCGCGAACACCCGCGCGATCAGCCCGAACTGGATGGTGGCGAGGCCGACGCTGAACCCCCACACCATGCCGGCCGGCCCGCCCAGCGCGCCGAACCCGATGGCGGCCAGAAGCGCCACCAGCATGCCCACCCCGAACGCCGTGGTGACCGCCACATAGTCCTTCAGCGCCGACAGGAAGATCGACACCACCCAGATGCCGCACACCAGGAAGAAGTTCACCAATGCGGCCAGCATCACCGCCACCGGCAGCGCGCTCAGCAGCACGTAGAACGGCCCCGCCGTCACCGCCGCCAGCCCATAGGCGATGGCCAGCGTCGCCAGCAGCATCCCCGGCGCGGTGTCCACCTGCTTCAGGTAGATGGCGTCGGCCAGATACCGCGTGGCGACCAGCACCAGCGGCCCGGTCAGCACCACCGAAAAGCAGAAGTTGTAGATGATGACGACGCGGAAGAGGTTCAGCTCCTCGTTCGAGGCGAGGTCCTTGCCCACCAGATTGATCCCGGCCAGCGCCAGGATGGTGAACATCCACGGCCCCGACGAGATGAAGGCCGAATGCGCGTAGCCCTGCAGCACGCCCAGCAGGTCGTCCCGGCGCGCCAGCCGGCGCAGGGCAAAACCGATGCCCGCCATATCAGGCCGCCTTCCCGAACAGGGCCGGCCGGTCCGGCATGGTGCGGTAGGTCTCGTAGACGCCGCGGTAGATGCGGTCGATCTCCTTCTTGTCGTAATAGCGCCGCACGCGTTCCTTGATGGCCGCCGCGCAGCGGTCCCGCCACACGGGGTCGAGCAGCAGTTCGCGCAGCTCGCGCGCGGTGTCCAAGGGCGAGGCCAGCGGCGTGATGGCGCCGCCGGGGCCGATGGCCGGCTCCTCGTCGCCGCGCCCCAGGATCAGCTCGGCGCAGGAGCCCACGTCGGTCGCCACTGTCGGCACGCCCGCCGCCCCCGCCTCCAGGATCACCAGCGGCTGCGCCTCCGACACCGAGGTCAGGGCGATGGCGTCCACCTTGCCCAGCCAGTCGGTCAGCTTGACGCGGCCGGCGAAGATGACGGTGTCCTCCAGGTCCAGGTGGCGGACGATGGTGCGGCACTCCTCCACGTACTGCGGATCCTCCTCCAGGGGGCCGAGGATCATCGCCTTCAGGTCCGGGATGTCCTCGCGCAGGATGCCGGCGGCGCGGATGTAGGTCTTCACGTCCTTGATCGGCACCACGCGCCCGATCAGCGCGATGGTCGGCGGCCGGTCGGAGGTGTCGCGCACCACCTTGGAATAGCCGGCGTAGTCAATGCCGTTGGGGATGATCTTCAGCTTTTCCGGGTCCGCCCCCTGGCGCCGCTGGAACTCCTGGTTGCCGCCGTACAGCGTGAAGATCTGGTCGCAGGCGTCGTAGCACGCCTTGGAATAGCTGGCGAAGGTGTCCAGCCACAGGTCGCGCAGGTCGCGCTTCTTCTTCTCCACGGCAAGGCTCATGTCGGAGCCCTCGAACAGCCACTCCGCCATCAGGATCTCGATGCGGCGTTCGTTGGTGTAGATGCCGTGCTCGGTCAGGATGGCCGGCCGCCCCGTCTCCAGCCGCGCCCGCGCCGCGAACAGCCCGGCGTAGCCCGTGGAGATGGCATGATAGACCTTGGCCGCCGGCATCGGCGCCAGCATGACCGAGAACATGCCGCCCATCAGCGCCCGCAGGCCCCAGAAGTACTCCAGGAACGAGGCGTCCGGCAGCGTCTGCTCATAGAGCCGCACGACCATCCGGAACGCGTCCTCGGAGTTCAGCAGCACCCGCCGCCCGATGCGCGGCCGTCGGGGGGCCAGCAGCCGCACCACCTCCTCCACCTCGGCCAGCCCGCCGCCCTGCTGGAGCTGGAGCAGCGGCGCCTCGATCCGCCGGAACAGCTCCGCCGCCTTGCGCGTCCACGGCCAGCCGGGGTCGGGCTCCTGCAGATAGACGTGGGTCAGCCCTTTCACGTTCGGCGGCAGTTCGTAGGCCAGCTTGCGCTGGCTGCGGTCGGCCACCAGCGCCACCACGTGGAACGTCAGCTCCGGATAGGCGCGGATCACGTCGTGCGTCCAGCTCGACACGCCGCCCAGCACGTAGGGGTAGGAGCCTTCCATCAGAAGGCAGACGTCGACCGGTTCGCCGTTCACGCCGCTTCCTCCAGCGCCGGCCGGTCATCGGCGTTCCACAGGTCCAGCACGTCGCGCAACGCGTCCGGCAGGTCGGCGCCGGGACCCAGATGGTCGGCGCGCAGGCGGCAGAGATCGCGCAGGTCGTCGAAACGATGCAGGCGGAACAGGCTCTCGGCGTACCAGAACAGGATGCGCCGGTCGGCCGTGCGCCCGGCCAGCGGCGCCAGCGTCTCGGCGGCTTCCGCGACCATCCCCAGGCGCAGCAGCAGCCGCCCCAGGTCGTGCCGGATGTCGTCGTCCTCGGGCGCCAAGTCCAGGCAGCCGCGGTATCCCTCCAGCGCCCGCTCGCGCACCTCCTGCTCGCGGTTGGTGTCGAGCAGGCCGCAGAAGGCGTAGTCGTCCAGATGCCGGGCCAGGGCGTAGCGGGTCGCCGCGTCGGCCGGGTTGGACTGCACGGCGCGGTCCAGCTGCTGCCAGCGCTCGTTGAACTCGTGCTCCACGCGCGCCGTGGCGGTCGCCGCCTGCACGCGCACGGACGGGTCGGCGTCGGCCAGCCCCAGCTTCAGCGCCGGCGTGAAGGCCGGCCGGAAGTGGCGCGCCACCAGCGCGATCACCGCCTGCTTCTGCGGCGGCGAGCCGACGGTCATCACGTCGGTGAAGCTCTCCCCCGCCGCCACGCTCGCCTGCTCGCGCCCCGACACGATCAGCTCGTACAGCTCCTGCGCCGGCTCAACCTGGCTTTCCGGGAACAGCGACAGGTACCATTCCTGGAAGCCCATGGCGTAGCGGCTGAAGATCGCGTGCATCACGGCGGTGGCCAGCGTGCAGGCCGGCCCCAGCGGCCCCAGGAACGGTGTCGTCACCGCCAGCAGCCCGGCCAGCCGCGCGTCGCGGTCGCGCTTCACGCGCCACCACACCCAACCCCACAGCAGCACGGCCAGCGCGAAATGCCCCACCGCCGCCATCAGCGCGCCGCCGGGCACCGGCAGCACGTCCAGCAGTGCGGCCGTGACGACGCCCTCCACCGTCAGCGCGGCCAGCCCGACCAGCGCGAACTCCGCCGTCCCCGGCCGGGGCGCGTCGGCCGGCACGGCGCCGTCCATGCGGTCGTCGGGCAACCGGCTCACTTCTCACCCCCGCCGACACTCTCGGCGACGAAGCTGATGGTGATGGTCGACAGCCGCGCCGGCAGCGCCTTGCGCACGGCCGTCTCCAGCTTGGCCGCCACGATGCGCGCCTGCTCCACGCCGGTGGCCGGCAGGACGACGCCGTAGACGAGGCCGTTGTGCCCGATGTCGCAGGCCAGATCCGTGTCGCGCAGCGACGCCCGCACCGCCTTGCCGATGGACGCCGCCACCTCGCTGCGCTGCGCCACGGTCAGGCGCGCGAGGCCGTGCGGCTTGATGGTGATCATGCTGGTCTCGAAGCCCAGGCGCTTGCCCAGGTGCGCCAGGAATTCCGCCTGCCGGCCGATGAAGCTGGAGGTGTAGAGCGAGCCGTCCTCGGTGAACACGCGCTGCTCGTTCGCCTCGCGGTACTGCTTGGCCTTGCCCAGCGCGGTGCCGATCCATTCGCACAGGATGCGGAAGTTCTCCACGCTGTTGACGCTGAGGTCCATGAAGCCGAGGCTTTCGATCTTCACCATGCCGAAGACCTCGCCGGTGTCCGGACTGACCAGCGGCCCGGCCATCAGCCCCTCGCCGCGCAGGGTGCGTTCCTCCTCCACCCGCGCCACGGACAGGAAACGCTGGCGCCCCACCACCGTCTCGAAGATGGCCGAGGAGTTGTCGAACCAGCGCGCGTAGTTGTCGTCGTCGTCCCACCCCTCGTTGGTCACCGATTCCAGCACGTCGTTGTTCAGCAGGAACAGCGAGAACTTCTCCGGCTTCATGACCGTGCGGATCAGGTCGGCCACGCCCAGCATGATCTCGCCCTCGTCCAGCTTGTCGATGGCGCGGGCGGCTTGGTAGAGCGTGAAGACGGTGCGCAGCTGGCCGGCGACGCGCGTCTCCAGGCTTTCCTTCACCGATTTCAGCTGCCGGTAGGAGCGCGCGATGGCGTCCGATTCCTTGCGCGCGGTGTCCAGGCTGGCGCGCAACTCCTCCCGCTCGCGCAGCTGGCGCATGCGCAGCTCGCCCACCAGCACGGCGGTGACCAGCCACAGGATCGGCTCCCGGCTGACGGCGTAGAGGTACTGGTACAGGTCCTGGCTGATCAGCTGTTCGGGCATGTTGCCCAGGCGCAGCGCCACGGTGGCCGCGATGGCGGCCAGCACGCCCTCGCCCGTGCCGTACTGCACGGTGATCAGCAGGACGGGGATCCAGAACGGGTGCGGCTGCACGCCCTCGAAGCGCATGCCGCCGGTGCTCAGCCAGTCGATCCCCAGCGCCGCGGCGAAGAACAGCGCCAGCTCCAGCAGCGCCACGCGCCGGAATCCCAGCAGGCGCGCGGGACCGTCCAGCCCCTTGGCCGACGTCTTGTCGGCCGGCGGCGGCTTCGTCTGCGTGCCCGGATCGAGGGCGGATGCGCTCATCGCGTGTGTGTCCGTGCTGCCCGGCGTCTTGATAGCGTGGTCATGGATACCGAGGGGTTAATAGCGCCACAGCAGGTAGCCGCCGGCCGCCCGCACCGTGTTGCCGGTGCCGCGCGCCGTGCTGATGGTGTGGCTGGCGCGCAGGCCGAATTCCAGTTCCGGCAGCGGCGCGAAGGCGACCTGTGCGGCGGCGAACGGCCCCCCTTCGTTGCGCCGGTCGTGCGACCAGCCGGCCTGCAGGTTGTAGCGGAACCAGTCGGTCACCGGATGGTCCACGGCCAGCTGCAGCGAGTGCACCTCGCGCGACACCAGCGGCAGCGGCGCCTGCACGTTGCCGCGCGGGTCGATGCGCTCCGTCTTGTCGGCCACGTACTCGGCGTCCAGGACGTAGGCGACGCTGGCGATCGGCCCCTCGTCGTTGAAGGTGTAGCGCACCCACCCCTCCACCGAGGCCGAGCGCGCGAGGTTCGGGTCGCCCGCCAACCCATACCGGTTGACCGCCCCGCCCAGCGACGCGGCAAGGCCCTGCCACAGCCGCTCGTCATGCGCCACCATCACGCGGTCGCGCCGGCCGGCGCCGACGATGCCCTCGATGAAGGTGTAGGTCGGCTCCTGCACATGCAGCGCCGCGCGCGTCTCGCCGCTGCCGTGCGTCACGCTGTGGCCGACGCCCAGGCCCACGGTGCGCTCCGCCAGGAACAGGCTGGCGCGGGTCTGCTGCGGCTCGTCCCAGTCGTGCACGACGCTGAGTTCGGCGCGGGAGCGCCGGCCGTGGAACGCCTGCGGCGGCCCGTCGCGGCGCGGCACCTGGTCGACGTCGACGATGCGGTTCTCCAGCGCGAAGCGGAACGCCGTGTCCGCCCCCAACTCCTTGACGCCGGTCAGGCGGGTGACGCGCTGCACGTCGGCGTTCTTCACGCGGAACAGGTCGAAGTCCAGGCGCACCTGCTCCCCATACTCGCGCAGCAGCCGCGCCTTGGCCTCCGCCGCCTCCACCCGGTCCGGGCTGAGGACCAGCGCCCGGTCGTACAGCCGCACCGCCTCGCGCCAGCGCCCCAGCCGCTCCTCGGCCTGGGCCAGCAGCTCGACCATCTCGCGGTCGCGCGGGTTGGCCGCGACGAGGCCGCGCAGCCGCTCGCGCGCCGCGCGCACCTCCCCCTCCTCCAGCGTGGCGAGCGCCCGGTAGTAGTCGAGCCGCCGTTCGGCGTTGACCTCCGCCTCGGCCCGCTCCCGCGTGACCGGGGCGGCGCGGGTGAAGTCCAGCCGCACGCCGGTGCGCTGCGCCTCGGCGTTCACCGCCACGTCGGGGGCCAGCACCAGCAGCAGGCTGTCGTAGCCGTACTGCGTGTTCTCCACCCAGCCCGACAGCCGGTCGGGAATGCCCTCGATGCCCTTGGCGTCGCCGATCGGCCGGCTGAAGCGCAGCGTCAGCTCCCGCCCCTGCTGCTGGCGCTCCACCGTCACCGCCTGCGCCCACGACAGCGTCAGCCGCGCCGCCACGTCCTCGCGCACGGCGTCCACCGCCATGGCCGGCGGCGCCTTCTGGGCATGGGCCGGCTGCGCCGCCATCAGCAACGCCGCCAGCAGCAAAATACCCCCTCCCCTGCCCCCGGCGGGGGAGGGAGGGGCCCCGCGCGAAGCGTGGGGGGGGTGGGGGCAAGTTGTTTCGGGACAACAAGCACCCCCAGTCCCGCCGCCCGCAAAGGCCGTTGCCCCCACCCTGCCCGCTTCGCGGGCTTCCCTCCCCCGCCTCTCGCGCTGGCCAGAGGCCAGCGCTGACGGCGTCAGGCGGATGCCCTTGGCATCCGCTGAGAGCCGGGGCCAGGGGAGGGAGAAAAGGGCGTCAGTCCTGCTTGAGCACATGCTGTGCCTCCTTCAGGCGGCGGTTCTCGATGAGCATGGCGGCGTAGTCGGCGCGCAGCTGGTTGTCCGTGGGCCGGCGGCGGCGCAGCTCCTCGAACAGCGCAACCGAATCGTCCACCCGGCCGACACGGTGCAAGATGTTGGCCTGCGCCTGTTTGATCCCGTCGTTGCGCGCCCCGGCCGGCAACGCCTCGATCTGCTGGAGCGCCCGGCGGTAGAACGGCAGCGCCTCGGCCGTCCGCTTGGCCGCCGTCAGCGCCTCGCCCAGGAAGTAGTTGGCCTCGTAATCGCCTTCCCCCTTGGCGAGGAAGCGGCGCAAGGCCCGCTCGGCCTCGGCGAGGTGCCCCTGGTCGTAGGCCAGCATGCCGACCTGCCGCAGCCCGTCCGCATCGTCCGGCTTCAGCGCCAGCAGCGCCTTCCACGCGGCCTCCGCCGCGGCACTCTCGCGCTGCGCCTCGGCCAGCCGGGCCCAGCGGCGCAGCACCTCCGGGTCGCGCTCGCCCGGCACGGCGGCGCGCACCGCCTCGCCCAGCGCCTTCGCCTTGCCGTCGGCCGCCAGCGCCTCGATGTAGGAGCCGCGCAGCTTGCCGTCCGGCGCCGCGCCGCGCTGCGCCACCGCGCCGATCACACGGGATGCCCCACCGCTCTCGGCCAGCTTGGCGTACCACGCCGCTTGCTCGGCCGGTTCCTTCGCCGCTTTAGCGCGCGCCTCGATCCAGTCCAGCGCGCCGGCCGGCGGGCGCGGCCCCCACAGGTAGAACAGCTGGCGCACGTCCGGCCCGTCCGGCCCCTGCCCCACGGCCAGCTTCTGGAAGGTCGCCTCGGCACCCTTCTTCTCGCCCATCTCCAAGAGCGCGAAGGCCAGCTCGCGGCGCTCCTTCACCGGCATGCGGCCGTCACCGGCGCGGGCCAGCAGCCACGCGCGCAGCTCGTCCCGGCGGTTCAGCTTGCCCAGCGCGTCGCGCACCATGCCGTCCCACGGCCCGGCCGGCGCCGCCTCGGCCAGCTGCTTCAGCGCCGGCAGGGCGCGCGCCGGCCCGCCCTCCTCCAGCAGCGCGAAGGCCATGGCCTCGCGCGTCTTCACCGCCAGCTCGGGCCGCTTCAGAAGCCGCTCCAGCAGGTCGGCGGCCATGTCCTTCCGTCCGGCCTGCCGCAGCGTCTCCACCGCCATCGCCCACCAGCGTTCCGGGTCGCCCTCGGCGTGCGCCGCCAGCACCGCGCCGGCCTCCGCCGCCCGGCCCGCCTTCCCGGCGGCGTCCGCATAGGCGTACACCCACTCCACGCCGCGCCGTTCCGCACGCTCCCGCAGGAAGGGCAGCGCCGCCGCGAACGCCTTGCGGTCCAGCAGCAGGTAGACCATCCCGTCCGCCTCCGCCTCGCCCATCGTGCCGGCGGCCAGCAGTTGCGTGACGTAGCCCTCCAGCTCCTCCCCCGCCCCGGCGGCGTCGAGCGCGGCGAGGTACAGGCCGCGCACATCGGCCAGGTCCTCGCCCAGCAGCGCCCGCAGGTGCGGCAGCGCGTCGCCCGGCCGCTTCGCCGCCAGCAGCGCGTTGACCAGCGCCAGCCGGCTGCGCGGCGTGGGCGCCGCCGCGAACACCCGCTCGGCCGCCTTCAGCGCCAGCGGCACGGCACCGCGCTCCACCGCCACCGACGCGATGTCCTGCAGCAGCCCGTCGTCCAGCTTGCGCTGCGCGTCCAGCCACGCCGCCACCTCCGCCGGGTCGCCCGCGCGCACCGCCAGCCGCACCCAGCCCAGGTCGGCGGCCAGCGACGGCTTGGCCGTCCGCCGCGCCGCGAACCAGCGGAACCCCTCGGCCACGCGGTCCAGGTCGGCGAACAGCGTGCCCAGATCCTCCAGCAGCTCGTCCGGAACGTCCCCGCCCGCCAGCGGCAACGCCGCAAACAGTTTCCCCGCCGTCTCCTTCCGCTCGACGCGGACCAGCATGCGCACGGCGGCCAGCCGGTCCGCCAACGGCGCGTCTGCATCGGCGGCAGCGCTCTCGGCCCACCGGGCGGCGGCGGCGCGGTCGCCGCGGGCCAGCGCGATCTCCCCGCCCAGCAGCGGCAGGCGCTCCAGGAATCGATCGCCCAGGCCGCGCACAAGGCGGTCGAGATAGACACGGTCCCCCTCGCGGAACGCCGCGTCGGCAAGGCCGACCAGCGCCCAGTCGGGGATCAGGTGCGGGTCGCGCGGCCGCGCCGCCTCCAGCGCCAGCTTCGGCAGCCCGGCGTTCAGCGCCAGCGCCGCGAAGCGGCCGACCGCCGCGTCGTCCACCGGCCGGTTCGCCCACCAGTCCTGAAGCGCGCGGCGCGCGTCCTCCAGCCGGTTGTCGGCGATCTGCAGGTCGATCAGCGTCAGCGCCAGCACCGGCTCCGCCACGGCGCGCGCGGCGAACGGCTCGATCAGCCGGTGGGCGAAGTCCGCCCGGCCGATCTCCATCATCATGCCGGTCAGCGCCAGGATCACGTGGGCCGGCGGCTCGCCGGCCAGCCAGCGCCCGGCGCGCCGCATCGCCTCCTCCTCCCGCCCCAGGTCCATGAGCAGGCTCAGCAGCAGCTCGCGGCCGTCGAAATCGATGGCGCCCTCGGCGCGGTCGTCGATCGCCGCCAGCACCTCCGCCGCCTCGGCGTGCCGGTCGCGCACCGCCAACAGCTTGCCCAGGTCCACCGCCGCGTCCCGGTCGTCCGGCCGCAGCGCCACCAGCCGCTTCAGCGCCTCGGCCTGCTTGTCGTAATCGCCGTGAAAGGCGTAGAAGCCGACCAGTTCGCGGAACACGTCCTCCGTCGGCCGGTGGACGGCGATCTCCTCCAAATTCTCCAGGTAGTCGCCCAGGCGCTGCGCGTCGCGGTACAGCTTGCCCAGCAGCTCCCGCGCCTCGATCTGCCCTGGCTCGCGCGCCACGTACGCCTCGATCAGCTCGGCGGCGCGGGCGACGTTGCCGTCCTGCATGTACAGCTTGGCCAGCGGCATCACCGTGCCCGGCCCGTGGTCGCCCGCCGCGAAGCGCGCCTCGAAGCCGGCCCGCGCCGCCTCGAAATCCTGGTCGCGGAAGCGCTGCAGCGCCAGCTCCCCGCCGCGCGGGATCAGCAGCAGGCTGATGCCGATGCCGACGGCCAGGACCAGGAGGACGACCAGGAGGTTGCTGCGCATGGCGCCCGCCCCCTCACGAGCCCGCGCGCGCGACGCGCAGCGTCAGCGGCGCCACGGCGTCGGCCTCCACGGTGAAGGACAGCCGCCCGTCGGCGCCGGCCTCCGCCGTGCCGCGCCACAGCTCCCGCCCGTCGCGCTCGGCCACCACGGCGTAGCGGCCGGGGGCCGGCACATGCCAGACCATCGCCCCCGCGCCGAACCCCTGCGCCCGCACGCGGAACCCCTCGCCCTCCACCGCCAGCCCGGCCAGCGGCCAGCGCCCGTGCACCAGATAGGGCCGCGGCGCCGGCGGGTCAGCGTCGGCCCGATCCACGTCCATCAGCGCCACCACCGGCTCCACCACCGCCGGGTCGAGCGCCACGTAGAGGCTGCCCTGGTGGTGCCGCTGCCCCAGCACGCCGGCGGAGCGGGCGAAGTCCACGGCGGTGAACAGCGCCCGGTCGAAGCGCAGCGTCGCCAGTTCCCCCCGGTCGCGCACGCGCCAGCGCCGCTCGCCGTCGGCCACCAGCCGCGTCGTGTAGAACCCCTCGGCGATGCCGGCGTAATGGGTGGCGGTGACCGGGGCGATCTCGCTGTTGCGGGCCAGTTGGAGGTTCTTCTTCAGCGCGCTGATGCTGCCCGGCTTCTGGCCGGAATACATGTGGTAGTAGATGTTGAACGGCTTCACCCGGATCGGCGTCCCGGTGTTGCGCACCGTGGCGGCCAGGTTCTGGAAGCCGTAGAAGCGGTCGGTCCACAGGTCCGTGTAGGTGTTCTCGTTCGACCCGGCGGCGTAGACCTGCCGCTCGCCCCCCACGGCCACGCCGACCGGCGAGACGGAGGTGTAGGACGGGTATTCGGCGTCGAACCGCGTGTCGCCGCCGTTCATGTTGCGCGCCCCGGCGCGGCGCGCCTCCGCCACCGCCCCTTCGAAGGGCGAGGTGTCGCCCGACCATTGCAGCAGCCGCGCCCGCTTGCCCTCCGGCGCCAGTTTCTCGATGTAGGACAGCGAGCCGCCGATCTCCTGCGTCAGGTCGAAGGGTGCTTGCAGGAAGGCGCGCGGCACGGCGTAGCGGCCGATGTCCGGCCCGCCGGCCGGCGCCTCCGCCTCCGCCGCCTCGCCGACCACCTCGTAATCCGCCTCCTTGCGCCGGGGCAGCAGGCGGCTCAGCAGGCCGCCCTCCTTGCCCTTCCCGGCGCGGGTCTCGAACACCTCCTCCTTGTCGGCGGTGTAGTCCTTGAAGAAGCCCCAGTTGAACGGGTGCGTCCAGGTGTGGCTGGCCGCCTCCACCTGCGGCAGGGCCAGCAGGCGCTTCGCCGCCTCCATCGCCTGCGGCGTGCCGCGCCACGCCGGGTCCAGGTCGCCGACGATGGGCGCCACGGTCACCGGCAGGTCGGGGAAGGCCTCGATCGCCTCCTTGCGCACCACGTCGGCGGCCAGCAGCCGCTGCTTGGCGTAAGGCTCCACCTCGGTCACGTTGCGCCAGCCGTCGCCGTCGATGTGGCTGAAATACAGGCGCCGGCCGGCGATGGTGGTGACGTCCGGCTTCGGCAGATCATCCGTGGCGAAGGCCAGCCGGAAGAACAGGAACGGGTCGATGATCCAGCGCCGCCGAATGAACTCTGCGTCGTAATAGCGCGCGTAGTCCTCGACGACGAAGCCGCCGGACGGGCCGGTGACGATCAGGTGGCTGTCGCTGGCCGGGTCGCCGCCGCGCCGCATCACCAGATGCGACGTGAACCGCCCGTCGATCTTGCTCAAGCGCGGATAGCCCGGCAGCACGCCGCCCAAATCGCGCTCGAACCCGATCATCGCCGGGTCCGCCCAGGCCGGGCGGGAGCGGTACGTCAGGTCCGAATAGCCGTCGTCGTCGCGCAGCCCGAAGCGGGCGAAGAAGCGGTTGACCAGCGCCATCGGCATGCGCCGCCCGTCGCGCGACGACCGCACCCCCAGTTGCCCCAGCGACACCACCCGCGCGCCCCGCGCGGCGGCCGCGTCCAGCCAGTCCACATAGGCGTGCGGGTCCTCGAACGGCGAGGAGGCGAACCACGTGATGACGCCGCGCAGGTCCGAGTACTGCCCCAGGTCCGGCAGCCCCTTGCCGACGTCCCAGTACACCACCGTCAGGCCGAGGTGGTTCAGCGGCATCTCCGCCATGGTGTGGATGCGCGACAGCTTGAGCTTCACCTCCTCCGTCTCGTCGTACAGCGCCAGCACGGTGCGCGGCACCGGCTGCGCAGCCGCTGGCAACGCCACGGCCAGCAGCAGGACGGCAAGGATGAGGCGGAGCGGGCGCATGGCGGCCTACCCGCGGCCGTTGCGGAGGGCCGTCACGGCTTCGGCTCCGGCACGACGCGGTCCAGCTCGACCACCGACACGTGCGGCGAGAAGCCGTTGGCGCGCTGCGTGGCGTAGATCCGGCGCACCCCCTCCACGTCCGCCGGGTCCCAATAGTCCAGCGACATCAGCGCCAGCTTCGGGTTCAGCCGCTTGGCGCCGTGCAGCGCCTCGACCTGGAAGCGGTAGTCCTCCTCCGGCTGCAGCTTCGCCTTGCCGGCCTGGAAGTCCCAGGTGGTGTAGACGGACTCGCCCAGCGCGTAGTCCAGCGAACCGGCCGTCTGCGGCAGGATCTCGTAGGCGCGGTTCAGCATGATGCGGGCCGACGGGTAATTGCGCCGGATGGCGTTCACCAGCCGCGCCGACGCCTCCGTCATGCCCTTCCAGCGCTGCGGGTCGGTGCGTTCCAGGTGCGGCGGGTTGTCCAGCGTGTCGAGGAACACCCCGTCGAAGCCGCGGTGCAGGATGGCGGGGACCAGTTCCTCCACCACCAGCTTGACCCAGCGCTTGTCGCGCACGTCGACGTAGAAGCTGCCCGGCCAGTTGGGGTTCTCCTCCGACAGGATGCCCCAGGACTTCACCTTCTCGAACCACGGCCGATGGTTCTCCACCTCGCCCAGGCTGATGTAGCCCAGCAGCGTCTTGCCGCGGTCGCGCAGCGGGCGCAGCGGCGGGTGCCGGTCGCTGTCCAGCACGACGAGCTTGTACGGCTCGAACGCCTGCGGCGGCTCCTTGTCGGCGTAATAGACGGTCCAGCGCACCTCTGTCTCCGCGCGGGCCTCCGCACGGGGCTCCGCGCGGGCCTCGGCCGTCCGGCCGACCAGCCCCGCGACCACGGCCGCCAACAGCGTCAGCGTGCGGATCGTCACCCCAGCCATGCCAGCGTGTCCCGCAGACCGTCCGCGAGGTCGGTCTCGCAGGCCATGCCGAAGGCGCCCACCAGCCGTGCCGGGTCGCCGATCGACACGCGGATGTCGCCGGCCCGCCCCGGCCCGTGGCTCACGTCGGGCGACCGCCCCGACAGCTCGGCCAGCACCGCCGCCAGCCGGTTGACCGACGTCGGCTTGCCCGTGCACACGTTGAAGACCGGCGCCCCCGCACGCGGCGCGTCCATCGCCGCCGTCAGGTAGCGCACGAGGTCCTTCACATAGACGAAGTCGCGCACCTGCTCGCCGTCGCCGTGGATGGTGATCGGCAACCCCTGCGCGATGCGCCCGGCGAAGATGGAGATGACGCCGGAATAGGGCGACTTCGGGTCCTGGCGCGGCCCGTACACGTTGAAGAAGCGGAAGCCCGTCGTCGGCACGCCGTGCACCCCGTCGGCCACGCGCGCGTGCAGCTCGCACCCCAGCTTGTCGGCGCCGTAGGCCGACAGCGGCTTGGTCGCCGCGTCCTCGTTGAGCGGCATGTTCGGATTGTCGCCGTACACGGCGGCGGAGGAGGCGTAGACCACCGGCACCGGCCGGCCGTCCCTGGCACGCCGCGCCGCGTCGAACACCGCGATGGTGCCGACGAGGTTGGCGCGGTTGGTCGCCACCCATTCCTCCTGCGAACGCTGCACCGACGCCACCGCCGCCAGATGGAAGCAGCCGTCCATGCCCGCCATCAGGTCGCGCACCAGCGCCTCGTCGGCGACGTCGCCGATGGTGACCGGAACGCCGTCGGAAAGGTTCTCGCGCTTGCCGGTGGACAGGTCGTCCAGCACGTGCACCGCGTGGCCCGCCGCCAGCAGCCGTTCGATGAGGTGGGAACCGATGAACCCGCAGCCCCCGGTGACCAGATAGCGCGCCATGATCGTTTCCGTCTCTTCCCTTTGAGGTCAGGCCTTTGAGGTCAGGTAAAGGTCAGGCGTCCGCCGTGGCCGCGTCGCCCAGGAAGGCGGAAACGGTGGCCAGGAAGTCCTTCGGCTTGATGGGCTTCGACACGTGCCCGTTGAAGCCGGCGTCGGCAAGGCGGCGCTTGTCCGCCGGGGTGGCGAGGTTGGTGACCGCCACCACCGGGATGGCCGCCAGCCGCTCGTCCGCGCGGATCTGGCGGATCAGCTCCACGCCCGACACGCCGGGCATGACGATGTCCATCACCACCATGTCCGGCGGCGTGTCCAGCATCAGGTCGATCACGCTGCGCGGGTCGTCCGCCTCGATGACGGTGAAGCCGCCCTCCTCCAGGCAGCGGACGAAGAGCTTGCGCATCAGCACGTTGTCCTCGACCACGAGGATCGTCCGCGCCTGTTCTGCCGCATCCATGCAAACGCCGCCCTTCGTGTCGCGGTTGATGGCTGCGGGCGTGGTCGCGTGCGGTTCCATGCCGTCGGCCATAGCGAATCCCCGGAAAGCCCCAATCGGAGCGAATTTCGGCAAATTTAGGTTAATTCGTGATTCACCGTCAAGGCGACCACCTGCGACCTAATTGTGCCAATCGTAGGGACTCGCAACCTGTGGCAGAACCGACACACTTATTTCGGTGCCGGAGGGGCCGCCGGCGCCGCGCCCTCCCCGATCCACCACGCGTCGAAGGCCAGCGAATAGGGCGGCGTCTTCTCCGGCCGCTTCAGGCGGTTCCAGTAGGCGACGCGGTAGGTGCCGCTGTGCCAGTGCGGCACCACGTAGTGGCCCCACAGCAGCACGCGGTCCAGTGCTGCGACGGCCGCTTCCAGGTCTTCGCGCGTGTCGGCGCGCACGACGGCGTCGACCAGCGCGTCCACCGCCGGGTTCTTGATGCCGGCGAAGTTGCGGCTTCCCGAATCGTCGGCGGCGGCCGAACCCCAGAAGTCGCGCTGCTCGTTGCCCGGCGACAGCGACTGGCCCCACACATTGACGATCATGTCGAAGTCGAAGTCGCGCGTGCGGTTCTCGTATTGCGTGGTGTCCACCGTGCGCAAGGACGCCTGGATGCCCAGGCGCTTCAGGTTGTCGATGAAGGGCAGCGTCACCCGCTCGAACGAGGGCGAGTCGATGAGGATCTCGAAGGCCAGCGGCTTGCCGTCCTTGAACACGCGCACGCCGTCCTTCACCTCCAGCCCGGCGGCGTCCAGCAGCTTGCGCGCCTCCAGCAGGTTGGCGCGCATGCCGTTCGGCCCCTTGCTGACCGGCGGCTCATAGCGCTTGGTGAAGACCTCCGGCGGGATCTTGTCGCGCAGCGGCTCCAGCAGCTTCAGCTCGGCCGGGCTGGGCAGGCCCTTGGATTCCAGGTCAGAGTTCTCGAAATAGCTGTCGGTGCGCTTGTAGGCGCCGTGGAACAGCGTGTCGTTGGTCCATTCGAAATCGAAGGCGTATCCGATGGCCTGCCGCACGCGCGGGTCCTGGAACACCGGCCGGCGCGTGTTGAAGACGAAGCCCTGCATGCCGGCGGGGACCTTGTTGGCGATCTCCTCCTTCACCATCCGGCCCTCCTTCACGGCCGGCACGTCGTATCCGGTGGCCCAGGTCTTGGCGACGTTCTCGAAGCGGAAGTCGTACAGCCCGCCGTGGAAGGCCTGCAGCGCCACCGTGGCGTCGCGGTAGTACTGGTAGGCCATGGTGCCGAAGTTGTTGCGCCCGCGGTTCACCGGCAGGTCCTTGCCCCAATAGTCGGCGACCCGCTCGTAGGTGATGCCGCGCCCGGCGTCGACCGTGGCGATCTTGTACGCCCCCGACCCCAGCGGCGGCTCCAGCGTCGTCGCCGCGAAGTCGCGGCCCTGCCAGTAATGCTTGGGCAGCACGGCGAGCTGGCCGAGGATCATCGGCAGCTCGCGGTTGTCGCCCGGCTTGAAGGTGAAGCGCACGCGCCGCGGCCCGTCCGCCTCCACCTTCGCCACGCCGGCGTAGTAGCCGCGGTAGAAGGGATGGCTCTTCACCAGCGTCTCGAAGCTGAAGACGACGTCCTCGGCGGTCACCGGCTTGCCGTCGTGCCAGCGCGCGATCTCGCGCAGCGTGAAGGTGACGGAGCCTCGGTCGGCCGGCACGTCGATGCTCTCGGCCAGCAGACCGTATTCGGTGAACGGCTCGTCGGCGGAGGAGGCCATCAGCGTGTCGTACATCTCGCCCAGGCCGGCCGCCGGCACGCCCTTCAGCGTGAAGGGGTTCAGCGTGTCGAAGGAGCCGATGACCGACAGCGTCACCTTGCCGCCCTTGGGCGCGTTCGGGTTGACGTAGTCGAAGTGCGTGAAGTCCGGCCCGTACTTCGGCTCGCCGTAGAGGGCCATGCCGTGGTGCGGCTCGGCCCGCAGCCCTCCCGCCGCCATAGAAACGACCAGTCCGCACGCCAAAGCCGCCGCGATCCGCCGCATGCCACCGTCTCCTTCCCCAATCCGTCTGCCTTATGTGTCCCCGGCGGGTCCTGTCGGCAACCAGGGCAAGGCACCGGAACCATACCGGAAACGCTGCGGTTATCCATCCGTCGCCGCCGCGCCGGAGAGCGCATCATGCCCAAGCCCTACCATCCCCCCTACCACCTCGTCGACAGCCAGCACGTCCTGCACCTGCTGCGCCAGTGGCTGAAGACCGCCGCCCCGCCGGAAGGGGTGGACTGGCTCGACGACGCCCGCGACATGGTGAACGACGGCGCCGACGACGGCGCGTTCCTCGGCATCTTCGCCGCCGCCCCGCGCCACGTCGGCCGCAACCCGCTGCACCTGCGCGCCGAGGACCGGACGGAGGCCGAGCGCGTCCGCCCCGGCTGGCGCCCCCACACCTGGACCGCCGACCAGGCGGCCCGCACCGTCCTGCTGCTGGTCTACGACGACAGCGACGCCCCGGCCTACGGCGCCATGCTGGCCGACGTGCTGGCCCGCGGCCACACGGAAGCGGCGGCGGTCTACCGCGCGCTGCCCCTGCTCCCCTACCCCGAGCGGCACAAGGCCCTGGCCGCCGACGCGCTGCGCGCCGACAACACCACGCTGTTCGAGGCGCTGGCGCTCCACAACCCCTACCCGGCGGATGCCCTGGACGAGCCGGCGTGGAACCGGCTGGTCATGCGCGCGGTGTTCCTGGACGCGCCGCTCGACGCCATCATCGGGCTGGAGCGGCGCGCCAATCCGGTGCTGGCGCACGAGATCCGCGACTACGCCCGCCTGCGCCGCGCCGCCGACCACGCCGTTCCCCCCGCCCTCTGGCGCGCCGTCGGCTGTCACGCCGCCGGCCATCTGGTGGACGAACTGGCCCGGATGCTCGACGGCCCGGACGTGGACGAGGCGCTGGCCGCCGCCCTCGTGCTGGGCCGCAGCCGCGACCCCAAGGCCGCCGAGGCGCTGGCCCGCCGCCCCGATCTGGACGACGCCGTCCGCAGCGGCCGCCTCACCTGGGACCGCCTGTCCGTCCACCGCCTGCGCAAGGTGGGGTGAGAAGGGATTTCAGACACGGATGGACACGGATGCCGGCGCGGCCGGCCACGGACGAACACGAATGGAATGAATATCCGTGTTCATCCGTGCAAAATCCGTGTGCATCCGTGTCTCAAAAGCACCTTTCCGGCTCCGGCACCGAATTGGCCGATCACCGCTCCCCGAACCAGCGTTCCAGCGCACCGGACAGCGGCATCAGCGCCAGCAGGATCACGCCCGTGAAGGTCCCGGCGAAGCCCGCCGCCAGTGCTGCGGCAAGGCCCGCCACACCCACCGTCGCGGTGCGCTGCGCCGTCTGCACCGGCGTCGGGCGCGGGTCGGTGGCCGCCCACAGGAAGTCCGGCAGCGTCCGCACGGCCAGCGCCAGCGCGAACGGCAGCGCCGCCAGCCCGCCGAAGTCGTCGCGCCAGCCCAGCAGGATCGGCAGCGCCACCGCCCCCAGCAGCAGGCCCAGCGCCGCGTAGACCGTGCCCCACCCCGCACTCCGGCCATCGCCGCGCGCCACCGCGCCGAACGCCATGCCGTACAGCACGAAGGCCACCGCCCCCGGCCACGCCGTCATCAGCCCGCCCGGCGCCGACCCCATCAGGTACAGCCCGCCGAGCGCCAGCCCGGCCAGCGCCGGCCCGGCCAGCATGCGTTGCCGGCCGCCGGCCAGGAAGCCGGCCGTCGCCGTCGCCGTGGCGATGGCCAGCCAGCCCGAGGCCGCCGACACCTGCGCCGCCGCCGCGACGGCGGCCAGCATCAGGACCACCGCCAGCGCCAGCGTCGCTGCGCGCGACAGCGGCGGCTCGCCCTCGCCGAAGCCTGCCGCCATGGCGCCGGACGCCGCCCCGAACGCCGCCGACGCGCCGAGGATCCAGGCAAGCGCCCCCGGCACGGCCGGACCGGGATCCGCCGCATGCCCGGCCAGCGCCGCGGCGATGGCCGCGACCACCAGCGACGGGCGCAGCACCGCCACGCACGCCCAGGCGGTGGCCCGGACCGGGACGGACAGCACGGACTGGGCCTGTGGCATGGTCGGCGGTATGGGGCCGGGATCCGGAATCATGCGGGACACCTTCCTTCAAGAACCCCCTGTCTGATGAACCCGCGCGCCGACAACCCTGTTCCACGCCACCACCATCGGATGGCGCATGGGCGCCCTGCGTGGCATTGTGGGAACACCAACGAAGAAGCAGGGAGACCCAACCGTGAGCGCCGACTACACCGTCTACGGCCACTACGCCTCGCAGCCGGCGACCCGCGTCGCGCTGTTCCTGTCGATGGCCGGCGTGCCCTTCGCCTACCGCCACGTGGATTTGCGCAACGGCCAGCAGAAGTCGCCGGAATACCTCGCCATCAGCCGCTTCGGCCGGGTGCCGGCGCTGGTGCACGGCGGGCGCAGCCTGTCCGAATCCGGCGTCATCCTCACCTACCTCGCCGAGCAGACCGGCCGGTTCGGCGGCCGCGACGCGGGCGAGACGCTGCGGCTGGCGGAATGGCTGTCGTGGCTGGCCGACGTGCTGCTGCCGCTTCAGCGCTCCCGCGCCGTCCGCCGCTTCGGCGGCGACGCCAACGCCCTGCCCTGGCTCGACAAGAGCGCCGCCTCGGGCCTGGCGCAGCTCGACGCGCACCTGTCCGGCCACAGCTTCGTGGATGGCGAGCGGCTGACCATCGCCGACATCTTCGCCTTCCCCCTGATCGATCTGGCCGGCGAGGCTCAGGTCGACCTCGCCCAGTACCCCAACGTGCAGGCGTGGCACGCCCGCATGCTGGCCCAGCCCGGCTGCAAGCCGCAGTACGAGCTGATGCCCCAGCACGACGTGGGCTGACTTTTAGCCCCTCCCCCCTCGCGGGAGAGGGGCTTATGGAGCTAGGCCACCACGAACCACTCCGGGGCGACGCGGTCGGGCGTGATGCCCGCCAGCGTCGCCCGCTCGCCCGTGGCGAACAGCAGCATGGCGTTGCCGGCGTCATCCGCCGTCACCGCCGACGCCGCTCCCGCCGCCAGCGCGATGCGGTCGCCCTCGCCGGGGTCGAAGTCGGCGACCAGCACGGTGCCGCCGCCCCCGCCGACCACGAAGGTGTCGGCCCCCGCGCCGCCGGCCAGCGTGTCGTCGCCCGCCCCGCCGCGCAGCGTGTCCTCCCCCTGGCCGCCGTACAGCACGTCGCCGCCCTGCCCGCCGTGCAGGAAGTCGTGGTCCTCGTTGCCGTACAGCCGGTCGTCCGCCTGGTTGCCCAGCAGCCGGTCCGGCCCGCTGCCGCCCGACAGCGTGTCGCCACCCTCGCCGCCGGTCAGCGCGTTGCCGATGCCGTTCCCGGTCATAGCGTCGGCGTGCGCGCTGCCGACCGCGTCCTCGATGGTGGTGTCCAGCGCGATGGCCAGCGCCTTCGGCGCCGTCCGCCCGCCGGCCCAGGCGCCGACGTCGCTGAAGGCGCCGGGCTCCAGGCTGACGGTAACGGCGAACAGCTGGTTGGAGAAGTCCAGCGTGTCGTGCCCGCCGCCGTCCCAGATCGTGCGCGCCTGCCCGCGGATGTCGAACCCATAGACGTCGTCGCCTGCCCGTGTGGATCGGTTGGCCCCGTACAGGTATTGCAGCGCCGCGATGTCGTACATCTGGTAGCCGACCGGGTACAGCCCGGTGCCGGTGCTGTGATAGGACATGGCGGTGTAGAGGAAGCTGTCCTGCTCCCTCGGCAGGAACGGCCCGCCCACCGAATTGCCGCCCGAACCGGCGTTGTAGTCGCCGGGATGCTTCAGGCCCAGCGCGTGCCCCACCTCGTGCACGAGCACGGTGTAGCCATAGCCGCCGGGCACCGGGTCCAGGTTCGGCTGGTAGTTCTTGTTGAGGAAGATCTCCCCGCCCTTGCCGCTGCCCGGCAGGTAGCAGTATCCGGCGGAGCCCTGCTGGGCGCTCATGCCGAAGCGGATGGCGACCTCCTCGCCGTCCGGGACCTCGACCAGGCGGATGCTGGCGACCTCGGCCACCATATCCAGCACGCCGCGCGCGGCTTCCCGCATCGCCTCGTTGAAGGCCTGGAAGGTCGCGGATTCCTCCGGCGTGGCGTCGGCCGGGGGTGCTGTCATGAACGAGAACGTCACCTCCGTCGGCGTGCCGAAGGGCTCGCCCGCGTTCCACCGCCGCCCCTCGCCCGCCAGCAGCGCGTCGATGTAGTAGATGCCCGAAAGGGTCTCCCCCGCCTCCAGCGGTTCCAGCGGTTCCGCCATGGTTCGCCTCCGTCTCGCCCCAGTGCACGAAACGGCGGGCCTATGACCGCGGGCAGCGGTTTACCCTGATTGGTTCAGCCGCTCACCCGCTTGAATCCCAGGAACGCGCTTAGGGGTGGCAGCACCAGGATCCGCCCGTCGGCCGACACCTCCGCGGCGGTGGCACCCGGCGGGCCCGGCGGGGCAAGCGGGGTAAGGCGTCCCCCCCAGTTCAGCGCCATCTCGTCCGGCGCCACCTCGCCCAGCGCCACCTCCGCCGGACGGTCGGACAGGTTGAAGGCGGCCAGCACCTCGGCCCCCGCCCCACGCCGCCGAAAACTCAGCACCGCCCCCCGCACCGCCACGTCCTCCACGGTACCGGTGCGCAGCGCATCGTGGCCGCGGCGCAGGGCCAGCGCCGCCCGCCAGACCGCCAGCGGGCTTCCCGGCCGCCCCTCCTGCCGGTCCACCGCCAGCGCCCGGTGCTCCTCCGGCACCGGCAGCCACGGCGTCTCGCCCCCGGTGAAGCCGGCGTGCGGCACCGCCGCGCGCCAGGGCATCGGCGTGCGGCTGCCGTCGCGGCCGGGGAACTCCGGCCAGTAGGTGATGCCGAACGGGTCGCGCAGCTGGTCCTGCGCCAGCACCGCCTGCGGCAGCGCCAGCTCCTCCCCCTGGTACAGGCACACGGTGCCCGGCAGCGCCGCGAACAGCACGGCCAGCAACGCGTTGAATCGCGCCGGATCGGCCCCCTCCGGCAGCCAGCGGCTGACGGCCCGCTCGACGTCGTGGTTGGAGAAGCTCCAGCAGATGGCCGACGGATCCGGCACGCCGGTCAACGCCTGCGCGAAGCCGGCGGCCGAGAAGGGCTGCTTGGCGAGGCTCAGCGAATAGGCGGCGTCCAGCCCGCCCGGCGCGGTGTACGCCGCGATCCGCCCGCCCGCCCCCGGCTGGCTCGACAGCTCGCCCAGCAGCACCCGTCCGGGGAAGCGGTCGACGGTGGCGCGCAGCTCCGCCAGGATCGTGCGGATGGAGGGGTGCATCATGTCGTGCAGGTGCCGCTGCAGCGCGAAGGGCTTCAGCGGCGGTTCCGGCTGCGTCCACGGCTGCGGCGGGTTGGCGCGCAGGTCCGGGTCGTGCGCGAAGAAGTCCACCGCGTCGATGCGGAAGCCGTCCGACCCGCGCTCCAGCCAGAAGGCGGCGGTGTCCAGCATCGCCTGCCGGCACGCCGGGTCGTGCAGGTTCAGCGCCGGCTGGCTGGACAGGAAGTGGTGCAGGTAGTACTGGCGCCGCCGCGGCTCCCACGTCCAGGCCGCCCCCCCGAAGACGGACAGCCAGTTGTTGGGCGGCGTGCCGTCGGCCGCCGCGTCCGCCCACACGTACCAGTCGGCGTACGGGCCTGTGCGCGACCGCCGCGACGCCTCGAACCACGGATGCCGGTCGGAGGTGTGGCCGCACACCAGGTCGAGGATCACCTTCAGCCCGCGCGCGTGCGCCGCCGCCAGCAGCCGGTCCACGGTATCCAGCGTGCCCAGCCGCGGGTGCACCGCCCGGTGGTCGGCCACGTCGTAGCCGAAATCCTTCCACGGCGACGGGTAGAACGGCCCGATCCACACCCCGTCCACGCCCAGCGACGCCACGTGGTCGAGCCCGCGCAGCACGCCCTCCAGGTCGCCGTAACCGTCGCCGTCGGCGTCGAGGAAGCTCAAGGGGTAGATCTGATAGAGGGCCGCTCCACGCAGCCAGGATGAGGAGGTGGGGGACATGACGCCTTCCGCGGACCACGGTCACGCGGAACAGGCTGTCCCCCTAACCCTAACGATTGGTGAAAGGCGCCGGAATGGTCACGCCCGTGCCACGCCTCGGGCCATGGCACGGGCGTGCGCGGTCTAACGCATCAGCATCTCGACCACTTCGTTGTTCGCCGACTTCACGCGAATCCCCTTCAGCTCACTCGGAAACGCGGGCCATTGGGACACCGCAATCCGATAGGTGAGCGCCAAGGTGTCCGGTCCGGGCTTCTTCCCGGCCACCAAGGTCAGGTTGTAGATGCCGTCCGCCGGCGGCGCGACGTTCACCTCCGGAACAAGCCAAGCATCGGTCCATCCGGAGGACGGAAACTGGCCAAGCGCAACGATGATCAAACTCGGCACCGGAGTGCTTATCAGAACAAGCCGGACCTGCTGCACCTGTGAGGCAGGACTCACTTCGAACTCTCCGATCTTCGGCTCCCCAAGGTTCTTGGCAGCGCCGAAAGGAAACGGCACCTCAGCCCCCTGCAGGCTGATCAGCGGCCACGGGCATTCCTCGCAGGCATCGATTGCGGCCGGCGCGGCGCCGGCTGCGTGGTTCGACGCTTCGGGCATTTCATCCTCCCTCGCGGATTATTGAGGAAGAAAGTAGGCGCTCTGGCATTGCGGCACAGCAATGGGAATCACGGCTGACCGACGTATTCCAATGGGTATGTCATTTACGCAATTTTCGGCTTCAGCATACAATGCCATGACAGCCGCCAGCAGACTGGATACAGAATTATTTACGCTCGATGCGGGGCAAGGCACCCATGGCGGACAGCCACGGCACCCAGGCCTGCTGCACCATGCTGGTCCACGCCTGCACCGGCGCTGCCCACAGCGCCAGCATCGGATTGGTGAACATCGAGTTGGCGAACATCGGGTTGCCAAGCATCCCGTTGCCCAGCAGCGGCGCGAAGCTGCGCGCCACGCTCTCGAAGTCCGGCGTCGCCTTGAAGGTGATGGAGATCACCTCGGCGCGCTCGTCCGGGTATTCCCGGTGGACGATCTGCACGTCGAGGTTCGGCAGGGCGGCGGTCAGCTTGGTCTCGTCCATGGTGGTCGCTCCCGGCGGAAAAGGGTCCCGTCACGATACGGATTCCGCACCGCAAAAGAAACCCCGCGGGGGTGTGCCGGGTTATTCCGCCATGGACGCGCACACCCCCACCGAACTCCCCCCCGTCGACCAGACCGCCAACCAGACCGCCGAGGCCCGCGAAGCCGCCGCCTGCGCCGGCCTGCTCTACGTCAGCGACGAGGAGCCCGGCATCCGCCGCCGCCGCGCCGGCAAGGGCTTCGCCTACAGCTGGCCCGACGGCACCAAGGTGGCGGAGGAGGAGACGCTCGCCCGCATCCGCAAGCTGGCGATCCCACCGGCCTACACCGACGTGTGGATCTGCGCCGACCCCGACGGCCACATCCAGGCGACCGGGCGCGACGCCAAGGGCCGCAAGCAGTACCGCTACCACCCGCGCTGGACCGAGCTGCGCGAGGGCACCAAGTACGGCCGCATGCTGGAGTTCTGCCGGGCGCTGCCGAAGATCCGTGTGCGCGTGGACGAGGACCTGTCGCGCCGCGGCCTGCCGCGCGAAAAGGTGCTGGCGGCCGTCGTGCGCCTGCTGGAGACCACGCTGATCCGCGTCGGCAACGAGAGCTACGCGAAGGAGAACAAGAGCTACGGCCTGACCACCCTGCGCGACCGCCACGCCGACGTCGACGGGTCCGAGATCCGCTTCGCGTTCAAGGGCAAGTCCGGCAAGGTGTGGAACGTCAGCCTGAAGGACCGCCGCCTCGCCCGCGTCGTGCGCGCCTGCCGCGACGTGCCGGGGGACGAGTTGTTCCAGTACGTCGGCGACGACGGCCAGCGGCACGCCGTCACGTCGGGCGACGTCAACGACTACCTGCGCGCCGCCACCGGCGAGGACTTCACCGCCAAGGACTTCCGCACCTGGAACGGCACCGTGCTGGCCGCCATGGCGCTGAAGGAGTTCGAGACGGTGGACGGCAAGGCCAAGGCCAAGCGCAACGTCACCCGCGCCATCGAACAGGTGGCCGCGCGCCTCGGCAACACCGCCAGCGTCTGCCGCAAGAGCTACGTCCACCCGGAAATCGTCGACGCCTACCTGGAGGGCCAGCTTCTCGACGCCCTCACGGCCGAGGTCGAGCGCGGCCTGCGCGAGGAGCTGTCCGGCCTGGACGCCGAGGAAGCCGCCGTGCTGGCCTTCCTGCACAACCGCCTGGAACGCGAGCGCCACGCCCGCGCCAGGGAGGGGGAGCGGCGGCGCAACGCCCGCTGATCCGGACTGTTCACCCCGTCGATACCCCTCCGACAGGGAGACCGACCATGGCGAAGGCCACCACGAACCACGACGAGATCCGCCACTGGGCCGAGGCGCACGGCGGCCGCCCCGCGGTCGTGCGCAGCACGCACGGCGAGGGCGGCAAGGGCCGCAAGAGCGGCGTCGGCCTGATCCGGCTGATGTTCCCGAAGGCCAAGAACTCCGAACACGACAACCTGGAAGAGATTTCGTGGGATGAGTTCTTCAAGCAATTCGAACAGTCCAAACTCGCGCTGCTGTACGAGGAGGACAGCCTGTTCTCCAAGCTGGTCGGCCGCGACACGGTCGAAAAGCGCGAACACGGCGACCACAAGGCAGCCCGGCATTAATATTTCCCTCTCCCGCCCCGCTCACGCCGGATCTTTGATCCGGCTGACGCGGCAGGCGGATGCCTCTGGCATCCGCTGAGAGCGGGAGAGGGTGGCGCCGCAGGCGCCGGGTGAGGGCAAATGCAAGAATCCTTGGGTTTGCCCTCACCCTCCCGCCCTACGGGCGGGTCCCTCCCTCTCCCGGGGCGGGAGAGGGCCGCTCGATCACGCCCCCTTCACCCGCCACGGCAGCATCCGCGCCAGCACGCCGTCCTTCAGCACATATTGGTGCACGATGGCCGCCACCGCGTGCAGGCCGGCGAGGATCAGGATCAGGTTGCCGATCACTTCGTGCGCCTCCTCCGCGGCCTCCTTCAGGCCCGGATTGGGGGCGATCAGGTCCGGCAGGGTGAACAGGCCGAACACCGCGATCGGCCGGCCGCCGGCCCACGACATCACGGCACCCGACAGCGGCACCAGCAGCATCAGCGCGTAGAGCGCCACGTGCCCCGCCTTGGACGCGGCCACCACCGGCGCCGCCATGCCGCCCGGCAGGGCCGGCGGCGGGCTGAATTGGCGCCAGACGAGACGCAGCACGACCAGCGCCATGACGGTGACGCCCACCGACTTGTGCAGCATCATCATGTTGGCCCGTTCCGGGCCCTTGGGCATGCCTTCGGCGACCTGGATCAGGACGAACGCGCCGATGATCAGCAGCGCCGTCGCCCAGTGCAGGAGCTGCATCGGCAGGTCGTAACGATCCTTGTGGGGGCGATCCTTGCTTGCAATGTTCACGACAGTCTCTCCAGGGACGATCCGTTCTTGTTGGGGCGCACTCTGCACCCCCGTCCCTGAACCCCGCCTGAACAACCCTGCCTGAACGCTCAAGCCTCCGCCGGGACCTCCGCCGTCACCAGCCGCCGCACCACGAGGCAGGCCACGTCCCCGGCCGGCTCGCCGCCGGAAAAGATCTTCAGCGCACTCATCGCCTCTTCCGCCTGCCCGCGCGCCCCCCGGCCGGCCGCGTGGTGCAGAACGGCGCGCAGACGCTCCTCGCCGAAGGGGCTGCCGTCGGCGGCCACGGCGCCGGTCAGCCCGTCGCTGTGCACGAACAGCGCCTCGCCCGCCGCCAGCACCGTCCGCTCCTCGCGGTGGTAGCGGCCCGCCGCCACGCCCAGCACCACGCCGCCGCCCGACGCAAGCCGCTGCACGGCCCCGTCGGGACCCACCCGGCACGGGGCGTTGTTGCCGCCGCCGGCATAGCGCACCTCCCCCGTCTCGCGGTCAAGGACGCCGTAAAGCACGCCGGCGGCCAGACCGAACGGGTTGCGGGCGCACACCCAGTCGTTGGCGGCGGTCAGCACCGCGGCCGGCGACGGGGAGGAGAGCGCGGAGTCGCGGATCGCGTCGCGCGTCGCCAGGGCGAAGGCCGCCGCCGAAACACCGGCGCCCGACACGTCGCCGACCACGAAGCCGACGCGCCGCTCGTCCAGCACGAAGGCGTCGCAGAACCCGCCGGCCACCGCGCGCCCGTCCACCACCGCGCCGAACAGCTGAAGATCCTCCCCCTCCGGGAAGCCGCCGGGCGGGACCGAACGCTTCAGGTCGCGGGCGACGCGCAGGTCGTCGTCCAGCTGGGCGCGCGCGGCGGCCAGCTTCTCGTTGCTTTCCTCCAGCGCGGCGGTGTGCATGGTCACCAGCGCGTCCAGCCGCTCCTCGCGCGCGTCCAGTTCGCGCACCATGGTGCGGAAGGCGCGCGTCAGGCGGCCCAGCTCGTCGCTGCGCTCGGCCGCGGCGTCCAGGGTGAAGGGGTTGAAGCGCCCGGCCTCCACCGCCGCGGCGGCCGCGACGATCTGCTCGACCGGCGAGGTCTGGCGCTGCGCGAACCGCGCCGCCGCGACACCCCCCAGGCCGCCCAGGACCAGCATCAGCCCGGCGCCGATCGCCAGATGCGTGCCCCAGCCGAACGCCGCGCCCGTCGGCAGCCGCAGCAGCACGGCGCCAACGCCCGGCGCCGGCGCGGCGGCGATCACGGCGCCGTCGGCCAGCGCGGCGACCGGCGCCCCGGCGCCCAGCGCCGCCTCCAGCACCGCCATCGCGCGCGGCGCCGGCTCCGCCGCCGCCTGCGTCAGCGGCCGGCGCTGGGCGTCGAACACCCACAGCGCCTCGATGCCGCCGCCGGCCAGCAGACTTTCCGCCACGCGCGGCACGCCGACGCGCCCGCCGGCCTCGGCCAGGGTGCGGGCGTCGATGCCGATCTGCACGATGCGCGGCTTGTCCACGCCGGACACGCCCACGTACTTCATCACCTTGTCGTCGATCTCCCGCTTCATGGCGGGCTGGTCGACCACGTCGGGGCTGCGGCGCAGCAGGCCGTGGAAGGCGTGCGCCTGCGGCTGCGCCTTGGGATCGGGGCCGAAGGTGAAATCCGGCCCCGGCACGTTGTGCAGGTACGCCTTGCCGGCGGAATCGGTGATCCAGAACTCGTCGATGCCGGTGGTGCCGGCGATCGCCCGCAGGCGGTCGCTGATGGCCTTGGGCGGCTGCTTCGCGGCTTCCGCCACGGCCACGAGGTGCGCGGCCAGCACCGCCTGCCCCACCATCTGCTTGCCGATGGCGGCCTCGACCTCGGCCGGAACGTCGCGCGTCAGCCCCACGGCACGCGCGGCCAGCGCCGCCACCCGCACGCCTTCGGCCTGCGCCGCGGCGTCCTGCGCGCGCTGCGCGTACCAGCCCAGCGCCAGCGTGGCGACCAGCACCGCCGCGGCCAGAAGCGCCGTGACGAGCAGGATCAATCGTCCCTGAAAACCCATGGCCGTCCGGTGCCCCTGCCGGTGAAATCCCCGGCCCCGCTTCTAGTGGAGGCGGCTGGGGTTGTCCAGTTCGCCCGGCGCCGCACGGCCGGCGATCTGCGCGTCGAACGCGCCCCGGTCCGCCGTGCACACGGCCGCGTCGTCGCGCAGCTGGCGCGCGAAGTCGCGGATCCGGTCTTCGACGTGCAGCCGGTGCCCGCTCAACACCAGCGCCAGCAGCGGCAGGGCGAGCAGCCCGACCGCCATCGCCGGGCCGGTCACGGCCGGCGCCGGGCGCGGCCCCTGCGGCACGGCGACGCGGGCCAGCGCCCAGATCGCCGCCAGCGCTGCGGCGGTGCCGATGGCCAGTCCGATCATCACCTCCGGCACCGAATGCGCGGACAGCCGCACCCGCGTGATGCCGACCGCCACCACGACCACGGCCACCGCCAGCAGCAGCAGGTGCCGCCGCCAGCCGCGCAGCCGGCTGCCGACCATCATCCCCACCGTGCCGTAGAAGGCGGCGCCGAACGCCGCATGGCCGCTGGGGCTCACCACCAGGGTGCCCAGCACCTCCATCCCGCAGGCGTGGCCCACCACCTTCAGCGCCGCCATGCCCGCCAGGCACAGCCCCAGCGGCATCGCCCACGCCAGCGCCACGGCCGGCGACCGGCGAACCCACAGCAGAACCGCCATGGCCGCCGACAAGGGCAGCAGCAGCGTGCTGTCGCCCAGCACGGTCACGGTCTCGCTGACGTTGATGCCGGGGAAAAGGTCGACCATCACGGCGATGATAACCCGATCGAAGGGCTGGGATGCAAGCCGTTCAATACCAGTACCCACCCATTCGATAGCGCGGCCGGCGCCGCACCTGCGGGAACGCCATGTGGACCGGCAGCCGCTCCAGATCCGGCAGCACCGGCGGCGGCGTGCGCAGCTCCATCAGCCGCGCCACCCGCTCCCGCGTGTGCGGGTGGGTGCGCAGCAGGGACGGCATCCCGCCGCCGCGTCGGCGCGGCAGCATGACGCCTTCCCAGAAGGTGCCCTGCGCCCGCTCGATGCTCAGCAGGGCGGACGCGATGCCCTCCGGATCGCCGGTCAGGTGCGCGGCGTCGAGGTCGGCGTCGAACTCCCGCGTGCGCGACAGCGCCAGCTGCATCAGCGCGCCCACCCACGGCGCCGCGCTCAGCAGCAGCACCAGCGCCCACGGCACCGGCTCCCGCTCCATCAGCATCAGCGGCAGGTTGAGGATCAGCAGGATCATGCCGAACGTCGCCATGGTGCGGGTGACGTTGGCAACCGTGTCGGCCAGCCCCATCACCCACAGGTCGTTGTTGCGGACGTGGCTGATCTCGTGCGCCAGCACGCCGGCCAGCTCGCGCAGGGACAGCTCCCGCAGGATGCCGTCGGTCACCGCGATGGCCGCCTGGTCGCGCCCGCCGACGGCGAAGGCGTTCAGCGTCGGGCTGGCGATGTGGTGCAGCTCCGGCACCGCCGGCAGCCCGGCCCGGCCGGAGATCGCCGCCACCACCTCGAACAGGCGCGGCGCCTCGGCGTAGTGCAGGCGCCGCGCGCCGAACAGGCCCAGCACCAGCCGCGGCGAGACGCGCGGGCTGAAGGCGACGCTCAAGGCACCCGCCAGGAAGGCCCAGATCACCCCCTCCCACCCGGCCACCAGCCAGCCGCACGCCCCCAGCAGCAGCACCATGCCCAGCAGCAGCACGGCGGAGTGCAGCAGGTTGGTCGCCTTGTGCCGCCGCCGCACCTCGGCGGCGGCGTATCGGGTATCGATCTCGTGCATGGCCGATATCTGGGCGCTGCGCCGCGGAAAGCCATCCCGCCTCTCTCCAACCGGCAGGGTTCCCCTTTGCCGGGGCGGGGCCTATCTTCGTGTGGCAACACCGCCCAGGAAGAGGCAGCCCTAATGCAGAAGTTCGGCATCGGCCAACCGGTTCCCCGCACGGAAGACGCGCGCCTCCTCACCGGGCGCGGCCGCTACACCGACGACGTGTCGCTCCCCGGCCAGACCTACGCCGTGTTCGTCCGCTCCCCCCACGCGCACGCCGACATCCGCGGCATCGACGCCGACGCGGCGCGCGAAGCGCCCGGCGTGCTGGCCGTCTTCACGGTGGCGGACCTGGACGCCGACGGCCTGGGCCCCATCCCCTGCCAGTTCGCGCTGAAGAGCCGCGACGGCAGCCCCTACAAGACCACGCCCCGCCCGGCGCTGGCCCGCGGCCGCGTCCGCCACGTCGGCGACCCGGTCGCCGTGGTGGTGGCCGAGACGCTGAACCAGGCCCGCGACGCGGCGGAGCTGGTGATGGTCGACTACGACGACCTCCCCTCCGTCACCGGAACCGCCGAGGCGCTGGAGCCGGGCAAGCCGCTCGTCTGGGACGACGCCCCCGACAACCTCTGCTTCGACTGGGAGGCCGGCGACGAGGCCGCCGTGAAGGCGGCCTTCGCCAAGGCCGACCACGTCGTCACGCTCGACCTTATCAACAACCGCGTGGTGGCGAACCCGATGGAGGGCCGCGCCTGCCTGGGCGCGGTGGAGGCCGACTCCGGCCGCCTTCTCCTCTACGTCTCCAGCCAGGGCGTGCACGGCATGCAGAAGCAGTTGGCGAAGGAGATCTTCCACCTGCCGGAGAAGGACTTCCACGTCGTCACCACGGATGTGGGCGGCGGCTTCGGCATGAAGCTGTTCATGTACCCGGAATACGTCGTCACCCTGTTCGCCGCGCGCCGGCTGAACCGCCCGGTGAAGTGGACGGCCGACCGCATGGAGGGCTTCGTCAGCGACGACCACGGGCGCGACCACGTCACCCGCTCCGAACTGGCGCTGGACAAGGACGGGCGCTTCCTGGCGCTGCGCGTCTCCACCATCGCCAACCTGGGCGCCTACCTGTCCAACTACGGCCCCTTCATCCCGACGGAGGCCGGCACGGCGATGCTGGTCGGCTCCTACCGCACGCCGGCTCTGTACGCCCACGTGCGCGGCGTCTTCACCAACACCCAGCCGGTGGACGCCTACCGCGGCGCCGGCCGGCCGGAGGCGGCCTACGTGGTGGAGCGCACCATCGACCACGCCGCCCGCACGATCGGCATGGACCCGGCCGAGCTGCGCCGCCGCAACTTCATCCCGCCGGACGCGATGCCCTACGCCACCCCGCTGGGCCAGACCTACGACAGCGGCGACTTCCGCCAGAACCTGGAGGACGCCCTGGTCATGGCCGACGTCGCCGGCTTCCCCGCCCGCCGGGCGGAGGCGAAGGCGCGCGGCAAGCTGCGCGGCCATGGCATCAGCACCTACATCGAGGCGTGCTCCGGCGGCGGGCCGGAGCAGGCGACGGTGGAGATCCTGAAGGACGGCCGCGCCATCCTGATGATCGGCACGCAGAGCAACGGCCAGGGCCACGAGACCGCCTACAAGCAGATCCTCGCCGACCGCCTGGGCCTGTCGCCCGATGACGTGGAGGTCGTGCAGGGCGACACCGACCGGGTCAGCTGGGGCTCCGGCACCGGCGGCTCCCGCTCCGTCCCCGTCGGTGGGGCGGCGCTGGCCGAAAGCGCCAAGCGCATCGTCGAGAAGGGCACCGAGCTTGCCGCCGAGATGCTGGAGGCGGCCGCCGTGGACGTGGAGTTCAAGGACGGCGCCTACGCCATCGTCGGCACCGACCGCAGCGTGTCGCTGAAGCAGGTGGCCGAGAAGGCGGCCGGCATGGGCACGGTGGCCTTCTCCGAACGCGCCCGCTGGACGCCGCCGGCCAGCACCTTCCCCAACGGCTGCCACGTCTGCGAGGTGGAGGTGGACCCCGACACCGGCATGGTGGAGATCGTGCGCTACAGCGTCGTCGACGACTTCGGCGTCGTCATCAACCCGTTGCTGGTCAAGGGGCAGGTGCACGGCGGCGTGGTGCAGGGCATCGGCCAGGCGCTGCACGAGCGCGTGGTGTTCGACCCGGACTCGGGCCAGCTTCTCAGCGGCTCCTTCACCGACTACGGCCTGCCGCGCGCCGGCGACGTGCCGTTCATTGAGGTGAAGCTGAACTGCGTGCCCAGCATCACCAACGCCCTGGGCATGAAGGGTGCCGGCGAGGCCGGCGCCATCGGCGCCCCGCCCGCGGTGATCAACGCCCTGGTCGACGCCCTGTCGGACCTTGGCGTGTCCACCGTCGACATGCCCGCCACCCCCGCCTACCTGTGGGAGCTGATCCAGCGCCACAGGACCCGCGCGGCGGCGGAGTAAATCCAATCAAAGCCCCTCCCCCCTTGCTCTCGCCGGATCTTTGATCCGGCTGCCGCGACAGGCGGATCCGTTGGATCCGCTGAGAGCGGGGGAGGGGTTGGGGAAAGGGGGAATTACGCCCGGCAGGGCGGAGAAAGACTCTCTTCCGGCTTCGCCGCAGCCACCCTCTCCCCAACCCCTCTCCCGTCAAGGGAGAGGGGCTTTCGGCGTCACCCGCGTCTCACTTCAACGACTTGAGGAACGCGATCAGATAATCCTGCTCGGCCACGTCGGTGATGGCCACGTGGCGCATGCGCGTGCCCGGCACGGTCTTCTCGTTGTCGGCGACCCACTGGCGCAGCTTGTCCTCGGTCCAGGTGATGCCGGACTTGCGCATGGCGTCCGAATACTCGAAGCGCGGCACCGTGCCGGCCTTGCGGCCGACCACGCCGTGCAGCGACGGGCCGAAGGCGTTCACCGACGTGTCGAGCGAATGGCAGGTCTGGCAGCGGTGGAACACCAGCCGGCCGGCGGCCTCCATCATCTCCTGGTTGGCGTCGGCACGGGCAGGCCCGGCCGCCAGCAGGACCCCGACCGCAACCGCCCCCATCGACATCGCAAGGCTGGCGACTTTCATCAAACGAACTCCCCCGTCATGAACCGCGGTGCGCCGGCACCGGACGGCTGCATATTACGGGGGCGCGTGTGGGGGCATTATTAGACTTTAGGATCGGCAACCTGCCTCACCCGGCCACCCTCACCCGGCCCGCCGCACCCGATACGCCATGCCCTCCCCATAGGACGCCAGCTTGCGCGCCAGCGTCTCCCCTGCCCCGTTCCACGGCACGAAGCCCTGCCGCTCCCAATACGACAGCGCCCCCGGCGTGGAGGTCAGCGCCAGCCACGCCCAGCCGCCCGCCCGCGCCAGATCCTCCGCCACCGCCAGCACCGCCTCCCCCAGCCCATGGCCGCGCGCTTGTGTCAGCAGCGCCACGTCGTGCAGGTACAGGCAGTCGGCCGGGTCCGGCAGCCCGCCCAGCAGCGTGTCCAGCGCCGGCGGCGCCCCCAGCCGGCCCGGATGCAGGACGGCGTAGCCGACCGCGTCGCCCCCAATCTCCGCCACGCGGCAGCCGGCCGGATACAGGCTCAGGCGCTCCTCGAACACCGCGGGCGATTCGGGATAATCGACGTGCACCCGCTCCGCGATCCGCAGCACCGTGTCGAGATCCGCCGCCGTCATCGGCCGCCAGACGGCCCCGTTCGTCCCCATGCTCCCCTCTTTCGCGCCCATCCGTCTGCGCCGGCCGCAAAAGCTTCCGGCTTTTGCCCTCCGCGCGTTATGGTTCCGTTACACCCGCGTTTGGAGGATGACCATGACCGAGATTGCCGTAGCCAAGTTGCTGCCGACGGTCCGCACCATCGCGCACGAGGCCGGCCAGGTCATCCTGCGCTTCTACAACGACCACATGACCGTCGCCACCAAGTCCGACGGCAGCCCGGTGACCCAGGCCGACAGCGCGGCCGAGGCGGTGATCCTCCCCGCGCTCCACCACCTCACCCCCGACATCCCCGTGGTGGCGGAGGAGGAGTACAGCGCCGGCCGCGTGCCCGACGTCTCCAAGGGCCGCTTCTGGATCGTCGATCCCCTGGACGGCACCAAGGAGTTCATCAGCCGCAACGGCGAGTTCACCGTGAACATCGCGCTGGTCGAGGACGGCCGGCCGATCCTGGGCGTCGTCTATGCGCCCGCCATCGGCGACCTCTACGCCGCCTGCGGCCCCGGCACCGCCGTGCATTGGGTGGAGGGCCGCGGGGAGCGCCCGATCAAGGTCCGCCCCCGCCCGGCCGACGGGCTGACCGTGGTCGCCAGCCGCTCGCACGGCGACCCAGGCGAGACAGACCGCTTCCTGGACCAGTTCACCGTGAAGGAGCGCATCTCCTGCGGCTCCTCGCTCAAGTTCTGCGCGCTGGCGGAGGGCAAGGCCGACCTCTACCCCCGCTACGGCACCACCATGGAATGGGACACCGCCGCCGGCCACGCCGTGCTGCTGGGTGCCGGCGGCCGGGTGTGCGTGGCCGGGACGGAAGACCCGCTGCCCTACGGCAAGCCCGACTTCCGCAACCCCTTCTTCGTCGCCTATGGATGGTGACGGGCGGATGGTGACTCTCAGCGAAGCGGCGCGTGCGGTGCTCACCACCGCCGCACCGCTGGAGAAGGTGCGGCTGACGCGCGAATACGCCGCCGCGTGGCGCGACGACCGCATCGCGGAGATCGGCACCACCGCCCCGCCCGACCGCCCGGCCCGCCCCGACCGGCCGGAGCTGAAGCTGCCCCGCGACATGCCCAAGCGCGGGCGCGGCGGCAGTTCGGCCAACCGCATAGCCCTCCTTCACGCGCTGGCGCACATCGAGCTGAACGCCATCGACCTCGCCTGGGACATCGTCGCCCGCTTCGTGGACGAGGGCATGCCCAAGGGCTTCACCGACGACTGGGTCCAGGTCGCCGACGACGAGGCCCGCCACTTCGTGATGCTGGAGGACCGGCTGAACGCGCTTGGCGCCTCCTACGGCGACCTGCCGGCGCACGACGGCCTCTGGCAGTCCGCCCAGGCGACCGCGCACGACCTCGCCGCGCGCCTCGCTGTCGTGCCGATGGTGCTGGAAGCGCGCGGCCTGGACGTCACCCCCGACACGGTCGCCCGCCTGCGCGCCTTCGGCGACGAGACCAGCGCCGCCCTCCTCCAGACCATCTTCGAGGAGGAGATCACCCACGTCTCCGCCGGCCGCCGCTGGTTCGCCCACCTGTGCGCCAAGCGCGGCGCCGACCCGGTGGACACCTGGCAGGACCTCGTGAAGACCCACTTCCGCGGCACCCTCAAGCGCCCCTTCAACACCGCCGGCCGCCAAGCCGCCGGCCTCGGCCCGGAATTCTACGAGCCGCTGGCGCAGGGGTGAGGCCGGGCGTATCGTCCTTGGTAAGGGAGGCGGCAAGGGAGGCGCCGATGTCCGCACGGTTCGAAGACGATCGCCCGCTGACGCTGAGCGGGTTCCTCGCCTGGGAACGCCGCCAGCCCGAACGCTATGAATACGTGGGGAACGAGATCCGCATGATGGTGGGCGGCACCGTCAACCATGCGCGGATTGCCCGCAACGTCACCTCGGGCCTTCAGAACGCGCTGGGCCGCTGTGGCTGCGAAGCCTTTCAGGAGGGCCTGAAGGTCGTCGCGGCGGAACAGGTCCACTACCCGGACGTGATCGTCACCTGCACGCCGCCGGATGGCCGCAGCGACGTCGTCGACGCGCCGTCGCTGATCGCCGAGGTTCTGTCGCCATCGACGGCGAACCATGACCTTGGCCTGAAGCGCCGGAACTACACGACGCTGCCGTCGCTTCTGGCCTACGTGGTGGTGGCGCAGGACAGGATGCGCGTCGTCGTCTGCGCTCGCGCCGGCACTGACTGGGCGGAAACCACGCTGACCCATCCGGACGAGGCTGTCACCATCCCCGCCCTCGACCTGTCCCTGCCGCTTTCCGAAATCTACAGAGGCGTGGACTTCGTCACTGCGGCCTGAGAGCCTGTTTTACAGTATCGCAGTCGAGGGATCTTCCCGTAAGAGAATTCGTCATGCCCGGCCTTGTGCCGGGTATCCACGTACTCCGATCAATCCCAGGTACGTGGATGGCCGGGACTGGGCCCGGCCATGACGTATTCATGCTGAAAGCGAACGAAGCCTCCGCAACAGCCCTGCGCGCTGCGCGCGAAACGGCGCCCCGCCCTCACCCCGCCCGGATGCGCTGCAGGAAGGTCTCCACGCCCTGGCCCAGCTCCGTCGCCTGACGGTTCAGCATGCCGGACGCGTCCAGCACCTCGCCGGCGATGCCGCCGGTCTCGGACGCGGCCTGGGCCACGTCGGCGATGGTGCGGGTGACGCTCTGGGTGCTGACGGCGGCCTGCTGGACGTTGCGGGCGATCTCGCGGGTGGCGGCGGTCTGCTCCTCCACCGCGGCGGCGACCGTCGTGACGATCTCGTTGATGCGGTTGATGGTGCCGCCGACACCGCTGATCGCCTGGGCGGAGCCGCGCGCGGCATCCTGCATGGCGGTGATCTGCGCGGCGATCTCCTCGGTCGCCTTGGCCGTCTGGTTGGCCAGGCCCTTGACCTCGCTGGCCACCACGGCGAAGCCCTTGCCGGCATCCCCCGCCCGCGCCGCCTCGATCGTCGCGTTCAGCGCCAGCAGGTTCGTCTGGCTGGCGATGTTGTTGATCAGCTGCACCACCTCGCCGATGCGCTGGGCGGCGTCGACCAGCCCGTTCACCGTCGTGTTGGTCTGCCCGGCCTCCTCCACCGCCGCCCGGGCGATCTGCGAGGACAGGCTCACCTGCCGGCTGATCTCCTGGATGGAGCTGGTCAGCTCGTCCGACGCCGAGGCGACGGACTGCACGTTGGCGGCGGCCTGCTCGGCGGCGGCGCTCACCTCCATGGACTGGCGGTTGGCGGTGGCGGCGATCCGCGACATGCGCTCGGCGCTGCCCTGCATCTGCTGGGAGGCCGAGACCGTGCCGTGCACGATGGCCTTCACGTCACCCTCGAAGCTGCCGGCGATCTGGTTGAGCGTCTGCCGGCGCGTCGCCCGCTCGGCCTCCGCATAGGTCTCCAGCAGCACCTCGATGTCGAGCCACGCCGCCTTGTTGAGCGCGCCGCGCAACGCCGCCTTCTCCGATCCCTTGCCCCGCCCGAACAGGCCGCCGCGCCCGGCCTCGTCGTCGAGGCCGAGCGCCGCGACGATCCCGTTCATCACCGCGTTGTGGCAGATGGCGACGGCGTAGCCGGGCACGCCATGGTCATAGAACGCCTGCCCCAGGCGGCGCGCCGAGTCCATGAACCCCTCGTCGTCGATCCGCCCGGACGCCACCCGCACCCAGTGCCGCATGCGCACCTCGTGCACCGCGGGGTTCATCAGCGCGTTGCGGATTTCCGGCCACGGCGCGAAGAACGAGTGCCACTGTTCCAGTAATGCGGGCAGTTTCTGTTCGGCGAAACCCGTATTGCTCCGCAGGGCGGCGATGTCGCTGGCCGTAATCTTGAATACAGAAAAGCGCTTTTGCTGGTCTTGCGACAGGCCGGACATCGACATTGCCACCACTCCTCGGTTCTGATCACACCTGTACGAACCGGCCACACGGCCGGATCAGCGATGCGCGATCGATTTTATAGGCAGCAATTGGCATGCCATCGCCGACGGAGCACTCCGGCGCCTCCGCGTGACGGACAATCAGCCCTTCACGGCATATACACGCTTTCGCATAGGTCCATCATGCGAAGGGTGTAGGCAAAATGCAATGCAAATGGCGAATGATCCGCCCTTCGCACAGGACCAGCGCTTGGCCCTAGCGCTTGGCGCCGCCGTACACCTTGGGCTCGGCGAAGTGCAGGTGGTCGGCCAGTTCCTTGCTGACGCAGCCGTCCACCGGCAGCTTGGCCGCCTTCTGATAGGCGCGGATGGCGGACTGCGTCTGCTTTCCGGGCTTGCCGTCGACGGGGCCGGCGCGGAAACCGTGGTCGGTCAGCTGCTGCTGGATGTCGCGGGCGTAGGAGGCGTACATGTCCGGCGGCATGCCGCGGACGTCGCAGGTGGCGGCGAACGCGGGCGCCGAAACGGCGGCCAGGGCGAGTGCGGCGGCGGTCAGCGTGCGGATCATGCAGGAACCTCTTCGATGGGATCGCAGAGGGTGAACACGCGGAACGGCGTTTTCATTCGGCGGCCCGGTGCCCCCGCCCCTCCCCCGCCGCAGGCGAGGGAGGGAGAGGCCGGGCTTACGCCGCGTCCATCTCGTCGCCCTGGCCCTTGATGCGGGAGGCCAGTGCGGCTTCCAGGAACGCGTCCAGGTCGCCGTCCAGCACGGCCTGGCTCTGCGACGTCTCCACGTTCGTGCGCAGGTCCTTGACCATCTGGTACGGGTGCAGGACATAGGAGCGGATCTGGTGGCCCCAGCCGATGTCGGACTTGGTGGCCTCCAGCGCCGCGGCGGCGTCCTCGCGGATCTTCAGCTCGCGCTCGTACATGCGGGCGCGCAGCATGTCCCATGCCTTGGCGCGGTTCTTGTGCTGCGAGCGCTCCTGCTGGCAGGCCACGACGATGCCGGTCGGCAGGTGCGTGATGCGGATGGCCGAGTCCGTCTTGTTGACGTGCTGGCCGCCGGCGCCCGACGCCCGGAAGGTGTCGATCCGGCAGTCCTTCTCGTTGATCTCGATCTGGATCTTGTCGTCGATCACCGGCGACACCGACACGGCGGCGAAGCTGGTCTGCCGGCGCGCCTGGCTGTCGAACGGGCTGATGCGCACCAGGCGGTGCACGCCGGCCTCGGTCTTCAGCCAGCCATAGGCGTTGTGGCCCTTGATCTGCACGGTGGCGGACTTGATGCCGGCCTCTTCGCCCGGGCTCTCTTCCAGCCATTCGGTCTTGTAGCCGTGCTGCTCGGCCCAGCGCGTGTACATGCGCATGAGCATCAGCGCCCAGTCCTGCGCCTCCGTGCCGCCGGCACCGGCGTTCACCTCGACGAAGCAGTCGTTGGCGTCGGCCTCGCCGGACAGCAGGCTTTCCAGCTGCAGCTTGGCGGCGCGGTCGCGCAGGCCGTACAGCGCCTTCTCGGCGTCGGCCACCACGGTGGCGTCGCCCTCGGCCTCGCCCATCTCGATCAGCTCGAGGCTGTCGCTGAGGTCGCGTTCCAGCGCGCGGTAGCCGGCGACCGAGGTCTCCAGCTGCGTGCGCTCACGCATGATCTTCTGCGCGTTCTCCGGGTTGTCCCAGAGCTTGGGATCCTCGGCCAGCGCGTTCAGTTCGTCGAGACGACGCAGTGCGTTGTCCCAGTCAAAGATGCCTCCTCAGCAGCGCCAGCGATTCTCTGATCTCGCTGGCGGCCGCCTCGATCTCGGCCCGCATCGCGGTACCTCCTCGTCAGCCTGGGGTTGGACCATGTTCGGACCGGGTTATGTAGCGCCTCGCCCCCGGATTTGCACCCCTTTTCGGCACGCGCTCGCCGTCAGTACAGCCCGCCCGTGCCCAGCGTCGACGCCGATGGCGGCGCCCCCGCCGGACCGCCGGCCGGAACCGCGCCGTACCCCTGCGCACCAGCGCCCGGCGCGCCGAAGCCCGGCGCCCCAAAACCCGGCGCGGTGGTGCCGTAGTCCGATCCCGGCACGGTCCCCGTCCACGCCCCGCCGCCGCCGCGCTGGCCGGAACCGTCGAGCACCGGGGCCGGCATGTCGGGGTTGGGCTCGGTGCCGGGCAGGAACGCCTCCCAGATCACCTTGCGCTCGCCCGGCTGGGCCAACTGGCCGGTCTCCGGGTTCACGCGGACGAGGCGCAGGCCCGGCGGCACGCGGAACGGCGTGGCCGGCCTGTCCTTCAGCGCCACCTCCATGAAGTCCTTGAAGATCGGCACCGCGGCCGAGCCGCCGGTCTCCTTCGCACCCAGCGAGCGCGGCTGGTCGAAGCCGATGTAGGTGCCGACCACGAGGTCCGGCGAGAAGCCGACGAACCACGCGTCGTTGGCGTCGTTGGTGGTGCCCGTCTTGCCGGCCAGCGGCTTACCCAGCGACAGCAGGCGCGTGGCCGTGCCGCGCTGCACCACGCCCTCCAGCATCGACACCATCTGGTATACGGTGCGCGGGTCGTTGACGCGCTCGCGCACGTCGGGCACGCGGGGCGCCGGCAGGTTGGACGACCACGCCGTCTCCAGGCACCCCTCGCACGGGCGGTTGTCGTGGCGGAAGATGGTCTTGCCGGTGCGGTCCTGCACGCGGTCGACGAAGGTCGGCTTGATGCGCTTGCCGCCGTTCGCCAGCATGGCATAGGCGGTGGTCATGCGCAGCACCGTCGTCTCGCCGGCCCCCAGCGACATGGGCAGGTAGGGCTGCAGGGTGTCGACGATGCCGAACCGCTCCGCCGTCGCCTTCACCTTATCCATGCCGACGTACTGGGCGAGGCGCACGGTCATGACGTTGCGCGACTTCTCGATGCCCGCGCGCAGCGGCGTGGGCCCATAGAACTCGTGGCTGTAGTTTTCCGGCCGCCAGATCGGCTGGCCGCCGCCGGGGTCGTACTCGAACGGCGCGTCCATCACCAGCGACGACGGCGAGAACCCGTTGTCCAGCGCCGTCAGGTAGACGAACGGCTTGAAGGACGATCCGGGCTGGCGCTGCGCCTGGGTGGCGCGGTTGAACACGCTCATGTGCGGGGAGAATCCGCCGACCATGGCCAGCACGCGCCCGGTGTGCGGGTCCAGCGCCACAAGGCCGCCCTGCACCGCCGGGATCTGCCGCAGGCCGAAGGTGCCGGGCGGCAGGTCCTTGCCCTTCTCGTCCTTGGCCACCGGCTCCACCAGCACGATGTCGCCCAGCTTGGCGACGTCGGACGGCTTGCGGATCTCCGGCCCCATGCGGTCGTCCTTGACCGAACGCGCCCACTTCAGCTCGGCCAGCGGGATGCGCCCGCGCGAGCCGTCGGCCAGCCCGACGTCCAGCCCTGTCGCGTCGTCGTCCTTCAGCACCACGGCGATGCGCCAGCCCTCGCTGCCCGGCGGCGGTGGCATGGCGGACAGCTTCTTCGCCCAGTTGTCGAAGTTGTCCATGCGCCCGACCGGCCCGCGGTAGCCGTGGCGGCGGTCGTACTGGATCAGGCCGTTGCGCAGCGCGCGGGTGGCCACCGTCTGCAGCGTCGGGTCCATGGAGGCGCGCACCGACAGCCCGCCCTCGTACAGCGCCTGCTCGCCGTACAGCTTGACCAGCTCGCGGCGGATCTCCTCGGCGAAGTACTCGGCGGTGACGGCCTCCGTCTCGTCGCGCTTGCGCACGACCAGCGGCTCGGCCTGGGCGGCGCGGCCTTCCTCCGGCGTGATGTGGCCGTCCTCGATCATGCGGCCGATCACCCAGTTGCGCCGGGCCAGCGCCGCCTCGCGCTGGCGCTCGGGGTGGTAGTTGTTCGGCGCCTTGGGCAGGGCCGCCAGATAGGCCGCCTCGCCGATGGTCAGCTCGTCCAGCCCCTTGTTGAAGTAGTTCAGCGCCGCCGCCGCCACGCCGTAGGACCGGAAGCCCAGGAAGATCTCGTTGAGGTACAACTCCAGGATGCGGTCCTTGCTCAGCGTCCGCTCGATGCGGATGGCCAGGATGGCTTCCTTGATCTTGCGGGCGAACGACACCTCGTTGGTCAGCAGCATGTTCTTGGCGACCTGCTGCGTCACCGTCGAGGCACCCACCGGACGGCGGTCGGAGCCGAAGTTCTCCACGTTGGTCAGCACGGCGCGCAGGATGCCCAGCGGGTCGATGCCCTTGTGCTCGTAGAAGCTCTTGTCCTCGGCCGAGAGGAAGGCGGTGCTCACCCGCTTGGGGATCGAATCGATGGGCACGAAGACGCGCTTCTCCGACGCGAACTCGGCCAGCAGCCGGCCGTCGCCCGCATAGACGCGCGTCGTCACCGGCGGCTGGTAGTCGGCGAGCTTCTTGTAGTCCGGCAGGTCGCGGTCGTAGTGGTCCACCACGTAGACGAGGCCGCCGGCGCCCGCCAGCCCCAGCATGACCAAACCCATCAGCACCGTCAGAAGGAACCGCATCGCCAATCCCGTTTCAACGCCCCCGCCAGGGGCCGAATTCCGCGCCGATGCCCGTGCGGCACCCCATGCGGCACAACGCGCCCCGCGGCCGGTGAGGGCCACGGGTCGCCGCGGCGCATCCTACACCCGGCGGGCGGGGCGCGCCGACTCCCACGTTCGATTGCCAGGAAAATGTGACACCCACAAGGCGGGCGCAAGAAGGGGGTAGGTGCTATGAGCGGGGCGCATCCAAGAGCGCGCGAACGGCCGCTACGAACCGCTCCGCATCGCCGATGACGCGCTCGACGCGATCGGCCGGCGGCGGGGCCGCCACATAGTCGGCCGCGCGGCGAAGCTCGAGCGCGACGTTGAAGGCTCTTCCGAGATCCCGTGCAATAAGGCCGCTTTCGACGAACTCTCGCCCGAACTGCCCGACGAGCGCATCGTGGGTTTTCGTGACGACACCGCGTGCGGCGAAGGCTGCCGTCGCCGCATGAAACATGGCGTAGTAGGTGCGGTTTGCGGCTCCGTCCGTATCGCCGTCTTCGAACAGCAGGCGCGCCGAACGCAGGTCACGAACGGCCAGCTCCATCCAATACGCGGGCAATTCCGGCCAATCCAACGTCATACTTGTATCCCGTCCCGCAGGATCGAAGCCACGAGAGGGCCGCAGCGATACCGCCGTGGATCTTGCCGGGCACCCTCGGGAAGTGTCCAGGGTTGGATATACAATCCACGTTCGAGCAGCAGGTCGTAGGAGTCATCGATCACGTCATAGCGTTCCTCGACGGGATCGTTCTCCTCCTCTTCCAGGAACACCGCCACATCGGTGTCGCTGTCCGGGCGGTGGTCGCCGCGCGCGCGGCTGCCGAACAGGTAGACGGCGACCAGCCGGTCGCCGAAGCGCCGCTGCAGGCGCGCCTTCAACTCGCGCACAACGTCCAGCGCCAGTGGGTCGGGCACCTTCTTCGTCAGGGTGTCGGGCATGCGCGCAATCCCCCACGCGGTGTGACGGACACCCCTGACAGTAGGTCTCCCCGCCCCACCGGTCAACGGGTGTCCGCCGAGAGCGATTTTCGACACGGATGCACACGAATAAGGGACACGGATGGACACGGATAGAATTCAATCCGTGTTCATCCGTGGCCGGCCCCGCCGGCATCCGTGTCCATCCGTGTCTAAAAATCCTTCTGCCGCAAATCCTTCTGCCGCGCCTACGGCCGCCGGCCGCCCAGCCACTTGAAGTAGGCGTCGATGCCGCGCGTCATGGAGCGGGCGAGGCGCTCGCGGTGCTGGTGGCTGTTCAGCAGGCTGGCGTCCTGCGGGCTGGACAGGTAGCCCATCTCGACCAGCACGGAGGGAACGTCCGGCGCCGTCAGCACGGCGAAGCCCGCCTGCCGGTGCGGCTTGCTGGGCAACAGCGTGATCTCCTTGCCGACGTGCTCCAGCGCCATGCCGGCGAAGCGCTTGGAGTGGTTCATGGTGTCGCGCTGCGCCAGGTCGATGAGGATGCTCGCCACCAGGTCGTTCTCGGCCGACAGGTCCAGGCCGGCGATGGCGTCGGCGCGGTTTTCCTTGGCGGCCAGCATTTCCGCCTCGCGGTCGGACGCCTTGTCGGACAGCGTGTAGATCGACAGGCCGCGCACGTTGTTGGTGCCGATGCTGTCGGCGTGCAGCGAGATGAACAGGTCGGCGTCGGCGTCCCGGGCGATGGCGACGCGCTCGCGCAGGCGGATGAACACGTCCTTGTCGCGCGTCAGGCGCACGCGGTAGCGCCCGGTCGCCTCCAGCTGCTGGCGCAGCTCGCGCGCCACGGCCAGGGTGATCTCCTTCTCATAACCGCCGCTCACGCCGATGGCGCCGGGATCCTCGCCGCCGTGGCCGGGGTCGATGACGATCATCGGCTTGTCGCGCGCCGGGGCCGGGCGGGCCTGCGGCTGGGGCGGCGGCACCGGGACGACGACGGCGCGCGCCGGCTGCACGGCGGGCGCGGGCGCAGGCGGCGGGGGCGGCGCCAGCACCGCCGGAGGAGGTGCCGCGACGGCGGGAACGACCTTCGGCTCCTCCCCGCCCTCCACGGTGCGCCGGCCGCGGTCGAACTCGGCGCGGCTGACGCCCTCCAGGTCGATGACGAGGCGCGGGCGGTGCCCCTCGCGCGGCGGGATGATGTAGGCCTCGCGCACGCGCACCGGCCCGCCGGTCTCGAAGACCAGCCGCCCGCCGCCCGCCGTCGGCCCGTAGCGGTAGCGCTGCACCAGCCCGCGGCCGGCCTGCGTCTCGCCGGCCTTGGCCCAGGCGAGGTCCGGCAGGTCGACGCTGACGCGGTAGGGATCGGCCTCCGTGGTGACGCGGAAGGCGAAGGCCTCGCTCACCTCCAGCACGAATCGGGTCTTGTCCGGGTGCACGCCCAGGCGCGCGTCGATCACCGCCGGCCGCGCCGCGGACGGCCCCAGCGGCAGGGGCAGCGCGGCGGTGGTCTGACTGTTCGGCGCGGCGGCGCGGGCCGGCGACGGGGTGCCCGCACTCCATGCGGCCCCGAGCAGGACCGCCACGGCGACCACCAGCGCGAGAAATCGGGGCATACCAACCACCAGAACCGGACGACAAGGACCGACGGTCTACCTATAGCTTAGACGAATCAATGCGTTCAACGCGCACGACGAGACGGCGTCTCATATGCCGGCACCTGTGGCCCGCGCGCATCAGCGTGGCACGGCGATGCGACAGGGAAGCCCGCCCGCCCCGCCGGCCCCGGCGCCGCGTGTCAAACCGGGGATCGGCCGAATTCACCCGTTGTGCAAGCTTTCGTGCTTGTCTATGGTAGCCCTGCGACATACCGCGATCCGCAAGTTTCCGTAAGGGGGCGGCGGCGTCGCCCTCGGAATGGGTCCGGCCGGCTTGCCTTTTCGGTCGCGTTCCGTGTGGTGGCGCTCTTGGATTCGCCGGTGACTGAGGATGAAACCTCGAAGCTGGTTTCGGCCGCAAGGCCGGAACCCGGATGCCGCGGCTCGGATCGTCCTGGCAGCTCTGGAAAGCGCCGTTCGACGACCCCCCGGGCAGGCTCCGCACGCTTCGCCAAAACGATGACGTTGCCCCTGCGTCCGTTTGGTCGCGCGGGTGTCCGGGTGGCGTCATGGGGATCTTGAATGAAGCGTATGCTGGTGGACGCCACGCACCCGGAAGAAACACGGGTCGCCGTGGTCAGTGGAAACAGGCTCGAGGAACTCGACTTCGAGATCGCCTCGCGCAAGCAGCTCAAGGGCAACATCTACCTGGCCAAGGTGACGCGCGTCGAGCCGTCCCTGCAGGCGGCCTTCGTCGAGTACGGCGGCAACCGCCACGGCTTCCTGGCCTTCTCGGAAGTCCACCCCGACTATTACCGGATCCCGGTCGCCGACCGCGAGGCGCTGATCGCCGAGGAGCGCCGGCAGGAGGAGGAGGCCGAGGCCCGCGCCGAGCGCGCCGAGCGCCAGGGCCGCCGCTCCTTCGCCGAGGAGATCCAGCCGGAGGAGTTCTCCGAGCGCATCTCCCCGATGCCCTCCCCCATCGAATCCGATGACGAGAACGGCAACGGCGAGAACGGCGGCAACGGCAACGGCAACGGCGCCACCGCCGACGCCGACGGGGATGCCGGCCGCGCGGAGTACGCGGGCGACGACGGCGGGTACGCCGAGGCCGCCGTCCAGGCGTACGCCGATCCGGGCGCCGAGCCGGAAGCCTACCCCGCGGGCGACGTGGCCGTCGCCGAAGCCGGCCGGACGGAAGAGCCGGCCGCCGCTGACGACGACGCCGACGACCGCGCCGCCGACGAGCAGGGCGCCGACGAGCAGAATTCCGAGGACCGGAACGCCGAGAGCCGGCACGCCGACGATCACGGCGCCTCCGCCGAGGCCCGGTCGGCCCAGTCGGCCGAGAACTTCGACGTGGTCGGCGGCGACGACGTGGAGGAGGTGCACCGCCGGCGCACCCGCCCGCTGCGCTCCTACAAGATCCAGGAGGTGATCAAGCGCCGGCAGATCATGCTGGTGCAGGTCACGAAGGAGGAGCGCGGCAACAAGGGTGCGGCACTCACGACCTACCTGTCGCTGCCCGGCCGCTACTGCGTGCTGATGCCCAACACCGGGCGCGGCGGCGGCATCAGCCGCAAGATCACGAACCCGGCCGACCGCAAGCGCCTGAAGGAAATCCTGTCGGAACTGGACATTCCGGACGGCATGGCGGTCATCCTGCGCACCGCGGGCCTCGAGCGCTCGAAGCAGGAGATCAAGCGCGACCTCGAATACCTGCTGCGCCTGTGGGACGACATCCGGGAGCAGACGCTGAAGTCGTCCGCCCCCTGCCTCATCTATGAAGAGGCGAACCTCATCAAGCGCGCCATCCGCGACCTCTACGGCAACGACATCGACGAGATCTGGGTCGAAGGCGACGCCGGCTACCGCGCCGCCAGGGACTTCATGCGGATGCTGATGCCGAGCCACGTCAAGCGCGTGCAGTCCTACAAGGACGAGGCGATCCCGCTGTTCCACCGCTATCAGGTGGAAACGCAGATCGACGCGATCCACAGCCCGGTCGTGCACCTGCGCTCGGGCGGCTACATCGTCATCAACCCGACCGAGGCGCTGGTCGCCATCGACGTCAACTCCGGCAAGTCGACGCGCGAGCGCAACATCGAGGAGACGGCGTTCAAGACCAACCTGGAGGCCGCCGAGGAGGTGGCCCGCCAGTTGCGCCTGCGCGACCTCGCCGGCCTGATCGTCATCGACTTCATCGACATGGAGGAGCCGCGCAACAACGCGACGGTCGAGCGGCGCCTCAAGGAGGCGATGAAGACCGACCGGGCGCGCATCCAGCTCGGCCGCATCTCCGGCTTCGGGCTGCTCGAGCTGTCGCGCCAGCGCCTGCGTCCGTCGCTGCTGGAGACCAACTTCGAGCGCTGCCCGCACTGCTCGGGCACCGGCGTGGTGCGGTCGGTCGAGTCCGCCTCGCTGCACGTGCTGCGCGCCATCGAGGAGGAGGGCATCCGCAAGCGCTCCGCCGAGATCACGGTGACCGTGCCCACGGCCATCGCGCTGTACATCCTGAACCAGAAGCGTACGGACCTCGCCCGCATCGAGTACAAGTACGGCTTCCGCGTGCTGCTGCAGGCCGACGACACGCTGATCGCGCCCGACCTGCGGCTTGAGCGCGTCAAGGCCAAGCAGCCGGGCGACGAGGGCGGCCCGCTGGTCAGCGCCGAGCGCATCTTCGCCGAGACCGACCGTACGCTCGCCGCCGCCGCGGCCGCGCCGGCACCCGTGCCGGCCGAAGTCGCCGAGCCCGAGGAGGTCGACGAGGACGAGGACGAGGGCACCGAGGCCGAGGCGTCCGAGGAAGGCCGCGCCGACGCCGGCGAGGGTGGCGAGGCCGGCGACCGCCGCCGCCGCCGCCGCCGCCGCCGCCGTGGCCGCAACGGCGAGGGCCGCGACGAGTCCCGCCCGGCCGCCATGCCGGCCGAGGCCGGCGCCGAGGAGGGCGTCTCCGAGGCGACCGAAGCCGGTGAGGATGGCGACGAGGGCGAGGAGGACGATGAGTCCGCCGACCGCAACGCCGCCGACGGCGACCAGCAGGGCCGCAAGAAGCGCCGCCGCGGCAAGCGCGGTGGCCGCCGCCGGTCCCGCCGCGAGCTGATGCCGGGCGAGACCGCCGAGGGCTCCGAGGAAGGGGCCGAGGACGGCGAAGGCACCGACGACGGCGATAGCGACGGCGAGACTGGGGGCGAGACCGAGGGCGAAGCCCCGGCCCGCGCGCCGGTGGTGCCGCCCGCCCCGGTCGCCGGCCCGGCCCTGGAGCCGATCGACTTCGACTGGATCCTTGACACCCCGCCGCCGGCCGCCGAGCCCGCGCCGGCTGCCGAAGCTCCGGCCGAGGTGGTCGCCGAGACCCCGGCTCCGGAAGCCGCCCCGGCCGCCGAGGAGGCCAAGCCGAAGAAGCGTCCGTCGCGCTCGCGCAAGAAGGCCGCCGAACCGGCCGCCGAGGAGGCCCCGGCCGAGGTTGTGGCCGAGACCCCGGCCCCGGCCCAGACCGAGGCACCGGAAGCCGAGGAGGCCAAGCCGAAGAAGCGCCCGTCGCGCTCGCGCAAGAAGGCCGAAGCCGCCGTCGAGGAGGCGCCGGCCGAGGTTGTGGCCGAAGCGATCGCCGAACCGGCTCCGGCCCCCGCCCCGGCGGAACCCGCCGCCGAGGAGCCGAAGCCGAAGAAGCGCCCGGCGCGCTCGCGCAAGAAGGCCGCCGAGCCCGCCGAGGCTCCGGCCGAGACGCTCAGCGAGCCGGCGGTCGCCGCCGTGGCCGAGCTGGCCGCCCCGGAGGCCGTTCCGGCCGCCGCTCCAGCCGCCGAGGAGCCCGCCCCGGAGGAGAACCAGCCGGCCCGCGCGGCCGAGGTGGTGAACCAGCCGCCGGAGAAGCCGAAGCGCGGCTGGTGGAGCCGCTGAGTCCCAC
>NZ_DASPMG010000260.1:0-23935 GCF_035627195.1 Azospirillum sp.
CGGCGGCGGGCGGCTGCTGGTGGTGGTGCCGAACCGGCGCGGGTTGTGGGCGCGCGCCGACTGGACGCCGTTCGGCCACGGCTTCCCCTACACGCCCTCGCAGCTGAAGCAGGTGCTGCGCGACACCATGTTCGTGCCGGAACGCACGGGGCACGCGCTGTTCATCCCGCCGCTGCGTTCGCGCGTCCTGCTGCGCTCGGCCCCGGCGTGGGAGGAGATCGGCGAGCGCTGGTTCAAGGCCTTCGCCGGGGTGACGATGATCGAGGCGTCCAAGCAGATCTTCGCCGGAGTCGCCCGCAGGGCGCAGCCGGTGAAGCGCCGGCTGATCGTGCCGCTGCCGGGCGGCGCCGCCCCGGCCCGGCGGGTGGGTTCGTAGGGGGGGCTGAGCCGTGTACGGATCTTTATAAAAGCCCCTCTCCCTCGACGGGAGAGGGGTTGGGGAGAGGGTGGTTACGGGCGGATGCCCGGAAGAATGCCTCTCTTCCGCCCTTCCGGGCGTAATTCCCCCTCTCCCCAACCCCCTCTCCCGCAAGGGGAGAGGGGCTTAAAAGCAATCCGGAAATCGTTTTAACTCTCCCGGCGGCGGGGCGGGTAGGCTTCCTCGACGCGGCGGTAGGCGTCCTGGGCGCGCTGCTGGGTCTCCTCGGCGCGGCGCAGCGTGTCGAGCGCCTGGACGCGCAGCTGTTCGGCGCGGGCGTACATGGTGCGCGCGTTGCGGATCCGCGCCTCGGCCTCGCGCAGGAGGGTGTCGGCGTGGGGCAGGACGTCCGGCGCCACGTTCTTGCCGCCGCTGTCGCCGCTGTCGCCTCTGTCGTCGGTGTCGTCGATCTCCGTGCGCACGATGGCAACGCCTTTCCCAACCCGGGCATCGGAATGCCGGGGTGTCTCTGGTTTTGCTTGTATTCTTCGCAAGCATTCCGCGAATTAGAAGACGCGCGATATGGGTAGTCCGCCGCGGAGGGAATACCTCGACGGCGCCGTTACCTATTACTTTTGTTGCGGCGCGGTGCGCCGCGCGATGCCCGCGACGCCGGGCGGAAAAGGAGATGGCATGCCGGTATCCATCCTGATTCTTCCCGGACTCGGCAATTCCGGGCCGGACCACTGGCAGACGTGGCTGGAGCGGCGCCATCCGGACGCCCGGCGCGTGGAGCAGGGCGACTGGGACCAGCCCGGCCGCGACGCCTGGGTGGACGCGCTGGAGGCCGCGGTGACGGCGGCGGCCGGTCCGGTCGTGCTCGTGGCCCACAGCCTGGCCTGTTCGCAGGTCGCCCACTGGGTCGGCCGCGGGTCGGCTGGCCATGCTTCCGTTGGCCGCGTGGCGGGGGCGCTGCTGGTGGCGCCGTCCGACGTGGACTCGGAAGCGCACACGCCGCCGGAGGTGCGCTGCTTCGCGCCGGTGCCGCTCGCCCCGCTGCCGTTCCGCGCCACACTGGTGGCCAGCCGCAACGACCCCTATGTGGCGTTCGACCGCGCCCGGTTCGTCGCCGAACGCTGGGGTGCGGCGTTCGTCGACGCGGGTGAGCAGGGGCACATCAACGTCGCCTCCGGCCACGGCCCGTGGCCGGAGGGCGAACGGATGCTGCTGGACCTGATCGCCGGGGCCGAACGGCCGTAGCCGGCCGGAGCGCCGGCTGGAGCCGGATCAGCCCCGCATCTGGCGCAGCACGTCGCGCATGCGGTCGCCAACGCCGCCGACGCGGCCGGTGAGGCCCTGCGCCAGGGAGCTGAGCGCGTCGAGCGACTGGGTGGCGCCGGCGATGGTGCGCTCGGCCTCGTCCATGCTGCGGCCGGCGGCCATGGCGTCCTGGCGGGAACGGCCGAGGTCGCGCGAGACCTCGGCGGTCAGGCCGGCCTGCTCGCCGATGGCGGAGGCGACCGTCTCGTTGATGCCCTGAATGGAGCGGATGGTGCCGCCGATGCGGTTCAGCGCGTCGTCCACCGCCGCCGTCTCGCGCTGCAGGTTGGCGACCTGATCGGCGATCTGCTTGGTGGCGTCGGCGGTCTGGCGGGACAGCGCCTTCACCTCGTTCGCCACGACGGCGAAGCCGCGCCCGGCCTCGCCCGCGCGGGCCGCCTCGATGGTGGCGTTCAGCGCCAGCAGGTTGGTCTGGCTGGCGATGGCGTTGATCAGCTTGACGACGCTGGCGATCTGCTCGGCGGCGCCGCGCAGCGAGGTCATGACGGTGGCGGCGCGTTCGGAGTCGGCCGTGGCGGCCATGCTGATGTCGCGGGCCTTGCCGGTGTCCTGGGCGATGCGCTCGGCCGTCGCGGTCAGGCGGTCGATGCTGCCGGCGATGCTGCCGACCGATTCGTCCACGGCGCGGGCGGCGGAGGCCGCGGCGCCCGACTGGCGGCTGGCGTCGCCGTTGGCGCGGCGCACGCCGGCGACCGCCTCGTCCAGCTTGCGGGCGGCCTCGGCCGCTTCGCCCACCAGCCCGCCGACGTCGCGCTCCAGCCGGTCGGACAGGTCGCGCAGAAGCTGGTTGCGCTGCCCCTCGGCCTGTTCGGCGCGCAGGACGGACAGCGCCCAGTGGCGGGCGATGCGGGCGTAGCGGCGGGCGAGGTCGACCGGGGCGGCGACGCCCAGGCTGCCGACGCGCTGGCCGTTGAAGTCGATGGCGACGTTGTAGCCCTCGCGCATGCCGGAGGAGCGGGCGGCCTCGTCCTTGCTGACGGCGCGCTCGTCGGTGCGGCGGGCCATGATGTCGGCGGCGACGGCGTGGGTGGCGCCGATGCGCTCGCGGGCGGTGGAGGCGACGATGACGCCGCCCTGGCCCATGAACGACACTCCGACGTCCAGTTCCTTGCCGATGTGATCGCAGATTTCCTGTGCGACGGCGGCGCTCAATTCCACGGCTTCCTCCCTGGGCGGCATTATCGGGGGCGGCGATTTGCGCGCGAGGGTAGAGGACGCGTGTTAACAGCCGGTTGCGTTCCGCGCATCCCGGCGATGAAATTTTCGGCGTTGATAATTAGATATTTCTAAAATATGGTCCTCTCATGAGCGCAAGCGCATGGTGTCCCGCCCGCGTCCGGCGCTCCCTCCCTGTAAGACTGAACAAGGGGCCGTTCTCCGGACGGCCCTTCTTTTTTTGCTATCGGTGCGGGGCGGTTTCTTAGCGCCGGCCGACCAGCGTGCGCGACGACGCGTCGTAGGTGAAGGGCGGGGCCTGCGCCACGTCGGCCGCCGTCATGTCCAGCATCACGTCCATGGGCGGCTTCTGCCCCGGCTCGGCCACCTTGGGTGCGGCGCCGACGCGCAGCGCCGTGGCCGGCACCGCCACCATGCTGGCGCCGATGCCGAGGAAGCCGCCCGAGGCGATGACGATGCCCTCGATGCGCCCGTCCGGCCCGGAGAGGACGAAGTCGCGGATCTCGCCGGCCTCCTGCCCGTCCTTGGTGCGCGCACTCTTGCCGACCAGCGCCTGCGCCTCGGCGGCGGTGAGCGGCCGGTTGGCGGGCGGCGCCACCGGGCGGATCTCGTCGCTGGGGGCGGCGCCGCTGACGCCTTCCCTGGACGGCACGGCGTCGGTGGTGGGCTTGTCCTCGGGCCGCGGGGCGGTCATCAGCGGCGGTTGCTGCTGGGCGTGCGCCACGCCGGTGGCGAGCAGCAGGGCCAGCAGGGCGAAGCGAAGCGAGCGCATGGAACTGACCTCCTCTCGGGATGCCAGCCTTCAACACGCCCGCCGGGGTCAAGGTTGCGTCATGGCCGGCCCCGCCGACGAAGGACGCTTTCGTAGGTTGGGTTGAGCGCAGCGAAAACCCAACGTTCGCAGCCCGCTCAGCCCCGGCGCAGCAGGAAGACGGCCTGTTCGCCCAGCAGGTTGGTCAGGCCGCCGTAGCCGGAGCCGGTGACGCGGCCGGCGCGGTTGACGATGACGCCGCGTTCGATGGTGACGCCCGCCACCCGGCACAGCTCGACGAAGTCGGCGATGGTGCACAGGTGGATGTTCGGCGTCTCCCACCACTGGTAGCCCAGCTGCTCGGTCACCGGCATGCGGCCGTGCACCAGCAGCTGGAAGCGGATCCGCCAGTAGCCGAAGTTGGGGAACGACACGATGGCGTGGCGGCCGATGCGCACCATGTGCTCCAGCACGCGCTTGGGCTCGCGCATGGCCTGCAGCGTCTGGCCGAGGATGACGTAGTCGAAGGCGTCGGCCGGGTAGTCCTTCAGGTCCGCCTCGGCGTCGCCCTGGATGACCGACAGGCCCTGCTTCACGCAGCGGTGCACGCCGTCCATGCTCAACTCGATGCCGCGGCCGTCGACGCCCTTCTCGTGGGTGAGGAAGTCGAGCAGCGCGCCGTCGCCGCAGCCGACGTCGAGCACGCGGCTGCCGGGATCCACCATGTCGGCGATCAGGCGCAGGTCGACGCGGATGTCGCGCGGCCGGCCGGCGCCGTTGCGGGCGGAGTCGGCGATACGGCTTGAGGTGTCGTCGAGGGGGCTCATGTCCGCGTCCGTCATGCGCTGCGCGCGTCCGTTCATGCGCTGCGCGCCCGGCGGCGCGCGGTGAGGCCACGGTGCTCGGCGCAGCCTTCCAGGAAGCCGCGGATGACCTGGTGGAACTCCGGCTCGTCCAGCAGGAAGGCGTCGTGGCCCTTGTCGGTCTCGATCTCCACGAAGCTGACGTTGGCCGCCACGGCGTTCAGCGCGTGCACCACGGCGCGCGATTCGGGCGTGGGGAACAGCCAGTCGCTGGTGAAGCTGGCGACGCAGAAGCGCACCGGCGTGCTGCCGCCCTTGTGGCGGAAGGCGTTGGCCAGCACGCCGTCGTGGTCCGCCGCCAGATCGAAATAGTCCATGGCGCGGGTGATGTAGAGGTAGGAGTTGGCGTCGAACCGCTCGACGAAGGTGATGCCCTGGTGGCGCAGGTAGCTTTCCACCTGGAAATCGGCGTCGAAGCCGTAGGTGATCTGGGCGCGGTTCTGCAGGTTGCGGCCGAACTTGCGGTGCAGCGCCGGCTCCGACAGGTAGGTGATGTGCGCGGCCATGCGCGCCACCGCCAGCCCGCGGTGCGGGCGCTTGCCCTGGCGCAGGTAGTCACCGCCGCACCAGTCGGGGTCGGCCATGATGGCTTGGCGCCCGACCTCGTGGAAGGCGATGTTCTGCGCGGAATGGCGCGCCGCCGAGGCCACCGGGATGGCGGCGAACACGCGTTCCGGGTACGACGACGCCCACTCCAGCACCTGCATGCCGCCCATGGAGCCGCCCAGCACGCAGAACAGCTGGCCGATGCCCAGATGGTCGATCAGCAGGGTCTGGGCGCGCACCATGTCGGCGATGGTGATGACCGGGAAGTTCAGCCCGTACGGCTCCCCCGTCGCGGGGTCGATCTCGGCCGGGCCGGTGGAGCCCATGCAGCCGCCGATGACGTTGGAGCAGATGACGAAGTAGCGGTCGGTGTCCACCGGCTTGCCCGGTCCCACCATCATCTCCCACCAGCCGGGCTTGCCGGTGATGGGGTGGGTGTCGAGGACGAAGTGGTCGCCGGTCAGCGCATGGCAGATCAGCACCGCGTTCGAGCGGTCGGCGTTCAGCGTGCCGTAGGTCTGGTAGGCGATGGTGAAGGGGCCGAGCTCCTGGCCGCTGTCCAGCCGCATGGGCGTGGTGACGCCGAGCCGGACGCGGTGGCCGGGCAGGCTGCCGGTGGTGTTGCCGGTGGTGCTGCCGGTGTCGGCCCGGGTGTCGGCCTGGGCGACCACGGAGGGCTTGGTGGCAGACATGGCGGACGGTCTTATGGCTCTACCTCAGCGGGAGCGTATAGGTACGAAGCGGGCCTCGAAGGTGTCAACGTTTTCTTTGATTTTAACGGCTTCGCGGACTACTACTATCCGGCTTCGCCCGACACGGTTTCACATCCCATGCCTCCCTCCAAGTCACCGCTCGACGAGTTGCGCCGCGAGATCGACCAGATCGACGATTCCATCCACGACCTGCTGATGCGGCGGGCCAAGGTGGTGGAGCGCATCGGCGCCGCCAAGGGGGACAGCCGCATCTTCCTGCGCCCGGGGCGCGAGGCGGTGATCCTGCGCCGTCTGGTGGCGCGGCACACCGGCGCCTTCCCGCTGCCCGTGCTGGTGCGCATGTGGCGCGAGATGATCTCGGCGCTGACCCGCCTGCAAGGGCCGTTCGCCGTGGCCGTCTTCGCGCCGGAGGACCGGCGCGGCTTCTGGGACGTGGCGCGCGACCATTTCGGCAGCTTCGTGCCGATGACCGCCGTCAACACCCCCGTCGCCGCCGTGCGCGCGGTGAGCGAGGGCACGGCCACCGTCGGCGTCGTGCCGATCCCGGCGGAGGACGACACCGACCCCTGGTGGCGCTACATGGTGTCGTCGGATTCGCGCACGCCGCGCATCGTGGCGCGCCTGCCGTTCGGCGGGCGCGGCAACGCGCGGGGCGAGGACCGCGACGCCTTCGCCATCGCGCTGGTCCCGCACGAGCCGACGGGCGACGACCGCACGCTGCTGGGCATCGAGCTGGGCTACGACCTCAGTCGCGGGCGCCTCAAGGACACCCTCGAGTCGGCGGGGCTGGTGCCGGTCGGCTTCTGCACGTGGCACAGCAACCGCGAGGCGGGCGGCCCGGCGCTGCATCTGGTCGAGATCGCCGACTTCGTCGACCACGGCGACCCGCGCCTGGCGGCGCTGGGCGAGCGCCTGGGCGACGTGCCCGTGCGCATCAACATCATGGGCGGCTACGCCGTGCCGCTGAACCTGCCGCAAGACACCCGCAAGATCTGACCGAGAGAGACATGTCCACGCCGACCGCGCCGGTGCCCCGTCCGGGCATCCTCGACATCGCGCCCTACATCGGGGGCGAAGCCGCCGGAACCATCCGTCTGGCGTCCAACGAAGGCGCCTTGGGGCCGAGCCCCAAGGCCGTGGAGGCGTACAAGCGCCTGGCCGGCGAGATCCATCGCTACCCCGACGGCGGCTCGACCGAGTTGCGCAAGGCGCTGGGCGCCCGCTTCGGCCTGGACGCCGGCCGCATCGTCTGCGGCGCCGGCTCGGACGAGCTGATCGGCCTGCTGGTGCGCGCCTACGCCGGGCCGGGGGACGAGGTGCTGTACAGCCAGCACGGCTTCCTGATGTACCCGATCGCCGCCAAGTCGGTGGGCGCCACGCCGGTGACCGCGCCGGAGACGGACCTGACCGCCAGCGTCGACGCGCTGCTGGCGCGCGTGACGCCGCGCACGAAGATCGTCTTCGTCGCCAACCCGAACAACCCGACCGGCACCTTCCTGACGGCGGACGAGTTGGCCCGCCTGCACGCCGGCCTGCCGGCCACCACGCTGCTGGTCATCGACGCGGCCTATGCCGAGTACGTGACGCGCAACGACTACTCCGCCGGCGTCGAACTGGTGGAGAAGTTCACCAACGTGGTGATGCTGCGCACCTTCTCGAAGATCTTCGCGCTGGGCGCCTTGCGCCTGGGCTGGGGCTATTGCCCGGCGGGCGTGGCGGACGTGCTGAACCGCGTGCGCGGCCCCTTCAACGTGTCGGCGGCGGCCCAGGCGGCCGGCGTCGCGGCGCTGGAGGACGTGGAGTTCATGGAGCGCTCGCGCGCCCACAACGAGCAGTGGCGCGAGTGGTTCAGCGCCGAGGTGCGGGGCCTGGGCCTGACCGTGCACCCGTCCATCGGCAACTTCGTTCTGGTCGACTTCAAGGGTGCGGCGTCCGGCAAGGACGACGCCGAGAAGGCGCGCCTGTTCCTGAAGGACCGCGGCATCCTGGTGCGCCAGATGCCGTCCTATGGCCTGCCGACCTGCCTGCGCGTCACCATCGGCCGTGAGGACGAGATGCGCACGGTGGTGGCGATGCTGAAGGAGTTCCTGGCGGGCTAAATGCCCGTCAGCAGAATGTCCATCGCGCCAATGATGTCGTGACGATGTTCGGAGAGGTTGGCGACGACCTCTCCGAGATCTTTTCGGGCGACACCAGCGATGGCGTTGGGCGTCATGACGACATCAACGCCCTCCACCTTGAAGTGCGGGTTGAAGCGGCTGATCGTCTTCAGAAAACAGTCGGCCCGACGCAACGGCACGACGGCAATCGGGTCAAGATCCGCCAGCAGGTCACATTGCACGACGAGGACATAGGGCGTCGAGGCGCGGGTGCGCGGCGACGGATTGCGGCGAACGTCGAACTGCGCCATCAGAATGATCGCACGTCGTCGCCGAACGCCCCTTCCTCCTCGACCAGCCGGTTCTGATAGGCGATCGCCTCGGCGTTTTCCGCCAGCCACGCCGCCCGCTGCTTTTCGCGGATGGCGGCGGACAACGCCTCCTCGGCGACGCGGGAGACGTTGAGTCCATGGCTGCGGGCCGCCTCCAGGATGTCCTCGCGAATGGACACGTTGGTGGGCTTGCGGCGGGGCTGGGCAGAGGCGGCCATGGCAAACTCCCTATGAAGGCGCCGTGTGCAAAGCATATGCGCATGCATCATGTGGGGCAAGAAGGCGCCCTTCGCCATCCCCCCGAAAACTTTCCCTTGGCCCGGCGGCGGCGTGGTGCTTAATAACCCGCACCTTTCGGACAGGCCCAGGCACCGGTAACCCCATCATGACCGCTTCCACCGCTCCGCTCTTCGACCGTGTCGCCATCATCGGCATCGGGCTCATCGGCTCGTCGCTGGCGCGGGCCGTGGCGGAGTATGGGCTGGCCCGCACCGTGGTGTGCGGGGACCGCAGCGAGGCGGCCTGCATCAAGGCCATGGAACTGGGCATCGTCGACGCCGCCTACACCGACCCGGTCACCGCCGTGGACGGCGCCGACCTCGTCGTGCTGGCGACCCCCGTCGGCACCTTCGCCGCCGTGGCGGAGGAGATCGGCCTGAGCCTGGCGCCCGGCGCCATCGTCACCGACGTGGGTTCGGTCAAGCAGGTGGTGCTGCGCGACGTGGCGCCCAGCCTGCCGGACGGCGTGCACCTCGTGCCCGGCCACCCGGTGGCCGGCACCGAGCACTCCGGGCCGGAGGCCGGCTTCGCCGCGCTGTTCCAGGGGCGCTGGTGCATCCTGACGCCGCCGCCGGGCACGCAGGCCGAAGCCACCGAGAAGGTGGCCGAGCTGTGGCGCCGCTGCGGCTCCAAGGTCGAGATCATGGAGGCGTCGCACCACGACCGCGTGCTGGCCATCACCTCGCACCTGCCGCACCTGATCGCCTACACCATCGTCGGCACCGCCGCCGACCTGGAGGAGGACACCAAGTCCGAGGTGATCAAGTTCTCGGCCGGCGGCTTCCGCGACTTCACGCGCATCGCCGCCAGCGATCCGGTGATGTGGCGCGACGTGTTCCTGAACAACCGCGAGGCGGTTCTGGAGATCCTCCAGCGCTTCACCGAGGACCTGACGGCGCTTCAGCGCGCCATCCGCTGGGGCGAGGGCGACCTGCTGCAGGAGACCTTCACCAAGACCCGCGCCATCCGCCGCGGCATCATCGACGCCAAGCAGGCCTAATCTTTTTCCCTCAGACGCCGGGCGGCCACATCCGTGGCCTTGGCTTCGCGCCCATGTGGGCGCGGGGCCGCAGTCGCGGCCCTTGTTCTTCTCACCACACGATCGCCGGGATCGCCGCGACCTTCAGCGGGCCGACGAACAGGGCGCGGTACTGGATGGTGAGCGGCGCCATGATGACCGGCTCGCCGTCCTGGGACGGGCGGGCCAGCATGCCGATGACGCTGCGCGCCATGTTCACCTCGTTCGGCTTTAGTTGGCCCTGGAAGGCGGCCAGCACCTTGTCGGCGCCGCGCACCTCGGCGGTCATGGCGGCCTGGGGCTGCAGGTCGCGGTCGAGGGCCAGCGTGCCGTTCACCGTCGCCTTCAGCGGACCCCAGTCGAGGCCCAGCGCGTCCATCTGCACCGTGCCGCCGTCGCGGCTCCATGCGGCGAGGCTTTCCGGGTGCAGCTCCGGCGGGCGGCCCTGCACGCGCACCGTCGCCGTGGCGCGGCTGACGATGGGGCCGAGCGGCGACTGGACCGCCGACGGCAGCCGCACGCCGCGCGCGTCCACCTCCACCGCCAGCCCGGTTTCCTCGTGGCTGGCCGGCGGGGCCGGCGGCTGGCGCAGCGTGAGGTCGAGGGCCGACACGGCGGCGGGCGCGTCCGGCAGCGCCGCCGGGGCGAAGGTGAGGTCGGCGAAGCTCAAGCGCGCCTCCACCGGCACGCCGGCCGGTCCCAGCGTCACGTGCCCGGTGCCGCCCTGCGGCGCCACCAGCTCGCCCGGCGGCGAGGCCGGGTCGGACAGGCGCAGGCGCTGCGGGCCGGGCAGGGTGAGGGCGATGCGCGTCGGGTCCCACAGCGGCGCCTCGCCGACCAGCTCGGCACCCCGCCAGTCGGCGCCGCGCGCGGCGATGCGCGGCTCGGTCGCGGTGGCGCGCACGGCGAGCGGGAAGCCGCCCATGCGCAGGTCGGCGTAGCGCACGTCGACGCCGCGCGCCCGCTGCGCCTCGGCCCAGGCGACGATGCCGTTCTCGACGGCCTTCGCCACCATCCACCATGCCACGCCCCAGGCGGCGAGCAGGGCCACGAAGAGGACGGCGGCGGCGAGGGCGAGGCGCTTGCGGAGCGTCATGGTGTCAATTTCCGGCTGGGAACCACCCGTTATAGCCCCCACATGGGGAGCGTGCTAGGATTCGCACGGTCGGCGCGAAGGATGGCGCCGCAGTGTGGCACCTTCATGGTCCCCGTTACACATGCTGTTCGATACACGCTCCTTCGATACCGGCCTGACCGCCGCCCCCCAGGTTGCTGAGGTTTCCGAGGCGGCGGCGCCCGCCTGGGCCGGCGACATCGCCGTGGCGCCCGGCACAGACCTGTGGGTGTTCGCCTACGGCTCGCTGATGTGGAACCCCGGCTTCCCGTTCGAGGAACGGCACGCGGCGGTCCTGCACGGCTACCACCGGCGCTTCTGCGTCTCCTCGCACCGCTACCGCGGCACGCCGGAGCGGCCGGGGCTGGTGCTGGGGCTGGACCGCGGCGGCTCCTGCCGTGGCATCGCTTTCCGCGTGGCGGCCGGCAACGTGCCGGCGGCGCTGGATTACCTGTGGGAGCGCGAGATGATCACGCGGGTGTACCGGCCGAAGCGGCTGCCGGTGCACGTGCTGGGCGGCGGGCCGGTGGTGGAGGCCTGCACCTTCGTGGTCGACCGCCGCCACCGCCAGTATTGCGGCTGCCTGGACGAGACGCACATGGCCGAGCGCATCGCCGGCTGCTGCGGCGAGCGCGGGCCGAACGTCGAATACCTCGCCAACACCGTGGATCACCTGGAGCAGTTGGGCATCCATGATGCGCGGCTGGCGCGCCTGATGGCGGCGGTGCGGCGGCTGACGGCCTGACGCCGATCGCCGGGGGCGACGCGGGGCGGGGGCGATCCTATATTCCGGCCATGCTTCGCTCCGTCCTCGCCCTTGCGGCGTTCCTCGCCGCCGCGCCGGTCCTGGCCGCCGGCATCCATCATGACCTCGACGTCACGCTCGACCCGCCGGCGCGGCGGCTGGAGGTGGTCGATCGCGTCACGCTGCCGGCGGGGGCGCAGTCCCTGCTGCTGGCGCCGGGGCTGGACGTCGCCGAGGTGACGGCGGCGGGCAAGGCGCTGCCCTTCACGCGGAGCGGGGCGCGGCTGGCGCTGACCGTGCCGGAGGGGGGTGGGGCGGTCACCGTCCGCTACGCCGGGACGCTGGCGGCGCTGGACCCGGATGCGAAGCGTGACGGGCCGATGGCCGGGGCGGAGGGCGCCTACCTGCCGGGCGGCGGCTGGATCCCCGCGGCCGAGGGGGAGCCGCCGACGTGGCGGCTGGCCGTGCGGGTGCCGGCACCCTTCACCGCCGTGGCGACCGGGCGGCTGGTGGAGGAGGGGCGCGACGCCAAAGGCTACCGCGCCGTCTTCGCCGAGGACCGGCCGGTGGAGGAGCCCTCGCTGTTCGCAGGCACCTGGGAGGTGCGGGAGCGGATGCACGGCACGCTCCGCCTGCGCACCTACTTCCATCCGGAGCAGGCGGGCCTGTCCGACGAGTATCTGGACATCACGGCGCGCGCAATCGATGGGTTTTCGCAGAGGATCGGCGCTTACCCCTTCGCCGGCTTCGCGGTGGTGTCGGCGCCGCTGCCGGTGGGGCTGGGGTTTCCGGGGCTGACCTACATCGGGCGGCAGGTGCTGCCGCTGCCCTTCGTGCGCGGGCAGTCGCTGGCGCACGAGATCCTGCACAACTGGTGGGGCAACGGCGTGCGCGTCGATTACGCCACCGGCAACTGGTGCGAGGGGCTGACCAGCTATCTGTCCGACTACGCGTCGGCCGAGGCGCGCGGGGGGGAGGCGGCGCGGGCGGCCCGGCTCGACTGGGTGCGCGACTACGCGGCCCTGCCGCGCGACCGCGACACGGCGCTCGGCGCCTTCCGCGCCAAGGTGCACGGGGCGGCGCAGGTCATCGGCTACGGCAAGGCGGCGGCGGTCTTCCACATGCTGCGCGGCGAGGTGGGGGAGGCGGCGTTCGACGCCGGCCTGCGCCGCTTCTGGGAGGAGCACAAGTTCAGGCAAGCCGGCTGGGCCGACCTGCGCGCGGCGTTCGAGGCGGCGGCGGGCCGTGACCTGAAGCCCTTCTTCGCCCAGTGGGTGGAGCGCGTCGGCGCGCCGTCGCTGACGCTCCAGGACGCCCGCGTGGCGGAGAGCGGCGTCAGCGTCGCCCTGCGGCAGGACGCGCCGGTCTACGCGCTGTCCGTGCCCGTGGTGGTGGAGACGGACGCCGGTCCGCAGCGCCATCTGGTGCGGATGGAGGGGCGGGAGGCAGCGGCGGTGCTGCCGGTCACCGGCCGGGCGACGGCGGTGGCGGTCGATCCCGGCCACGACCTGTTCCGCCGCCTGGCCCCCGGCGAGGCACCGGCGGTGCTGCGTGACGTGACGCTCGACACCGGGACCAACGTGGTGATCGCGGCGGATGGAGGAGGGGCCGAGGCGGCGCGGGCGCTGGCCGACCGGCTGATGGAGGGGCGGGCGCGCGTCGTCGGGCCGGACCGCACCGACGCGGGCGAGCCGCTGCTGCTCCTGGGCACGCAGGAGGGGGTGGAGCGGCTGCTGCGCGCTTACCGCATGGAGGGCGCGCCGGAAGCGGTGGCCGGGCGCGGCACGGCGCGGGTGTGGACGGCGCGCACCGCGCGCGGGCAGCCGGCGCTGGTGGTCGCGGCCACCGATCCGGCGGCCCTGCAGGCGCTGCTGCGCCCGCTGCCGCACTATGGCCGGCAGAGTTGGCTGGTGTTCGACGGTGCCCGCGCCATGGACCGCGGCGTCTGGCCGCCGGGCGACAGCCCGCTGCGGCGCCGGCTCGACTGAGCCATCGGAACATCGTCTTTGGATCATCCTCCCACTGGCCGCTGTTAAGTCCACGGATGCGCGCGTGCGCAGGACGCGGGCGCGCCTTGTGGGAGGACGACAATGTCTGGAAAATCGAGTGTGCTCCGCGCCGCCCTGGGTGTCGGTGTGTGCGGTTTGATGATGGCCTTCGGCGGTCCGGCCGTGGCCAGTCCGGGCGACACCCACACGGTGACCGGCGAGCGCGTGAACCTGCGCGCGGCACCCACCGACCGCGCCTCGATCCGCTCCACCGTGCGGCGTGGCGACGAACTGCTGGAACTGAAGCAGGACGGCAACTGGACCGGCGTGCGCAACATGCGCACGGGCGAGGAGGGCTGGGTCTTCACCGACCTGCTGCGCCAGCGCTCCACCAGCACGCTGGGCGGCGGCGAGCGGGGCAGCTTCGCGCGCTATTCCTCGGGCTTCGACCGGCTGATCGGCCGGGTGAACGACGAGCTGGGCTACAAGTTCGCCGACCGCGTGGAGGTGGGCGAGAACGGCCTGCTGCGCGTCACGCCGACGCAGGAATGGCTGTTCAACACCAGCCGCGAGGCCAAGATCTACGCCGCGCTCGCGCTGTACCAGATGTGGAAGGGCCACAACAACGGCCGTCCGGTGAGTTTGGCGCTCGGCGAGCGCGGCGGCACCCCGATCACCATCGAGGACGCCGCCAACGGCCCGATCATGGACCTGCCGGCCCTGGTGGGATCGTCGCGGTAGGGTTGGCGGCCTCCGAGCCGTAACCACCCTCACCCCAACCCCTCTCCCGTCAAGGGAGAGGGGCTTTTAAGGGGGCCGGGCGGCGCTCGGACAGCGGTTCGGTGCCGCGGAACTGCGCCTCGCACAGCGCGGCGAACAGGCCGTGCGCGGCCAGCAGCTCGTCCAGCGTGCCCTGTTCGGCCACGCGCCCGCCGGACAGCACGACGATGTGGTCGGCGTGCCGGATGGTGGCCAGCTTGTGGCTGACGGCGATCACCGTGCGGTCGCGGCTGAAGGCCGCCATGGCGTCCTCGATCAGCGATTCCGACAGGCTGTCCAGCGCGTTCGTCGCCTCGTCCAGGATCAGGATGTCGGGATCGCGCAGGATGGCGCGGGCCAGCGCGATGCGCTGGCGCTGGCCGCCGGACAGGCGGCTGCCGCGCTCCCCCACCACGGTGGCGTAACCGTCGGGCAGGTCGCGGATGAAGCCGTCGGCGTGGGCGCGGCGGGCGGCCTCCACCACTTCGGCCTCCGTGGCGTCGGGGCGGCCGTAGGCGATGTTGTGGAAGACGCTGGCGTCGAACAGGAAGACGTCCTGCGACACCACGCCGATGCGCCGCCGCCACGCCCGCAGGTCGAAGCGGGACAGCGGCACGCCGTCCGCCAGCACCGCCCCGCCGGTGGGGTCGCAGGCGCGGGCGACCAGCGCCGCCACGGTGGACTTGCCCGCACCCGAGGGGCCGACCAGCGCGGTGGTGCGGCCGCGGCGGATGGCGAACGACACGCCCTCCAGCGCCGCCGGGCCGCCCGCGCCGTAGTGGAAGCCGACGTCCTCGAAGCGGATCTCGGCCACCGGGGCGGCGGGAACGAGCGTGCCGGAGGGGATGTAGTCCTTGCCCGCGGGGTCGAGGAAGCGGGTGACGGTGGCGACCGACCCGGCCATGGAGCGCAGCGTCACCCAGTTGGCCGCCATCTGCCGGATCTGCGGCTGCACGCGGAACAGCACCAGCAGGAACGCGGCCAGCACCGGCAGGGACGCCGCGTCGCGCGTGCCCATGGCGGCGAGGATGACCAGGATCAGCAGTGCCGCCGCCGCCTCGTACAGCGGCCCGCTGGCCTCCCGCAGGGCGTCCATGCGCAGGAAGATGCGGCGCAGCTCGTCGGAGCGGCCGGCGAAGCGGCGGATCTCGTCCTCCTCCCGCCCGAAGGCGCGGATGACGTCCAGGCCGCCGTAGCCCTCCACCAGGGCGGCGTCCACGTCGCGGTTGGCGATCACCGCGCGCTCCCCCAGGCGCTTGGCGCGCCGGGCCAGGGCGTGGAAGAGCAGGCCCATGACGGCCAGCGCCGCCGCCACCGCCAGCGTCAGGGGCCAGGAGATCAGCAGCAGCAGCACGCCGAAGGTGGCGACGGTGCAGACGTTGCCGACCAGTGCCGCGAACACGCCCAGCGCGTTGATCGTCTGCCAGACCTCGCCGGACAGCAGGCTCAACACCTCGCCGTTCGGGCGGGCGCGCAGCCAGGCGGGGCTGAGCGCGGTCATCTGACGGAACCCCTCCACCCGCAGGCGGTGGCCGATGCGCCCGGTCAGCGTGAAGACGAACGCCGCCCCGGCGTAGACCACCACGCATTTCAGCAGGATGGAGCCGAAGATGGCGGCGGTGAGCACGGCCATCCGCCGTTCCGGCGGGATGGCGGCGAACAGCTCCACCAGCCGGCCGCCCAGGCCGCCGGGGACGGCGTCCGGCTCCGCCATGCCCTGGAGGAGGGGGATGAACAGGCTGATGCCGAACCCCTCCAGCAGCGAGGCGAGGACGCCCAGCGCGGCGACGGCCGGCAGCGCCCAGGCGTGTTCCCGAACCACGGGGGGGAGGGCGATCATAGGGCGCGGTTGGCGGTCAGCCGCACCTTGGCGGGCTCCGCCGCCAGACGTTCGCACCAGTGCCGCCGGTGCCGCTGCAGCGCCATGGCCAGCCAGCGGCCCTTCGGCGCCTCCTCCACCGGCTGCAGCCCTTCGGGGAAGACGCGCCGCGGCTCGGTCCGGGCGCGGCGCAGGCGGCGCGCGTACTTGCCGACGAAGCGGACGCCCAGGGACAGGACGTAGCTCCAGTCGCTGCGGATCGACAGGGCGAACAGGCGCAGCATGTCGCCGCGGGCGTTGGCGACCATGGCGCGCGTCGCCAGCCAGGCGCAGATGCCGCTGCGCGACCAGCGGAAGACCTTGGCCGGGATCTCCGGGTGGCGCTCGCGCATCTCGGCCATCACGAGGTCGTGCGAGCGCAGCATGGTCCACAGGCTGGACGACATGCTGTCCGGCACCTGGCGGTAGCCGGTCAGCGCCCAGGGGATGACGGTGAACTCGTGCTGTTCGGCGATGGCCAGCAGCAGCTTGTAGTCCTCGCAGCCCTGGGCGTTGCGGCGCAGCAGGCCCTCGTCGTAGCCGCCGGCCTCCAGCACGCACTGGCGGCGGATCAGGGGCGAGCTGGCGCAGCCGGCGAAGTGCTCCAGGATCAGCGCCGGCAGCACGTAGCCCTGGCAGCGCGCACCGTCCACCGGTTCCCACAGGATGCGGCTCTCCACGTCGATGCTGCAGCACCACGTGGTCACGCACCCGGTGCGCGGGGAGCGGCGCATGGCGGCGAGCTGGAGTTCCAGCTTGCGCGGGTGCCACAGGTCGTCGGCGTCGAGCGGGGCGATGTACTGGCCGCGCGAGTCCGCGATGCCGCGGTTGCGCGCGTTGGCCACGCCGCCGTTGCACTGGCGGATCAGCCGCACGCGCCCGTCCGCCGCCATGAACCGCTCGACGATGGCGACGGTGCCGTCGGTGGAGCCGTCGTCGACCACGAGGATCTCCAGCTCCCGATGGGTCTGGCCGACCGCCGAGGCGAGCGTGGCGGCGATGTACCGCTCCGCGTTGTACGCCGGGATGACGACGGAGATGAGTTCGGTCTGTGTTTCGCTGGCGCTCATGGAGATGATTTCGGTCCTCCGTCGCCGCGCACGGCCGGGGCGGATTGCACACATTCCAAGCATAGAATAACAAATCTTCCCTGGCATCTCGACTGAGTGAGTATGGCTATGGTCGCCGGTTAACCCGTATTTGCCGTCTTTGCCGGTATTTGCTTCGCAAATTGGTGGTGGGTATTGGCCTGTTCGGTGGATGAACGATTCATTTTCCCGCCAGACTGCCAACTTTGCGCTTTGGCCGCCGGCCGGGCGAAGCACCCATATTGACTGCAACCGCAAGGTCGGCTGTTTCATCAGGGGCTTCGGGCAGGGAGACGATGGATTCCACGTACGCCAAGCCGGACATCTCGGTCATCGTTCCGGCCTTCAACGCCGCGCCCACCGTCGCGGCGGCCCTGGCGAGCCTGTCGGCGCAGACCAAACGGGACTGGGAGGCGATCGTCGTCGACGACGGGTCGCGCGACGGCACGGCCGCCGTGGTGGAGGGGCTGGCGGCCGGGGATCCGCGCATCCGGCTGGTCCGGCAGGACAACGCCGGGGTCTCCGCCGCGCGCAACCGCGGCATCGCGGAGGCGCGGGCGGACTGGCTGTACTTCCTGGACGCCGACGACTGGATCGCGCCCACGTGCCTGCAGCGCCTCGCCCGCGCGCGCCGCGCGCCGTCGCGGCCGGACTTCGTCCATTGCGGCTGGCAGCGCTATTTGTCCGACCAGCCGGGGCCGGAGGAGTATGGGCCGGACGCGGCGGACCTGTTTCCGGCCATCGCGCGCGACTGCCCCTTTCCGGTGCACGCCGGGCTGATGCGCAAGCGGCTGGTCACCGCGGCCGGCGGCTTCGACCCGGCGCTGGTGGCGTGCGAGGACTGGGACCTGTGGGCGCGGATCGCGCGGGCCGGCGCGCGGTTCCAGGCGGTGCGGGCGGTGCTGGTGTTCTACCGCTTCCGCCGGGGATCGGCCTCGACGGCGACGGAACGCTTCCTGACCGACGGGCTGGAGGTCATCCGCCGCATCCACCGGCCCGACCCGCGCGTCGCCGACCCGCTGCCGCAGTACGCCGACGGCGCCCCGGCCGAGGGGGCGGGGCCGACCTGCTATCACTTCGCCACCTGGATCGCCGGCTATGCCGTCGGCCAGGGCAGCGACGGGGCGGCCATGCTGCGGCACCTGGAAGGCATGCGGGAGCCGACGCTGTCGCCCGACGCCGTCGCCTGGGTGCTGCGCCAGGCGCTGCCCATCGGCCGCGGACGGCTGGTGGAGGATTGGGAGGCGCTGTGGCCCGGCGTGGAGCCGGCCATCCTGCGCGTCCTCGACACGCTGGAGGGGACGTCCGGCGTGTCCGGGCTGGCGGCGCGCGCCCGGCGGCGGCTGGAGGCCTACCTGCTGGACACCTGCGACGCGGCGCGCCCGGCGCGCATCGGCGGGACCATGCAGGTGCCGGTCGATCCCGCCAAGCCGATGGCCGGCCTGCCGGTGCCCGAGGGCGTGGACCGCGTGCGCTGCGCCGTGGTGGAGGAGGGGGAGCCGGTCGGGATCATCGAGATGCCGGCCGGCGGCCCGGTGATTTCCGCCGCCGCGCTGGCCAAGGCGTACGAGTGGGAGTTCGCCGAGGTGGTGAAGGGCCACCTGCGCCGCCGCCGGCTGCGCAGCGGGGCCAAGCTGCTGCGCTGGCTGCTGCGCCCGCACCGCATCCGCCAGTTCGGCCGCAGCCTGCAGGCCGAATGGACGGGGCGGGCGGCGGCGCGCTCCGCCATCCAGAAGGCGCTGGTGCAGTCGCTGTCCGGTGCCGCCACGGCCGAGGCCGCCGCCCGCTTCGCGGAGCTGGGGCAGGCCGGCGCGGACTCCCCCCCTTCGGCCGCCGGCAGGGGTGAGGAATGGGAGGAGGCGTTCGCCGAGGTCGATCCCTGGCACTACGACAGCACCTACGAGCGGCGCAAGTACGAGCAGACGCTGGACATGCTGCCGGACCGGCCGATCGGGCGCGCGCTCGAACTCGGCTGCGCGGAGGGGCACTTCACGGTGCGACTGGCGCCGCGCGTCGAGCGGCTGGTCGCCGCCGACATTTCGGAAACGGCGCTGGGCCGCGCGCGGGAGCGCTGCGCCGGCCTGACGAACGTGGAGTTCGCCCACCTGGACGTCGTCTCCGACCCCCTCCCCGGCGGCATGGACCTGATCGTGTGCAGCGAGGTGCTGTACTACCTGACGAGCCATCAGGAGCTGCGGCATGTGGCCGGGAAGTTCGCGCAGGCGCTGAACCCCGACGGCCGGCTGGTCATGGCGCACGCCAACCTGCTCGTGGACGAGCCGCACCGGACGGGCTTCGGGTGGCCGCACGTGTTCGGCAGCAAGGGCATCGGCGACGTGTTCGCCGCCGTGCCGGGGCTGTGTCTGGAGCGGGAGATCCACACGCCGCTCTACCGCGTGCAGACCTTCCGCCGTCTGGGACCCGGCGCCGTGGCCGGCACGCCGGACATGTGCGAGTTGCCGCTGCCGGAAGACCTGCCGCCGTTCGTCGCCTTGCAGGTCCATTGGCGGCTGCCGGGCTGCGTGCCGGCGCGGTCGGGGGTGACGGGGCGCGTGCCGGTCCTGATGTACCACAGCGTGGCGGAAGACGGGCCGGAGACGCTGAGGCGCTTCCGCGTGACGCCGGCGATGTTCGACGCGCAGCTCGGCCTGCTGCGGCGGGCGGGGTTCCACACCATCGGCCTGGACGAGTGGTGCTGGCACCTGATGATGCGCCGGCCGCTGCCGGGGCGGCCGATCCTCATCACCTTCGACGACGGCTACCGCGACATCGCCGAGCACGCGGCGCCCATCCTGCGCCGGCACGGCATGGTGGCGACGGTCTTCGTCGTCACCGACGCGGTCGGCACCACCGCCGCGTGGGACCGCCCGTTCGGCGAGCCCGCGCCGCTGCTGTCCTGGCCGGAGATCCGGCGCCTGTGCGGGGAGGGCTTCTCCTTCGCCGCGCACGGCGCCAGCCACCGGGCGCTCACCGGCCTGTCGGCGGCCGAACTGGTGGAGGAAGGGCGGCGCGCGCGCCGCACGCTGGCCGAGGAGCTGCAGACGCCGATCACGGCGCTGGCCTACCCCTATGGCGACGAGGATGGTGCCGTGCGGGTGGCGATGCGGGAGTGCGGCTTCCACTGCGGCTTCACCGTGGAGCACGGCGTGGCGAGCATCTGGGGCGACCCCATGCGGCTGCCGCGCATCGAGGTGAGTGGTTTGGAGGGCTTGGAGTCCTTTGCGGCGAAGTTGGGGGTGGGGGTGGGGGAGTTGGCGGGGGTGTGAGGTTTTGCCCCCTCCCTAACCCTCCCCCGCCAGGGGCGGTGGAGGGGACTGCCGCCGCTTCGGCACAGAACCCTCCACCTCGAAGAGGGGGAGGGTGGCTGAGCGTAAGCGAAGCCGGGAGGGGGCAATGCGCCCCGGAACTCAGCGCTCCGCGACCTGGCCGTCGACGCCGCTGATCTTGATGTCCTGCGTGCGGCCGTCGGGGTGGGCCACCGTCACCTCGTAGCGGACGGCGTCGCCGTCGCGCTCCACCTCGGCCTCGATGGCCTTGCCGCTCAGGCGCTGTTCGGCGATGCCGATGGCCTGCTCCAGCGTGGTGCGGGCACCCTGCAGGTCGGCCGGGTCGAGGCGGGTGAAGTACCGGGCGACGGTCTTCTCGTCGGTCTTGACGACGGCGCCGGTGTTGGCGTCCAGCGTGTAGGTGACCAGCCTGTCGGCGCCCAGGATGGTGACCTCGTAGCGGGCGGCACCATTCTCCACGTCGAACTCGGCGTCGACCGCGCGGCCGTTGCCCTGCCGGCCGGCTTCCTCGATCGCCTGGGTCAGGGAGAGGCGGGCCTGGGTCAGGGCCTGGATGTCCTCCTTGTCGGCCGCCAGCGCGGGGCTGGACAGCAGCGCCGCCGTGGCGGCGCCCAGGAGAGCCAGTCGCTTTTGGAACGTCATGGTCGTGCTCCGATGGTTTGGGGGGTGCCGGCCGGGGCCGGCATCCGCCATGGCAACGACCGGGGGGACGGGTGGTTCCCGCGGCGAAGGTCCGGATTTTGACACAGCACGCCCGCCGCCAAACGCTTAGCTTCTTCAAAGAAGATCAAGGAATGTTCGGGGGTACCATGCTTCGCCTTGGAACGAAGGTGAGAATTGACGGGCAGGAGGCGCTGGTTGTCGCGCGTACCCTGGCCGGTGTTCCGAATTACGACGTTCGGCTGAGCGACGGTCGTCTTGTCAAATACGCGGCCGAATCGGATCTCGAAGTGGTCGAAGGGGCGGAGGTCTTGTCCACGACGCCGTTCTCGCTGAGCGGACGCCGGCCGCACGACGCCGGCCGCACCGCCTGATCACCAACTGAACAGCCCAGACTGGACGGCTTATCCGATGACCCGCGACGATTTCCCCTTTTCGCTCCAGGTCTACGCCACGCCGGCCGACGCCGGGCCGGACAGCGACGACTGGAGCCTGTTCCTCTACCGCGCCACCGATCAGGCGGAGCGCGCCTGGCTGCAGGACAACGGCTTCACCCTCCAGGGGCGCGTCTGGGTTCGCGAGGCCGCGGCGGCGGCCGACGAATCCGAAGCGGACGAGGCCGAGGCGGAGGCGGAACCCGCCGACCTGGAACTGGCTGACTGAGTGTTGACGGGCGGGGGGCGGACGGTGGGCCGATGCCGGCGGATGCCATGTTTGACGGGATCGATCACACACTCCCCGCGGCGCACCAGGAGCTGCTCCGGCGGCTGAACCACGCGGCGGCGGGCAACTGCGTCTCGCCCGCCGGGGTGGTGCTGGAGCGGGTGTCGCGCCGCGACGTGCCGGTCACCGCCGTGCTGACGGTGGCCGTGTCCTGGGCCACGGACGTGGAGACCCGCGCGGGGACGGGCGCCGTGCGCGCCGCCACCTTCTGCCGCAACTCCGCCGAGCTGGACGCCACGCTGACGCGCGAGCTGGACGCCGAGGTGGCGGCGGTGGAGACCGCGCGCCGCGTCGCGGCGCTGATCGGCGCGCCGGAACGGCTGTTCGACGGGGACGAGCCGTTCCCGGCGCTGCCGTCCATGCGCGGCCCCTATTACGTGCACGAGCCCTGCCGCGGCTGCAACGGCGGCGGCGTGCGCGCCTGCACCAACCCGGCGTGCCGGGGCGGCAAGGTGGAATGCGCGCTGTGCGGCGGCAAGCCCCGGCAGGACGGCGACGGCCGGCCGCTGCGCTGCGAGGGCTGCGGCGGCACGGGCGTGTTCCGCTGCACCGTGTGCGCCGGCAGCGGCGTGGTGCCGTGCGACGAGTGCGCGGGCGTGGGGCAGTTCACCCACATCCACCGCCCGCGTCTGGTCGCCAAGCCGGCGCGCGGCTTCGCCCTGCCGTCGGACGTGCCGGACGCCGTGCGCGCGACGCTCGACACCGTGGGCTACGACGGCTTCGCCACGGTGGCCGAGGTGCAGCCGGGAACGCTGCGCCATTCCGGCACGCGGCTGCTGTACGAGCGCGCCGGCACGGTGCCGGTGCTCACGCTGGCCTGCGTCTGCGACGGCGTGGCGTTCGAGGTGGAGGCCGTTGGGCCGGACGCCGTGGTGCCGGCCATGCCGGCCTTCCTGGACGCGGTGCTGGCGCCGCTGCTGGCGCGCATCGAGGCGGCGAGCGGCGCCGGTGCCTTCGGTATCGCGGCCCTGTCCCGCGTCACCGGAGCCATGGCCGACGCCATCCTCGCCGGTCGCTTGCCGGAACTGGACGCCCTGGCCGCGGAGCACGAGCGCTGCGTCAGCCGGGCCTTCGCGGCGCGCGCCGCGGCGGCGCTCCAGCGCATCCACCGGGCGGCGGCCCTGCGCACGGCGCGGGGGTTCTGGCAGTGCGCGGCCGGCGCGCTGGCGCCGGTGTCGCTGCTGGTCGCCGCCGTCGACCTGCCGGCGCTGCTGTCCGGCGCCACGGCGGAGGAGCCGGCGCCGCTGGCCCTGCGCGCGCTGTGGGACGTCGGCGTGCCCGCCGGCGCCGGGCTGGGCGCGTGGCTGGCCGCGCGGGAATGGAGCGGGCGGGCGTGGCGCGCCGCCTTCGGCACCGGCGCCGCCGGTCCGAAGGAACAGGGCGCCTGGCCGGTGCTGGTGCTGGGTGCGGCGGCGGCACTGCACCTGGGGGTCATGGCCGCGTGGCACGGCGGGCTCGCCACCCACCGCATCGAACCGGCGCCGGAACCCGTCGCCATCGTCGGGGAGCCGCTGCCGCCGCCGCGCGCGCTGACCCCGGCGGAGCGGATCGCCGTGGCGCAGCGTGCGCTCGCCCGGCTCGGCCGCTACGACGGCGCCATCGACGGCAAGTTGGGGGAGGGGACGAGGAGCGGCCTCGCGGGCCTCGCCGGTCTGGCGGAGGGGATGCCGGACGACCCGCTCGACCAGGCGGTCGCCCTGGCCGCCGACCGCGTGGCCGTCCGTGTGGCCACGCCCGACCGGCTGGTCGGGCCGGGCTGGAGCAACGCCACGCGCCTGCGGCTGACGCCCGACGACCAGCCGCGCATCTCCGAGGCCTTCGCCGCCGCTGCGGCGGCGCCGGGCGTGGCGCGGGAGTGGACGTCCGGCGACGGCATGCGCTCCGGCCGCATCACGGTGACCGGCCGCGCCGAGGACACGAAAGGGCGGCAGCGTCCGTGCGTCGCCTTCGCGCACGTGGTCACGACCCCGGCCGGGCGCGACGCCGGTGCGCCCGCCAGGGCCTGCCGGTCAGCCGGGCGGTGGTTGCTGGAGGAGTAGCGTGAAGCGTGTCTGACGTTGGGTTTTCGCTGGCGCTCAACCCAACCTACCGCTCAGCCGTAGGTTGGGTTGAGCGCCAGCGAAAACCCAACATTTCCTACCCGGAACACTTGGAATAGCCGCAGTTCAGGCAGGTGTCGCAGCCTTCCTGGCGGATCAGGCCAGGCTGGCCGCACTTGGGGCACTGGGGGGCGCGCA
>NZ_DASPMG010000261.1:0-10411 GCF_035627195.1 Azospirillum sp.
AGGCCACCGCCGAGTTGCGCGCCACCGAGAACGAACTGGTGCAGGCCGCCAAGCTGGCGGCACTGGGCCAGATGTCGGCCGGCATCGCGCACGAGATCAACCAGCCGCTGGCGGCGCTGCGCACCTTCGCCGACAACGCCGCCGTTCTGCTGGAGCGTGGCCACACAGACAGGGTGCGCGAGAACCTTGGCGAGATCGCGGCGCTGACCGACCGCATGGCGACCATCACCCGCCACCTGAAGGGATTCGCCCGGCGCGCGTCGGGCACGCTGGGTGCCGTCGCGGTGAACGGCGCGGTGCGCGAGGCGCTGGCGCTGCTGGAGGCGCGGCTGCACCGCGACGCCGTGTCGGTGGCGCTGGAGCTGCCGCCGGAGCCGGTCTGGGTGCAGGGGGAGGACGTGCGGCTCCAACAGGTACTGGTCAACCTGTTCTCCAACGCCGCCGACGCCATGCGCGGCCGGCCGGTGCGGGTGCTGGGCGTGCATCTGGCGGCGGAAGGGGGCGACGCCGTGCTGACCGTGCGCGACACCGGCCACGGACTGCGCCCCGACGCGCTGCCGCACCTGTTCTCGCCCTTCTTCACGACGAAGGAGGCGGACGAAGGGTTGGGCTTGGGCCTGTCGATCAGCCATGGCATCGTGGCGGACTTCGGCGGCAGCATCGCCGCCGCCAACGCCCCGGACGGGGGTGCGGTGTTCACCGTCCGCCTGAAACGCACGGAGCCTGCCGCATGAGCCAAATCCCATGAGCCAGATCCCATGACCGCCACCGGCGCCGTCCTGTTCATCGACGACGAACGGCCGATCCGCATGGCCAGCGGCCAGGCGCTGGAGCTGGCCGGCTTCGACGTGACGGCCGTGGAGAGTGCCGAGCGCGGGCTGAAGCACGTCAGCCGCGACTTTCCCGGCTGTGTCGTCAGCGACGTGCGCATGCCGGGCATGGACGGGCTGGAGCTGCTGGCGGCCGTGCGCGCCGTCGATCCGGACCTGCCGGTGGTGCTGATCACCGGGCACGGCGACGTGCCGATGGCCGTGCAGGCCATGCGCGACGGTGCGTATGACTTCATCGAGAAGCCCTTCCCCTCCGACCGCCTCGTCGACGTGTGCCGGCGCGCCGTCGACCGGCGGCGGCTGGTGCTGGAGAACCGCGCGCTGCGGTCGGCGCTGGAGGGCGGTGGGGCCGGCGTGCAGACGATCATCGGCCGCACGGCCGGCATCGAGCGGCTGCGTGCCACCATCGCGGCGGTGGCCGACACCGACGCCGACGTGCTGGTGCTGGGCGAGACCGGCACCGGCAAGGAGATGGTCGCCCGCGCGCTGCACGCGCAGAGCCGGCGAAGCCGGCATCCCTTCGTGGCGCTGAACTGCGGCGCCATGCCGGAAACCATCATCGAGAGCGAGCTGTTCGGCCACGACGCCGGCGCCTTCACCGGCGCCACCAAGCGCCGGGTGGGCCGCATCGAGCACGCCAGCCGCGGCACCCTGTTCCTCGACGAGATCGAGAGCATGCCACTGTCGCTGCAGGTCAAGCTGCTGCGCGTGGTGCAGGAAAGGGTGGTGGAGCCGCTGGGCTCCAACGAGGTGGTGCCGGTGGACCTGCGCATCGTCGCCGCCACCAAGGTGGATCTGCGCAAGGCGGCCGACGAGGGCGGTTTCCGCGCCGACCTCTACTACCGCCTGAACGTGGTGGTGCTGACCATCCCGCCGCTGCGCGACCGGCGCGACGACATCCCGCTGCTGTTCCAGCACTTCGTGCTGCAGGCCGCCACCCGCTACAACCGCGAGCCGGGTGTTCCCACACCGGCGCAGATGCACCGGCTGATGACGCACGACTGGCCGGGCAACGTGCGCGAACTGCGCAACGCCGCCGACCGCTTCGTGCTGGGCCTGGACGACGCGCCCGCGGCGCCGGCCGCCGGACCCACGGGCGCCCTGTCGCTGGCCGAGCAGGTCGACCTGTTCGAAAAGCGCCTGATCGAGGCCGAACTGGCCCGCCACAAGGGCAGCGTCAAGGCCGCGATCGAGGCGCTGAACATCCCCCGCAAGACCTTCTACGACAAGCTCAAGCGCTACGGCCTCAGCCGCGAGGACTTCGTGGAGTAGCGCCCTACGCCGGTGCCTGCACATGCTCCGGGTACAGGGTGACGCTGGCGATGTGCCCGACCTGCCTCGACAGGTCGTGGTCCACCAGCACCGGGAAGCCGTGGGCGCGCGCCTTCTGGCAGAAGAAGACGTCCTCGCCCACGTGCTGGCGCTCGGCCGCCGACCACGCGGTGTCGAACCAGGGCTCCGGCACCGCCTCGAACACCGCTCGCTCCACCAGCATGCAGCCCATGCCGGTGTGGTCCACCGCCTCCAGCCCGGCGGATTGCGGCGTGGTGTACAGCGGCGCGCCGTTCCTGGCCGCCACCGGCCCGAAGGGCGGCGTGCGCCGCTGGTAGTTGGCGGCGACGATCGGGCGGCCGTGCGCCAGCAGCCGGCCGATCACGTCGGGCGGGACGCGCATGTCGGTGTCGAGCCACAGCAGGTGCGTGCCACCCATGTCCAGCGCCTGCCGGACCACGTCCGTGCGCTGCGCGCAGAGGATCGAGCCCAGCACCAGGGCGAGGCGCACCTCGTCCCCCGTGGGCGCGTGGTGGCGCATGGCGGCCACCAGATCGGACATGAACAACGCGTGCACATGCTCGCGCGTCGGCACGCCCAGAACGATCGTGCGCGTCATGTCCGCCTCCATTCATTAGTCATATCTAATTTTAAGATTGACAGCCCGCCGGCCCCATGGATCATCGCTGGACAATAGCAACGCATCCAGGGGGAGGAAACCGATGCCCGAACTCAACGTCCAGGGCCGCACCGTCGCCGTCAGCGAGGCGGGATGGCTGGAGAACGTCAACGAGTGGGACGAGGACGTCGCCCGCGCCGTGGCCGAGCAGGAGGGCGTCGTCCTGACCGGCGAGCACTGGGACATCATCCGCGCCACCCGCACCTTCTTCGAGGAGAACGGCGTGATCCCCGAGGCGCGCGTGTTCTCCAAGATCATGAAGGAGCAGTACGGGGCCGAGCGTTCGACTCAGCAGTACTTCTTCTCGCTGTTCCCGCACGGCCTCTTGAAGCAGGCCAACAAGATCGCCGGCCTGCCGCGCCCGAAGGGCTGTTCGTAGGCCGGCCCGCTCCCTATAATGGAGGGACGGAGCCGAGAGGACGTCGCCTATGACCGCCCTGCCCCACCCCGAGCGCATGACCGTCGAGGAGTTCTTCGCCTGGACCGGCATGGGCGACACCGTGTACGAACTGATTGACGGCCACCCCTATGCCCAGGCCGCCCCCAGCGAGGAGCACGCGGCGCTGCAGGCCGCGGTCGCGGGCGAGCTTCGCAACGCACTGGCCGGCCGCCGGCCCTGCCGGGTGATGACGGAGGCCGGGGTGCGCGCTGCATTGCGCCCGCGCTGGAATTACCGGCAGGCCGACGTGGTGGTGAGCTGCCGCCCGCGCCAGCCCAGCGCGCCGGAGCTGATCGTCAAGATCCTGTCGCCGTCGAACGAGCAGGGTGCGCGCAACAGGCTGTTCTACTACGCCGCCATCGAGAGCGTGCGGGAGGTGCTGTTCCTCGACAGCCGCCGGGCGGCCGCCGAACTCTACCGCCGCGACGCGGCCGGGCACTGGGCGCCGGAGCCGCTGCTCTACGGCCCCGGCGACCGGCTGGACTTGGTGAGCATCGACGCCGTGCTGGACATGGCCGTGCTCTACGACGGCGTGCTGCCCGACGCCGGCTGAGGCACCAGATCCTTGCGGAACCAGATCTGGCTGTGGCCGGGCGGATAGCCGTCGAGCACGCCCCAGCGCTCGTACCCCTGCCGGGGGTAGAAGTCCGGCGCCTGGAAATCGTAGGTCCACAGCCGCGACCAGCGGCAGCCGCGGCGCACCGCCTCGTCCTCCGCCGCCCGCAGCAGGCGGGCGCCGAGCCCGCCGCGGCGGTGCTCCTCGGCCACCCACAGGCAGTCGACGTACAGCCACTCCCAGTTGGTCATGCCGACCAGACCGCCGGCCAGCGCGCCGTCCGCCGCGTGAACGGCAACCACCAAGTCCCGCTTGTCGTAGGGGCGGCAGCGCTCGGCGTTGAAGGCCATCAGCCCGGTGACGACGGCCTGCGCCGCCGCCTCGGCGTCCGCCCCGGAGTCGAGAACCGTTAGGGTCAGCCCATCCATCACCGCCCGCCCGACACGTTCAGCTGCGCGCCGGTGATGTAGGACGCGGCGTCGGACAGCAGCCAGAGGATCGTCTCCGCCACCTCGTCGGCGGTGCCGGCGCGGCCCATGGGCATGGCGGCGGCGAACTTGTCCAGCCGATTGCCGACACCGGGGACGATCTGGATCTCCGTGTCGATCAGGCCGGGGCGCACGACGTTGACGCGGATGCCTTCCTTCGCCACCTCGCGCGCCAGCCCGATGGTCAGGCTGTCGATGGCGCCCTTGGCGGTGGCGTAGGCGACGAACTCGGTCGCCGAGCCCAGGTCGGCGGCGATGGAGCCCAGATTGACGATCGCCCCGCCCTTGCCGCCGCGCGCCGTGGACATGCGCCGCACCGCCTCCTGGCTGCACAGGATGCTGCCCAGGATGTTGATGTCCAGCGTGCGCCGGATGCCGTCCACCGGCGCCTCGTCCAGCCGGCCATAGGGGCCGACGATGCCGGCGTTGTTGACCAGCCCGCCGATGGGGCCCAGCGCCTTTTCCGCGTTGTCGAACAGGGCGCGCACGTCGGCCTCGTCGGCGACGTCGCCCTGGAACCCCTCGGCCCGGCCGCCGGCCGCGCGGATGGCCTGCACGACGGCGTCGGCCGCGGCGGCGTTGGACGCGTAGTTGACGGCGACGGCCCAGCCGCGCCGTGCCGCCATCCGCGACACCGCGGCCCCGATCCCCCGGCTGCCGCCGGTTACGATGAGCGTGGACATGCTCTTCCCTCCGTTGGTTTTTCGCCATGATGGCGGGGGAGGCACTGGGGCGCAACCGGCTCAGGCGTCGGCCAAGCCATGCGCGAACGTGTCGAGCCCACGGGTGCCGGCCTCGGTGAGCGCGTAGGTGGCGCGTGCCACGCGCTCGAACCAGCCGTAGACGTCGCGGCGCAGGATGGTCGAGACGTCGGCGGGCGCGCCGTGATCGCGCAGTGCCTTGATGGTCAACGGCCCGTGCGCGTGCAGGATGCGGGCGATGCGCAGCGCGTCCTGGCGGTAGGCGGTGACGATGGGCACACGGGTGGAGCCGCCGCGGTTCGGGTCGCCGGCCCGGCGCGCGTGCTCCCCCAGCAGACGGGTCGCGCGCTTCCTGTCCTTGCGCGGCTGGTAGGGCACGGGGTCGAGCAGCACCTCCACCTCGTGCCCGCCGGCCCGTGCGCTGTCCACCACCAGCAGCCCGACGCCGAGCCGGCGGCACAGCTTCTTCACGTCGCCGTCGTAGGGCGACGGCCCGGACGCCTTGCGCCCCGGCTGCGGCACGGCGAGGTAGACGGCGTCGGTGACGGCCAGCCGGTCGACGCCCTGCAGCACCAGTTCCAGCGTGAAGCGCTTCTTCAGCTCGACGATGACCGGCGGCTCGGCGCCGCGCACGGCCACGAGGTCGCACCCGTGCACCTCGCCCTTCACGACGAAGCCCTGGCCTTCCAGGAAGGCTTTGACGGGGGCGTAGAGGTCGGTTTCGGCGGAGATGGACACGGGCTCAGAGGTCGCCGGTGAGAACGTCGATGGCACGCCGGATGGCATGGTGCGCGTCCGCCACGTTCGCCACGACGGGACCAATGTCAGACACGGGCACACCGGCGATCTGCGGCGTCATCGCGACCAGAGCCTCGCCGTCCACCTCGACAACCGGCATCAGGTCACGGATCGGAGGACCGGCTTCGACCTGGCGGACGAGCGGCACCACCACCCGCGACGAGCGGACGGCAACATGGTTGCCCTGAACCACCAGAAGATAGGGCACCGGATGCTTGGGCCGCTCGTCGGCATCGGGATTGCGGCACACGTCGAGGAAACGCATCAGAACAGCCGCTTGCCGCTGCCAAAGACGCCGTGCTTTTTCACATAGGCGTCGTAGGCGTCGAAACCCGGCCGGTTCTCTTCGATCCAGCGCTGGCGCTTGGCTTCCTTCACGGATTGCTCGACCGCCGTCTCGAAGACTTGGGAGAGATTGATGCCCAGCGCCTTCGCCTCGGCCACAAGGTCCGGCCGGGCGGAAACGTTCGTCGGCCTCTTCTGAGCCCCACCGCGCGCCATGGCTTCCTCCACATCATACGCACTCAATATGCGCATGAAGCCAACAAAAAGAAAGGCGCATCAAAGCCCCGGCGCCTTCGGTGTCTCCACCAGAGCCACGGACAGGCGGAGCCCCAACGACTGCACCACCCGCATCACGGTCGAAAACTCCGGCTTTCCATCCTCCGAGAGGGCCTTGTACAGGCTGGTCCGGCCAAGCCCGGCGTCACGCGCAACGGCGCTCATGCCACGCGAGCGCGCCACGTCGCCGAGCGCGGCGGCAATCACGGCCGGATCCCCGTCCTCGAATGCGGCGTTCAGGTACGCCACGACCGCCGCCGGACTGTCGAGATGGTCGGCGGCATCCCAGGGGATGGTCTCGGTCTTCGCCACGATGGCCTCCTTCACAGTCCCGCCGCCAGTTGCCTGGCGAGCGCGATGTCCCGTTCCTGCGTCCGCTTGTCACCGCCGGCCAGCAGCACGATCAGCACGTCACCGTGTTGGACGAAATAGACGCGATAACCCGGGCCATGGTCGATCCGCAGTTCGCTCACCCCGCTCCCCACCGGCTTCACATCACCCGCACGAGGATGCGCGCCCTGGCCTGCTGATCCTTCAAGCCGGAGAACCAACGGGCGTACTCAGGCGTCTGACGGATCTCGATCATCGATGCATATTGTATCCTATAGAAGACAAATCAACAAGGGCACCGCCGCAAAAAGAAAGGCGCCTTGCGGCGCCTTCCAGGGGTCCAGGGGCTTTCGCCCCTGGCGGGGTGCGCGAGGGCACGCAGCCCTCGCACTTGATCTCACGCGGCGGCCTTCTGCTTGCGCAGGATGCCGAGGATGTCGGCGGCGGCCTTCGGGATGTTGGTGCCGGGGCCGTAGATGGCGCTGGCGCCGGCCTTGTAGAGGTAGTCGTAGTCCTGCGGCGGGATGACGCCGCCGCACACCACCAGGATGTCGCCGGCGCCTTGGCGGCGCAGTTCCTCGACCAGTTGCGGGACCAGCGTCTTGTGGCCGGCGGCCTGGGAGGACACGCCGACGACGTGCACGTCGTTCTCCACGGCCTGGCGGGCGGCCTCCTCGGGGGTCTGGAACAGCGGCCCGATGTCGACGTCGAAGCCGATGTCGGCGAAGGAAGTGGCGATCACCTTGGCACCGCGGTCGTGGCCGTCCTGGCCCATCTTCACCACCAGGATGCGCGGGCGGCGGCCCTCCTCGGCGGCGAAGGCCTCGATGTCCTTCTGGATCTTCGCGAAGCCCTCGTCGCCCTCGTAGGCGGCGCCGTAAACGCCGGAGACCGAGCGGATCTGGGCCACGTGGCGGGTGAAGACCTTCTCCAGCGCCTCGGAGATCTCGCCTACGGTCGCGCGGGCGCGGGTGGCCTTGACGGCGAGGTCCAGCAGGTTGCCGGACTTCTCCGCCGCCGCCTGGGTCAGCGCGTCGAGTGCTGCGCGGCAGGCGGCCTCGTCACGGGTGGTGCGGACCTTGTTGAGCCGCGCGATCTGCGCCTCGCGGACGGCCGTGTTGTCGATGTCGAGGACGTCGACCATCTCCGGGTTCTCGGGACGGTACTTGTTGACGCCGACGATCACCTCCTCGCCGCGGTCGATGCGGGCCTGGCGGCGGGCGGCGGCCTCCTCGATCAGCAGCTTGGGCATGCCGGACTCGACGGCCTTGGTCATGCCGCCCATGCCCTCGACCTTCTCGATCAGCTCCAGCGCCGCGTCGGCCAGCGAGTGGGTGAGGTTCTCGATGTAGTAGGAGCCGGCCAGCGGGTCGACCACCTTGGTCACACCCGTTTCCTCGGCGATGATGAGCTGGGTGTTGCGGGCGATGCGGGCGGAGAACTTGGTCGGCAGGCCCAGCGCCTCGTCAAACGCGTTGGTGTGCAGCGACTGCGTACCGCCCAGCACGGCGGCCAGCGCCTCCACGGCGGTGCGGATCACGTTGTTGTACGGGTCCTGCTCGGTCAGCGACACGCCCGAGGTCTGGCAGTGCGTGCGCAGCGCCAGGGAACGCGCGTCCTTCGGATCGAACTTCTCCTTCATCAGCTTCGCCCACAGCAGGCGCGCGGCGCGCAGCTTGGCGATCTCCATGAAGAAGTTCATGCCGATGGAGAAGAAGAACGACAGGCGCGGGGCGAACTTGTCCACGGGCAGGCCCTTGGACATGGCGGCGCGCACGTATTCCAGGCCGTCGGCGATGGTGAAGGCCAGCTCCTGCACCGCGGTCGCCCCGGCCTCCTGCATGTGGTAGCCGGAGATGGAGATCGAGTTGAACTTCGGCATGTTCAGCGCCGTGTACTCGATGATGTCCGCGATGATCCGCATCGAGGGCTCGGGCGGATAGATGTAGGTGTTGCGGACCATGAACTCCTTGAGGATGTCGTTCTGGATGGTGCCGGACAGCTTGTCCTGGCTCACCCCCTGCTCCTCGGCGGCGACGATGTAGCCGGCCAGGATTGGCAGGACCGCACCGTTCATGGTCATGGAGACGGACATCTTGTCGAGCGGGATGCCGTCGAAGAGGATCTTCATGTCCTCGACCGAATCGATCGCCACGCCGGCCTTGCCGACGTCGCCCACCACGCGCGGGTGGTCGCTGTCGTAGCCGCGGTGCGTGGCGAGGTCGAAGGCCACCGACAGGCCCATCTGCCCGGCCTTCAGGTTGGCGCGGTAGAAGGCGTTCGATTCCTCGGCCGTGGAGAAGCCGGCGTACTGGCGGATCGTCCAGGGCCGGTGCGCGTACATGGTGGCGCGGGGCCCACGCGTGAACGGCGGGAAGCCGGGCAGCGTGTCCAGCGCGATCCCTTCCAGGTCGGACGCGGTGTAGAGCGGCTTGACGTCCAGGCCCTCGGGCGTGTGCCAGATCAGGTCGTCCGGCTTGCCGTCGGCGCCGATGTCCTTGGCGGCCAGCGCCTGCCAGTCGGCCAGCGTCTTCTTCGGAAAGTCGGTCATGGACACCTCCTCAACATCGGCCGCCCGGGCCTTCTTGAAAGCAAATGCGTTTGAAATACGGTCCCCCACCCTAACCCTCCCCCGCTGGGCGGGGGAGGGAATTTTGGGGCGTTACGCGAACTCGACGATCTTCTGGTCGACCGACAGGCTGGAGCCCGGCGTGGCGTGGACCTTGGAGACGGTGCCGTCCTGCGCCGCGCGCAGGATGTTCTCCATCTTCATGGCCTCGACCACGGCCAGCACCTCGCCGGCCTTGACCTCCTGCCCTTCCTCGACCGCCAGCGAGACCAGCAGGCCCGGCATCGGGGAGAGCAGGAACTTCGACATGTCCGGCGGCGCCTTCACCGGCATCAGCGCGTCGTACTTGGCGGCCTTCGGCGTCAGCACCTTCACCATGGCCTGGCTGCCGGAGTGGAAGAGGCGGTAGCCGACGCCCACGCGGTCGACCTGCACGCACACCGGATGGCCGTTGACGGTGCCGCGGAACAGCGGCTCGCCGATCTGCCAATCGCTCCACACCTGCAGGTGCTTGCTGGACAGATCGACGGTGTAGCCGACGCGCTGCGGGCTGTCCTTGCAGGGGTGCACGTGCACGGGGTGCTGCGTGCCTTCCAGCACGACCACCCAGTCCTCGCGGACCTTGGCCTTGTTGCCGCCCATCTTGCCGCTGATCTGGATGTCGCGATCGTTGAGGCAGCGGTGGATGACGGCGGCGACGGCGACCAGCACGGCCGGGTCGTCCGGCGGCAGGTCGATGGCGTGGAAGCCGTTCGGGTATTCCTCGGCGATGAAGTTCGTCGTCAGACGGCCTTCGACGAAGCGCGGGTGCGCCATCAGTGCCGCGAGGAACGGGATGTTATGGCTGACGCCGCGGATGTAGTACTCGTCCAGCGCCTCGCGCATGCCGGCGATGGCGGCGTCGCGGGTGGAGCCCCAGGTGCACAGCTTGGCGATCATGGGGTCGTAGAACATGGAGATCTCGCCGCCCTCGAACACGCCGGTGTCGACGCGCACGTGCGGGTCGTCGGTCGGCGGACGGTAGTGCGTGAGACGGCCGGTCGAGGGCAGGAAGTTGCGGAACGGGTCCTCGGCGTAGACGCGCGCCTCGATGGCCCAGCCGTGCAGGCGCACGTCCTCCTGGCGGATGTTCAGCTTCTCGCCCGCCGCCACGCGGATCATCAGCTCGACGAGGTCGAGGCCGGTGAT
>NZ_DASPMG010000262.1:0-3958 GCF_035627195.1 Azospirillum sp.
CCACGCGGACGTTGGTGGACAGCTGCTGGTCCATCTGCTCCAGGATCTTCGCCTCCTCCACCTTGAAGGAGTAGGTCTTGTAGCTCTCCTCCATCACCGCGCGCTCGCGCAGCAGCTGGTGGTGGCGCATCTCCAGCTCGCTCAGGGTGGAGACCTGATCGCGCACCCGCTCCACGCTGGCGGCCAGCGAGGCACGGCGCGCCGTGAACCCCTCCACCTGCGGCCCCAGATCGGCGATCAGCTTCTCCAGATCCTCGTGCACCGGGTTGCGGCCGACGCGGCGGGTGTCCTGCCGGCGCGGCTTGTCCCCAGCGATGACGGACTGCACCTTGGCGATCTCGCGGTCCACGTCGGCGATGACGGGCGATTCGGGGTTGTAGCGGTTGGCCAGTTCCTGCCGGCGCAGCTGCAGGTGCAGCAGCGTCGCCTTGGCGGAATCGACGGCCATCTGCGACACGTCCTCGGCGTACAGCAGCACCTCGCGCGGGACGGTGCGGATGGTGCCGCGCGCCGCCTCCAGCCGGGCCTGCGCCATCTCCAGCTCGCCCGTCGCCTGGCTCAGCTGCACCTCCAGGTCCGACAGTTCCTGGAGCTGGACGGCGATCTGCTGCGGCAGGTCGGAGATGCCGTTGGCGCGCGTGAACGACTCGATGGCGCGCTCCAGTTCGGGCAGGCGGCGGACGAAGTCGTCGCGCTGCTCGATCATGAAGGCGGACTGGTCGCGGCGGTAGATGTCGCGCCGCCGGTCCATGTAGTCCTGCACCAGCAGGTTCAGCGCGCGGGCCGCCAGCTCGGGCGAGGCGTGGCGGAAGGACAGGCGCAGCACGTTGGACTGCAGCACCGGTTCGATCTTCAGCGCCTTCTCGAAGCGGCGCAGCGCCAGCTCCACCCGCTCGCCCGGCAGTTCGGCCTCCGGCGGCACGTCGTCGGCGAGGTCGGGGTAGAGGGTGCGGATGCCCAGCGCGAACAGCACGTTGCGCTTCACCGGGCGGCTGATGAGGATCTCCAGCTCGGAATTGATGATCTCGTCGCGGCCGAAGGACAGCACCGCGCCGGCCCCCATGCCCGGCTGGAACGTGTATTCCCGCCCCAGCAGGACGACGAGGCGCGATTGCGCCTCGAACACCGGCGGCTGGAACAGCGCCAGCGCCACGCCGGCCGCCACCGGGATGAGGAAGCTGAGCGCGATCAGCCGTAAATGGCGGAAGCCGAACACCAGCAGGTCGCGCAGCGCGAAGGCGGCGGGCAAGGGGCGGGGCTGGCGTGCGTGGCTGCGGCTGGACATGGGTGCACCGTCCAAAACCGGAAGGCGTGCCCGCGACGGGACGCGCCCTTAGAAACCATAGTACTTTAGAGTAAAGTTGCTGAAAATCGCCTTAACGCGGGGCAGCATGCGGCTTCTCGTCCTGGGGTCCCTCAACCCGAACCTGATCCGGGCCAAGCTGGAGCCGCTGCTCGCCTGCGGCTGGGTGGAGCGCGTGGTCTGGCTGGGCCGGCAGGCCGGGCCGGAGCTGCCCAAGGTGGCGTACGAGACGGTGCCGGACGAGCCCGCGCCCATTCGCCGCAGCCTGCATTACCTGCTGCGCGCCCTGGCGGCGGCGCGGCGGGAGCGGCCGGACCTGATCCTCGCCTACAACCTCGTGCCCTTCGGGCTGTACGCGCGGCTGTGCGCCTGGACCATCGGGCGGCCCTACGCCGTCGCCGTGATCGGCGGCCCGCGGGAGGTGGAGCGCGGCGGCGGCCGGCTGGACAACCGGCTGCTCACCCGCTGGCCGCTGGTCGGGCGGGCGCTGGCGCCGCTGCTGCCGGGGGTGCTGCGGGGGGCGCGCTTCGTCACCACCACCGGCACGGCGACGCGCGACGCGCTGGTCGCCGCCGGGGTGCCGGGGGAGCGCATCGTGCCGCTGCCCAGCGCCGTGGACCCCGCCCGCTTCCACCCCTCACCCCGGCCGGCGCGCTGGGACGTGCTGACCCTGGCGCGGCTGATCCGGCGCAAGCGGCTGGACCGCCTGCTCGACGTCGTGGAGCGGCTGCGCGCCCGCCACCCCGCCCTGCGCGTGGCGGTGGCCGGCGACGGCCCGCTGCGCGCGGAACTGGCGGCGGAGGTGGCGCGGCGCGGGCTGGGCGATGCGGTGGACCTGCTGGGCTGGCGCGACGACGTGCGGCCCCTGCTGTGGGAGAGCCGGGTCATGGTGCTGACCTCGGCCGCCGAGGGGCTGCCGCTGTCGATGATCGAGGCGATGGGGTGCGGCGTGCCCTGCGTGGCGCCGGCCGTAGGCGACTCGGCCGACCTCGTGCAGGATGGCGTCAACGGCCGCCTCGTGCCGCCGGACGACGACGCGGCGCTGGCCGATGCCGTGGATGCCCTGCTGCGCGACGAGGCCGCCCGCGCGCGCATGGCCGCAGCGGCGGCGGACACCGTGCGCGCCGGCTTCACCACCGCCCACGCGACGCAGCGGTGGGAGGCGATCCGGGCACGCTTCCTGTAAGGGCGATTTTTGGGAGCGATTTTTTCGGCGGCACCCGCGGAACCTTCGCCGCGCCGGTGCCACCAAGGGTCATAACCGCTTCCAAGGATGGAGACCGACCATGACCAAGAAGACCACGCCCAACCCCCGCCGCCTGTCGATGGACGAAGTGGCCCAGGTGGTCGGCGGCACCGCCGGCGGCGGCTCCAACAACGACCCGCTCGTCGGCGGGACCGGCGTCACCACCGGCCCGGGCTACGACTCCAGCCACCTCGACCTCAGCGGCGTCGACATCCCCGGCGAGGACGACCAGGACAGCGTCAACGGCGGGACCTGACGCCGGCCGGGCTTCGCTAATAGAACTGGTTGTCGTTGCGGTCGAAGGGGGCGACGGGGATGGTCAGCGTGCCGTCGAAGGTCGTCACGTCCAGCACGAAGCCCGGCGTGCGCGCCGCCACCGGGCCGGGGTCGGCGACGAAGAGCTGGAGGAAGGTGCGGTCCGGCAGGTTGAGCCCGGCGATGGAGCCGTCGCCGCGGTTCACCGTGCGGCCCTGCCAGCGCACCACCAGCACCGGCGACCGGCTGCCCGGCACCGTGTCCCAGCGCAGGCCCGGCAGCGAGCGGTGGCGCAGCCGCATCCAGCGGATGGCGTGGCTGGCCGACGGCCCCAGGTAATAGTGCAGGTTGTTGAGGTAGAGCCGCAGCTCCGTGTCCCGCTCGCCATCCGGCAGCGGCGCCTTGGACGGGCCGGCCAGATCGTCGTCGGCCGAGCGCCCGAAGATGTAGCAGTACGACCCGCCCGGCGCCTGTGCCCGCGCAGGTGCGGCGAAAAGCAGCGATCCGCACAGCGCCAGGAGGAACCGGCGGCGCGACTGGACCCGTGTGAGGGGCGGTGCCATACTTCCACCGCTTTCGTCATACGACGCCTTCCATCATGCCACCGGCGGCACCGCCACGCCAGTTCCTGCGCAACCTCGGCACCGTCGTCACCGGCACGCTGGCCGCGCAGGCGGCGGCGCTCGCGGCCGTGCCGCTGCTGACCCGCCTGTACGACCCCGCCGCCTTCGGCGCCTTCGGCCTGATCACCGCGCTGGCCGGCATCGCCGCCACCGTGGCGACGGGCCGCTGGGAGCTGGCCGTCGTCCTGCCGGAGCGCGACGAGGACGCGGCCGGGGTGGTGCTGCTGGCGCTGCTCGCCACAGTGGCGGCGGTGCTGGTCCTGGCCGGAGCGGTGGCGGTGGCCGGGCCGTGGCTGCCGCACGCGGGGCTGCTGTGGTGGCTGCCGGCGATGCTGCTGCTGACCGCGTCGGCGGAGGTGCTGGCACAGTGGAACCTGCGCCGCGAGCGCTACGGCACCGTGGCCCGCGCGCAGGGTGCCCGGGCCGCCGTGATGGTGGCGGTCCAGGCGGCGGCGGGTGCCGTGGCGCCGGTGCTGGCCGGGCTGCTGGGCGGGCAGGCGCTGGGCCAGTGCGCGCAGGTCGCCACGCTGG
>NZ_DASPMG010000263.1:0-32280 GCF_035627195.1 Azospirillum sp.
GGCGGTGTAGTAGTCTCGGGCGATGCTGCGGCGCGCCGTTTCGACGGCGTCTTCATGGCGGGCCAGCGCCAGCGCCGCCAGCCCGGTCCAGTCGACGGGCTGCCCGCGCACGGCCAGCCACGCGGCGACGGCACGCAGGGCGTCGGCGAAGGCCGGCGTGCCGGGATCGACGCGCAGCAGGCGCAGCAGCCGCGGCTCGGCATAGTCGGTGGCGGCGAGCACGCGGCCGGGGGCGAAGGCGGCGCCGCGGCGGTGGTGGTTGGGCGCCATGCGCGCCATGCCGGCCATCACCATGGCCCAGCCGCGCTCCGTGCCCTCGGCGGCCACGCCCGCGTGCCCGGCGCCTTCGGCGATCTCGGCCAGCAGGCGCCAGAACTCGGGCGCGGCGGGCGCCATGGGATCGAGCCGGCGCAGCCGCGCCACGCCGCCGGTGCCGATGGCCCGGCCGCCGATGCGGCGGGCCAGCAGCGCCACCGCATCTTCCTGAACGCGCGCGGGCGGACGGTCAGGCATCGGCGCGGGCATCGGCGCGGGCGTCCGGTCCATCGGCGGGCTGTCCATCGGCGGGCTCCTGGCTGGGCTCCTGGGTGGCGCGAAGGGTCGGGAAGGTGTGGCGCAGCAGCCCTTCGAAGGCGGCGCCGGCGCGGGCGACGGCGCGCGGGCGGCGGGCGGTGGGGATCGCCATGCCGCCCTCCGCCGCGCGCAGCACGCCGCGCCCGAAGCCGGCCAGCGTGCGCAGCCACGGCCGCTCGTCCCCATCCTCCAGGCGGCTCCACAGCGCCGGGAAGAAGGCGTCGTCCACCAGCCGCTCGAAGCGGTCCAGCCAGGGGTCGGCGCGGCGGTCGTCGTACGTGAGGTCCTTGAGCACCGGCCCGCCCTGCGCCAGCGTCAGCAGCGCCGGCTTCAGCACCCGCAGCCGCATCCTGGCGGCGTCCTCGACCTGCTGCCCGGCCGCCTCGCCGACGCGCTCGGGACTGTCGTCCAGGACGGACCGGGCGCGCGCCGGCACGGGGATCAGGCGCTCGTGCAGCCCCTCGGTGCGGCCCTGGCCGCGCACCAGCACCTCGGCGCACAGCAGCACGTCGCCGGCCGGGTCCTGCGGGTGGGCGCGCTGGGCCGGCGCGGCGTGCGCCCTGTCGGCGCCGATCAAGCGGGCCAGCAACCGGTGGTCCAGGCCGCCGGGCCCCACCGTCAGCGCCGTGCCCTTGGCGTCCAGCGGGATCCACGGGTCGCCGACGTTGCCGCCCAGCTCCGGCGGGGCGATGCGCGGCGTGTTGCTCGGCCGCGTGACGGCGGCGATGCGCCCGGCGGATTCGGTGAGGCGGATGCGCCGGCACACCTCCACGCACCAGGGATCGAGACGGGAGAGCGGCAGCGCCTCCTCGGCGTCCCACGGCTCCAGCCACAGCAGCGCCAGCCCGCCGGCGGCGGGGAATTCCCCATGGTTCGCCAGCACCTCGGCGCGGCCGTCGCGCAGCACGGCGAGGTCGCGCCGCCAGCGCGCCGCCCAGTCGACCGCGGGCGCCCGGCCGACGCGCGGCCGGCTGGCGAAGCCGCCGTTCATGCGCACGATGCCGTAGTTGCCGCGCCCCAGGAAGCCCTGCATGGTCTGCACGTTGACCAGCGCGTAGAGCCAGTGCTCCGGCCGCGGCCGGCCGATGCGGGCCATCTTGACGTCGTGGTCCTTGGCGGTGACCAGGATGTCGAGCCCGTCGGGCGTGTCGATGCGTTTGCCGAACGCCGCCATGCCGCCGACGTGCACCGGCGGTTGCAGGAAGGCCGGCCGCTCCGGCGTGTCGGCGACCAGACACCAGGGGGCGTCGTCCGGCTCTCCCGGCGTCAGCCCGCGCAGCAGCTCCGCCCAGGCCGGCGCGTCGACCGGCGGCGCGTCGAGGCCGGCGCGGTGCAGGGCCAGCGCCGCCACCTGCACGAGCAGGCAATACCAGCCCTGCCGCTGGTACGCCGCCAGCGCGGTGAACGCCTCCACCCCATTGCCGGCCAGCCGCGCGAACACCTCCGGCAGGCTCACCGCCGCCGTCGCGCCATCGCCCAGGCGGACTCCGATCAGCGCATCGGTGAGCAGGTTGTAAGGCGACATCACGCACCCTCATGCCGTCGAATCATGATGGAGGGTTCCGAAAGAGCGGAAGGACGTCGGCCGTCCGTTCCACAACCCATCGGAGATCAATGCTACACCAACCTATTACATCGAGTATCGCGTAATAATCATCCTGCAACCTTCTATGCAGGATTGGTTCATGGTGCGCAATGCGATTCCGCAGGATACGGATCTCATTAGCACGCCGCCGTACGTCCTCACGACTGAGTCCCGGCGGAAGCTGCGGAAAGGCTACCGGCAAACGCTTCGGCCAGCCGAGCGGCACCTCATAACGTCGTGCCAGCAGCGCGACCCAAAACCCGAAGGTGATGTCCGCTACCACGGCATCCACCGGCATGCCCGACCCGGCGTGGCGATTAACGGCCTCGTTCAACTTGTTGTGGTCCGGCGCATCAAGGCATCGCAAAAGGCGTGGCTCAACGTGCCACCCGGCGCCGTAACGGTTGCGCAGCACTGTTACGATCGCATTGCGAAATGCCACCTCCATGATCTGCATGGGCCAGTACAGCGAGGCGCTGAGGAGCGCATTCCAGTGGTATAAACGAAAAGCCCGCGCCCGATCGCCTTGCGCCATCGCCACATACCGCCCAAATCGAGCGGGCGATAGCGCCATTTCGATACTGTCGATGGTGGCGGGCAGACACGAAAAGGGGGCTTGCATCGGCATAGTCCAAATGCCAAATTATGAGCGTGCGCCCCAGGACCAGATCACTGCCGTTCGGCACATCCCCTGGGGACCTCAGTTTCAGGCCGGCGAGAGCAACTCGCCGGCCTTTCTATTTCTGCCGCCGGCCATTCGACCGCAGGGATGTTTTCGCAAATGGACAACCGTAATGGCTTATCGACATGCAAATTAATTTACGCGAGATTCGGCCTGCGTCAACCCCAAAAAAGGAAGCCCCCAATCGCACAAGGCAACTGGGGGCCCACACCAACCCCGCAGGGGCGGGGATAACGCTGTCGACAGGCCTTTACGTGGTCCATCCTCACGAAGTGAGGTCAGCACGCATTTCCACGCAGCCTCCAGGAGGAACCACCACATCCAGGTGGAACACCGCATGAGTGTCGCCCACCCGCACGCAGGTCAAGAAACAACCCAATCCACCAGCAAGATTCGGTTGCCAGAACTGAAGCGACGTCGGATGGTGCTGGAATTCCCAGGGCAGAGTCCCTCCCCGCACATGCGGGGGCACCACGCTGGCCGAGCGCAACGAGCTGGCGCGCAAGGGTCCATCCCCGCACATGCGGGGGCACCTCACTACCGAGCGCAAGGAAGACCACTGCTTGGGGTCTATCCCCGCACATGCGGGGGCACCACGGATCGCCTTGGTCGTCGCCTCGATCTCGAAGGTCCATCCCCGCACATGCGGGGGCACCGGGGACTCGGTGCCGTCGGGGGTGAGATAGACAGGTCCATCCCCGCACATGCGGGGGCACCGCAGCAACAAAGTGACGGCGACCGATTGCAAAGGGTCCATCCCCGCACATGCGGGGGCACCACGGGACCGATTGGGACCACACGCACATCCGCGGGTCCATCCCCGCACATGCGGGGGCACCGACCTGAAGGGGATTAATGCCCATTGGTCCGGGGGTCCATCCCCGCACATGCGGGGGCACCTTGGTCTCGCCGCCGGGGTCGCGCGGGTCATAGGGTCCATCCCCGCACATGCGGGGGCACCGCGGACAGGTAGCCTTCAACGATGTCGTCTTCGGGTCCATCCCCGCACATGCGGGGGCACCGGATGCGCAGCGCCTGGGCCCGCGTGCCGAGGGGGTCCATCCCCGCACATGCGGGGGCACCACGTCGTCATCATGCCCACGGCATTTCCAAGACGGTCCATCCCCGCACATGCGGGGGCACCAAGGCTTGCGTTGCTCGCACCATTCCGGTGCCAGGTCCATCCCCGCACATGCGGGGGCACCTCATCATCCATTCTTCCATGTAAACCTGGGAAAGGTCCATCCCCGCACATGCGGGGGCACCCTGTTGAACTTCGGCACGAAGGTTGCGGGTGGCGGTCCATCCCCGCACATGCGGGGGCACCACCTCATTCGGCTTGCGCCATGCGGCGCCGGAGGGTCCATCCCCGCACATGCGGGGGCACCTCGATGGCCACCACCTCGCCCTTCGCCGCGGTGGGTCCATCCCCGCACATGCGGGGGCACCGCTCCGCTGCGGCTATCGTCACCTCGCCGGCAAGGTCCATCCCCGCACATGCGGGGGCACCGGGCGGGGATCGCTGTCCGTGGCGCTGGTGGGGGGTCCATCCCCGCACATGCGGGGGCACCGAGGGGCGCGCCTTCCTGACGCCGGACGCCGCGGGTCCATCCCCGCACATGCGGGGGCACCGCGCCTGGGGCGTCCCTTGCGCATCGTGAGCGGGGTCCATCCCCGCACATGCGGGGGCACCTGACCGTCTCCGCCCCCGTCGCTGACCGCTCGCGGTCCATCCCCGCACATGCGGGGGCACCTCTATACTCTAACTCATTGTCACTCTTCAATTGTCCAAGGATCCGCCGGTGCATCAACCGCCCGGTCACTCGCGTTTTACGAGCAGGACGCCGTCGTGCTCGACGAGGGTCTTCGCTGGCTCGCCCAGGATCGCCACGCCCTGGCGGGCGGGCAGCGACGGGTCGCGCCACGTCATCACGACCGAGCCGCCGCCCAGCTCGCCGTACCAGGACTCCAGCACCGTCCACACGCGCTCGCGCACGCCACGCGTCATGCCGGGGCTGGTGTAGACGCCGGGGGCGATCTCGACCATGCACGAGGCGAGGAAGCCGCGGAAGCGGTCGGCAACGTCACGCGTCACCACGACGGTCATCGGCATCGAACAGTTCCTTGATGCGGCCGATCATGGCGTCGATCACGCGGTCCTGCCGGAACACGCGGCCGGCCAGCCGGCGGACGTGGCGTTCCAGCGGAACCGCCGGCTCCGCCTCCGCCCGCTTCACCGCCTGGAAGGCGACGGGCAGCGTGACGCGGTCGCGGAACAGGTCGGCCACGTCCAGCACGAAGGCGTTGGCCGAATCCTCGTGGATGAAGCCGAGCTGCGGGATGGCCGCGGTGGCGGCCACGGCGATGCCCGCCGCCGCCTCCACGGCGCTGGCCGCGTGGTTGATCGCTTGGTTGGGCGGGTCGGCGGCGGTAGGCGCGGCGCGGTCGTAGCGGCGCCCCTGCCAGCGCACGCCGTGCCGCTCGGCCAGCAGGCGGTAGGTCTCCTTCATGCGGGCGCCCTCGATGCCGCGCAGCACCTCGATGTCCCGGTGCGGCAGCACCTCGCCCAGGCGCCACGCGTACAGGCGGCGGGCGATCGACAGCCGGGCGCCGTCGGCGTCCGCCCAGGCCCGCGCGTGGGCCCGCGCCAGCCGGCTGTCGTCGGGGCCGAGCGGCGGCGCGGTGTAGAGCCGCACCCCGTCGTCGCCCACGGCCGCCAGCCCGGTGCCGTGCCGGGCGGCAAGGCGCAGCACGTCGTGGCTGACCGTGGTGCCGGGGCCCAGCAGGATCATCGAGACGGTCTGGAACGGGATGGCGTAGTCGCCGGGCGCCAGCTCGGCCGAGCCGGCGCACTGGAAGCGCAGCGTGCCGTCCTCGACGAACAGCGTTCCACGCGACAGCCACAGCAGGCCGTGCCGGTCGGCGTGCGGAATGCGGGCGGTCTCCAGCCCCAGGCGCCCCTTCAGCACCACGCCGCCCTCCCTCCGTTCCAGAAGCACGAGCTGAGCCCGAGTCTCACCCCGCGTGCCGGCGGCTGTCAATCGGCACGCGGCGGTGGAGAGGGCATGCGCGCGAATCCCCGCGGGTGCGGGGGTACGCCATCGACGGTGGCGAAGCCGCACAGCGCGCGGGGGCCATCCCCGTATGGGCGGGGGCACCTGAAGGCAGCGGTGCGCGAGACCCGGCCCCATGGGTCCATCCCCGCATGTTCGGGGGCACCACGCCCGTGAAGCTGGACGGCCAGCAGTGGGAGGGGCCATCCCCGCATGGCGGGGGCACCCCAGGCGGCGGCAACCCACGTCAGCTGGTAGTGGGTCCATCCCCGCATGTGCGGGGGCACCGCCCTCATGCGGTAGGCTTCAATCCTCGCGTCGGGTCCATCCCCGCATGTGCGGGGGCACCAGGGTGATGGTGATGGCCGCGATCTCGTAGAAGGGTCCATCCCCGCATGTGCGGGGGCACCCGCTTGAACCGGTCAGCGTGAAACCCTGATCCGGGTCCATCCCCGCATGTGCGGGGGTACCTCGACGCTGTAGACGCCGGTCGTCTGAATGCCGGGTCCATCCCCGCATGTGCGGGGGCACCGCCTCGCTGTGCGCTTCGGCCACCTTGGCAAGGGGTCCATCCCCGCATGTGCGGGGGCACCCTGAGCAAGTCGCTCAGCGCCTACGGCGAACAGGGTCCATCCCCGCATGTGCGGGGGCACCCTGTTCCGGGGCACGGAAATCGGATCCATCGAGGGTCCATCCCCGCATGTGCGGGGGCACCGAAGCCGTACAGGGTGGAGCGCCCGAAGCGGCGGGTCCATCCCCGCATGTGCGGGGGCACCTGCACCGCCTACACCAACGGCAGCGTGAGCGCGGGTCCATCCCCGCATGTGCGGGGGCACCGCCGAGGCGGCCAAACTGCGGCGAGAGGTCGAGGGTCCATCCCCGCATGTGCGGGGGCACCACGCCGGTGATGACGCTGTCGGCCGTGCCGTCGGGTCCATCCCCGCATGTGCGGGGGCACCCCACGTCGTGATGTTCTCCGGCGGCATCGGGAGGGTCCATCCCCGCATGTGCGGGGGCACCATCGCGCACGAGGCCGGCCTGTCGCAGGACGAGGGTCCATCCCCGCATGTGCGGGGGCACCTTGTCACGATTGCGTATTAGGCGCGCCTATTGAGGTCCATCCCCGCATGTGCGGGGGCACCCGGGAGCATGCGTCGCATCCTTGGCGGCGTAGGGGTCCATCCCCGCATGTGCGGGGGCACCAAATGGCCGGCGGTGGGGGTGCCGCCGGCCGAGGGTCCATCCCCGCATGTGCGGGGGCACCAGGAGGGCGGCGGCTAAGCCGCACAGAGCGCGGGGTCCATCCCCGCATGTGCGGGGGCACCTCGATAGCGCCGACGACGAAATGTCGGCCTGGGGGTCCATCCCCGCATGTGCGGGGGCACCTTGCCGGCGCGCCACCGGAACGAGAATGGCAGAGGTCCATCCCCGCATGTGCGGGGGCACCCAAGGCCAAGCAGCCGGCGTGGCAACGTACGAGGGTCCATCCCCGCATGTGCGGGGGCACCATCGACGTGATGCTCGTCCAGCGGCTTTGGTGGGGTCCATCCCCGCATGTGCGGGGGCACCCGCACCTGATCGTCGATGGACCGTTCGTGCTGGGGTCCATCCCCGCATGTGCGGGGGCACCCTGAGCAAGGGAAACAGCGGCGTGAAGGTGGCGGGTCCATCCCCGCATGTGCGGGGGCACCCCAGTTCGCGCGACTTCTTGCCGCCACCCAGGGGTCCATCCCCGCATGTGCGGGGGCACCTTGGCGAAGGCGTCGCTCAGCTTCCGGGCGATGGGTCCATCCCCGCATGTGCGGGGGCACCGCAAGGAAAACGAAGACCCTGATATTGCAAGAGGGTCCATCCCCGCATGTGCGGGGGCACCGCGGACAGGCAGCCTTCGACGATGTCGGCTTCGGGTCCATCCCCGCATGTGCGGGGGCACCGGCGGCCCGGACGCCAAGCGCATGGGCGTGGAGGGTCCATCCCCGCATGTGCGGGGGCACCGGTGCCAAGTCGGCTTGCGTGAAGGTCACGCCGGGTCCATCCCCGCATGTGCGGGGGCACCTCTCGGGTGTAAGTCGCTGTCAGTCTTCGATTGTTCAAGATTCCGCTGGTGCATTTCCGCATAACACGCTCGCCTTGTGCGAGCAAGGCGGCGCGGTCAGCCAGCCTCTGCGGGGCGCAGGCCCAGGCGGTCGTAGCGGAGGTCCAGCGCGCCGAACCGGAACGTCAGGCCGTCCGTGGCGGCCGCGATGCGCTCCGGCACGGCGTCCGCCGGGACGCGGCCGGCGGCCAGCCAGCCGGGAACGGTGACGCCGCCGATCGCGACGCCGAAGGGGCCGCGGACAGGCGGGTCGAACAGGGCCAGCCGGTCGTCGGCGCCCAGCCGGGTGCGGATCTCGGCATCGGCCTCCTGGAAGGCGTCCGGCAGCGGCCCCCGCCAGTCCAGCGCGTTGAGCCGCGCCAGCGTGCGCTGCGCCGCCTCGCCGCCGCGCAGCCGCCGGTCGAGCGCCGGCCATGCGCCGCCCAGCTCCACCGCCAGCGCGGCCAGCGCCTCGGGATGCGTGGACGCCTCCACCAGCGGGCGGTTCATGGCGGGAAGGTCCAGCGCCCCGCCGGCGGCCAGCGCGCGCCGCGTCGCCTCGACCGCCAGCAGATCGGGATAGACCGTCCCCAACCCGTTCAGGCCGCGCCGCACCACGCCGTCGACGGCGATCAGCGCCGCCAGCGCCCCGGTGTCCGGCGCCAGCACCACCGCCGTCGCCGCGGCGAATCCGTCGGGCCGCGCGCGCTGGTGGCGGTGTAGCCGGCCGAACCGCTGCAACAGCACGTCGGCCGGACACAGGTCGGTGATCATCAGGTCGGCGTCGAGGTCGAGGCTCTGTTCAGCCGTCTGCGTCGTCACCGCCACGGCGCCGCCGGGTCTTGCCCCCTTGCCGAAGCGCTCCTCCAGCGCGGCGTCGAGCCGCAGCCGATCCTCGCGGGCGAAGCGGGAATGGTGGGCCACCGGCACGCCCTCGCAGGCGAGAAGCAGGCCGGCATCGGCCCCCGCCGCAGCCCTCCAGGGCGAGCTGGACGGCGAGCGCGCCGCGCACCGTGTTGCGGATCACCAGGACGCGGGCGCCGCGGCGGGCGGCGGCGAGCGCCTCGGCGGCGATGGAGTCCGCCTCCGCCGCCGCGTCGGCAAGGCGGATGGTGATGCGCTTCGCGGTCCCGCCCGCGGCGATGGGCGGGCCGTCCCCGGCGCGCGTCGCCAGCAGCGGATAGGGCACGGCGACCGCTTCGGCGAGCGGCGGCGTCGCCGACGCCGGCCGGCCGAGCAGGCGGGTGCGCGCCGCGGCACCCAGCGTCGCCGACAGCAGCAGGGCGTGGCCGCCCGCCGCCCGCAGCAGGTCGAGCAGCACGCCCAGCAGCGTCGCCATGTAGGGGTCGGAGGCGTGCACCTCGTCAACCACGACGAACTGGCGCAGCACGGCGGCGCCGCGCAGGTGCGCGTGCTTGACCTGCAAGGCGGCGAGCAGCACCTGGTCGATGGTGCCGACGGCGATCGGCGCGGCGCAGTACCGCTTGGGATGCTCGGCCGCCCAGCCGCGCCCGTCGGCACCCGGCCCGCCGTCCGGCCACAGCACGCCGAAGCCCGGCAGCCGGCCTTCCGCCGTGCCGTCGTCCACCCGCATATAGCCGGGCACGGCCAGCACTACCGGCGGCGCGTCGGCGCCCAGGATGCGTGCGACGGCATCGTGCACGCGCGCGTGGATCTGCACCGCGGCGGTGCGGGTCGGCAGGGCGAAGTACAGCCCGTCCACCGCCCCCTGCCGGAACAGCTCCAGGAAGCGGCGCAGCGCCGCCTCCGTCTTGCCGCTGCCGGTCTCCGCCTCCAGGATCGCCAGCCCGCCGTCGTCGGCGCCGTCCAGCGCCTCGACGGCGCGTTGCGCCGGGCGCGGCTCGACGCCGAACAGCGCCTGGAAGGACGGCAGCCGGTCGCCCAGGCGCCGCCGCGCGGCGTCCGTGTCCAGGCCGATGGCGGCCAGCGCGTGGCGCGCCCGCTCACGCGCGAAGGCGATGCGGTCGCCGTCGCCCGGCGCGGCGTAGGGAAAGAACGCCGCGTCGGAGCCCAACCAGTCGGCCAGCATCAACAGCCCGCAGAAGGCGTGCACGAAGGGCTCCGCCGCCGGCAGCGGCTCGCCGAGCTCGAACGCCTGGGGGAACCACGCGCGCGCCGCGGCGGCGAGGCCGGCGATGCCCTGCACCGGGTCGCGCCCGCCGGCCGCGCTCCACAGGGCGGCGTCGGCGCTTTCGCCCTGCGCCGGGGCGCCATGGTGGGCGAGGATGGCGCGCAGGTACGCGTCGACGCCCTCCGGCGGATCGCACCAATCGGCCATGGCCGGCAGGCCGAGCGCAGCGATGACCGCGCGTCTCAGCGGCCGGTTCCGCGGCACGGTGTCGTCCAGCAGGGCCAGCAGCGGGCCGACATGGCCGGCGCCCCTGCCCTCGCCCCGGATGCGGCGCTGGAAGCCGTGGTTGACCTTGCCGGCGTCGTGCAGCGCGGCCAGGACGCACAGACGGTGCCGGTGCACCTCGGTCAGCCGCACGCCGCCGGCCGCATGCTCCAGGCGGTCGCGGATGACCGGCCGCTCCAGCAGCGCCTCCAGACAGGCGGCGACGTCGGCGCAATGGCCGAGCAGCGGGTGGAACTCCAGCACCTCGCCCACGCGGTGGGCCTTGGCCTGGAAGAAGAGGGATTGAGGGGTCATGGCGGCACGCCACCGCCAAGCGCCCCTGCACCGCCTTCCCGCTCTGCACCAGCCGCGTCCTGCCCGGGCGCGGAGCTGTTGGGGAAGGGAGTGCACATGGATGCCTTCGAGTTGGCAATTGGTCTGCCCTCAGCGTCTCACCGTTCGCGCTGGCCGGCAAGTCGGCCCTGGGGATGCAGTTGCCAAGTGGCTCCGCAGGGCTGGGGGCATCGTTCTACGGCACCGGAAACGCCATGCGCTCGTGACGCCATGATCCGCAGGAAGGCCAGGCTGAGAGATTGACAATTAGCCCGGCCCCTAACGTCTACGGATCATCCACATGCTGGGAGAAACGAGAGCGGAAGCAGCCTCGCGACGCGCGCTGATCGAGACACTGCCCATCGGCGACATGCCCCATGCCGAATTGCTGGGGCGGGTTCGCGACCGGCTGTGCGCCGATGCGCTGGCGATGGGCCTCACGCTGGTGGTGTCCGACAACTGGTGCGAGTTGGAGGCCATCAACCGACGCAATCTCGCGTCCTGGGTGCCGATCCTGCACCGCGCGGCGTCGCTGCCCAGCTTCTGGGTGGGCGCGGTGGACACCGCCGGCGACGGCGACGTGGTGGCGGTGCAGGCCGGGCTGCTGGTCGACTGCCGGGCGCACTCGTTCGCCGATCACTTGGCGGCGCTGGAGCTGTTCTACGATGACCCCGCCGACGCTCCGGCCGGCGAGCGGTGCTTCGTCGGTGACGGGCCGGCGCACGAGACTTTCGGGCCGGTGTGCTGGATCGCCGCCGGCTGGAATCGGTCGGACTGGCGCGGGCGTGGGCTGTTCCACCTAGTCGGCCGGGCAGTGCGGTTGCTGTCCTGGGCGCGCTGGCAGCCGTCGTGGTGGTGTGGCGTCGTCACGCCCGACGTGGTGCCGGCCTGGGCGACGAAGCGCGCCGGCCCGCGCCACCTGGACCGGCGCCCCACCATCCTCTACCGGCAAGCCGGCGTGGAGCGCCCGCCGCTGCACTTCCTGCGGCTGGGCCGCGGGGGCGTGCAACAGGACTTCGGGCGCCTCGTGCACGGCCGGCCCCATCAGTGAAGGGCGATGGCGGACAGGATGGCACGCCGGCCGTCCGCCGCCTTCCAGCCGCACAAGACGTGCGTGTAGGGCCGCCCCTCCGCCCACGGTCCGTGCATGGTCACGCGGTTGTGCAGCGGCTCCCCGCCGTCGATGGCCTCGGCATAAAGCGGCGCCAGCGCGTCGGGGAACTCGACGTGAGGGTTTTCCATGTGCGGCCGGCCCATATGCCGGCGCGCCCACCCCCGCCCCAGCATGGCGATGGTCGGGCAGCCGATGTAGCGGAACCGCAGCGGGCCGGCCGGCGTGTCGCTGGCCAGGAAAGTGCAGCGCTCCAGCAGGCCGGCACGCTTCAAATTGGCCACCAGCGCCGGGTTCAGCGTCTCATGCCGGCGGCACTCCGCGATGACGGCGGCCTGCCAGTCGGCGACGACGGCGCCGCGCCGACGCTCGATCTCCAAGTGGATGGCCGGCGCACGAAGCGCCGGCCGCTGCGGTATGATGCAGGCCACGGCGGTCATGCCGCGCGCTCCCCCTTAAACGCTTCCACCGCGGCGGCATAGGCGTTTGCGAACCGCTTCAGCGTGATACCGGCCGCAGCAGCACCAGCCTGGACCATGGCATCCGTAGGCGATTGGGGCATGCAAAGCGGTTCAGGAGCAGCGTTCTCGAAGGCTGCCACCGTGTCGGCGAAGGCATCGGGCTCGACTACCGGAGCCATTACAAGCGCTTCGACCTCCGAAATGACATCCCAGAGCGCCTTGGCTCGCGAATCGTCGACAATGGCGTCTTGCAGCGACCCCCCTTCAACCAACGCCTTCCAGGCAGCAGGGCTGTCATGGATTCCGCTCACCAGGTAGCGCAGCTTGGCGGCAATGCCGACAGGCGTATGTGCAGGGTGGCTCTCGAGAACCTCGGCGCACGCGGTCACTCGACGCTGCGACTCACCGTCTTTGTCTGGATGGGTTGCCTGCCCCATTTCGGCAACCGCGGCGACATAGCCCGCCCAGGCCAATACGAGAAGCTGGTCAGCAGGAGGGGCGCCTGCCTTCGATTGAGCTTGAGGGCTGCCTAACACCTTGGTGGTTGACATAATTTCTCCTACAGCGGTGGCCGAAGTGGCGTGATCTGAGGCTACCCCATTGCGAATGGCCTAACCTCATGCCAAAGTATTGACCTAACCCTATCGATTGGTCAATATAAAAGCACAACATCATGACAGAATGCGTTATCACCCCTGAGCAAAGCCGCGCCGGTCGTGCGCTGCTGGGCTGGAGCCAGCAGGAGTTGGCCGCACGTGCGAAGGTCGCAAAGCAGACGCTCGCCGACTTCGAGCGCGGCGCGCGAAACCCCTATTACCGGACGCTGACCGACATCCGGGCTGCCCTTGAGACCGGCGGCGTGGCGTTCATCGGCAGCGGCGAGACCTCTGAAGGAGGAGGAACCGGCGTCAGGCTGAAGCAGGAAATCTCTGGCAGCGGTTAACCGCGACTCCAACACGGGCAGCCCCGCTAGCCAAGCCCCTCAATGTTGTCAACGTGCCTCAGACGGGGCGCCGAGAGCGTCAACCCTGCTTCAGGATGCCGTCGCTCGCACATCACCAACGACGCATGCTCGAGATCAGAAGATGACATTCGATAATCGCTACACCAATCTATTCGACCTGGCTCAGGATTGGGCCTTGCAGTCAGGAGATGAAATTGGTGTTGTTATCGAACGTATACTTCATTGGGCCGCCATCGGTTGGTTCTACGGAAAAAATGGATCTGGCCTTGTCGATGAACAATACGCCCCTACTGATCGCCATCTTCTCCCTGAGTTCGTAAGGAAGGCAAAAGGAACGCAAATCGATAGCCATAATAATATTCCTGAAAAATTCATAGCGTTTTCAAGAAAAAATCTTATCTCACATGAAGCGGTGAAGGATTTTTGCGTCAAAAAACGCATTTTACCGCCGTCCATCATTGATGAAAAATGGGTTCATCTATCAGACTACTTCCCACTTGGAAAAGCGGAACTCGCACCACCGCCCTGCCCATATGAGTTGCCACGGTACTGGACGCTTGGACAGGCCCTTGCATGGATCATCTATCTCGACACAGGAAGTATCCCCGATGACCCAGATGCTTGCGATTCAACATTGCGGCATCTCTGGCGAGCAGGCCTGGAGAACGGAGCATGCGCACGAGCATTCACGGAGATCAAGGAAAACGTGTGGCAGTTCCCCTCAGATACAAGCGGCATATTCCTTGAAGAAGGCGCCGCAGCTTCCATGAGATTACCGATTACCGCCATACAATGGAAGCAATCCACACTGCAACAAGATGGAACATCACTTTCGATAGACCCCAACATTCATTGCATAAGCGTGCTAATTTCCAGTGCCGACGTAAAGTTAACTTGGCCAGCCTCACCTACTGCACACTCACGCCACGTGAAACCACCGGTCGCAGTTTCGGGTGCTGTCGGCCATAGGCTTCCAGAAGGGGAAGCCGTGGAAAGGCGGGAGGCGCGCCCCCAGCGAGGTAAGACGGCAGAAGCTTGGGCTTGGTTTGAAGCTAACATCACCTCATACCCATACAACGGAGAGACTTTGAAGAAGGATTGGTATGGCAAATGCGCGTCCAGCCTAGGCATTGGGCAAAAGACAGTTGAGGTTTATTTCAAAAGATGGAGTGACAAACGGAGGTAACAGTAACAAACAACAGGCAACAGTTACCTGTTACCGTTTGCGCTCCTTTGCTGAGCTTTGACAATCATTGATGCACCGCCCCACCAGGGCGGCGAACTCATCAGTGAGGCTCCAATGTTCCAGCATCATACCGAAACAAATACTGTAAGGGCCAGCGCCACCCCGCCCCAGAACGCAGAGCGCTCCGCCATATTGCTTGTTCCCGACGAGCACCTGTGTTCTCGCAGGGAGGCCGCCGAGCTTCTGAGCGCCATGGGCCTGAAAACGTCGCCAGCGACCTTGGCAACTTGGTTCACTCGACGTTCCGACGGGCCGCCCGTTGAGCACTACGGACGCTTCGCGAAGTATCAGGCTGGCACTCTCCGCCGCTGGGCGCTCACCAAGCTCTCTAAGCCACGCCGCTCGTCTTCCGAACCGAAGACGGTGCTGTGATGACCTGGCTGCCGGACAAGAAGATCCCCCGCCGCTCCGTGGAAGGGCTCGGCGGGGGCAGTCATTGCGCAGTGAGTGGGTCCCCTCAAGGTGCCGTCACGACCCGGCGTCGTCTCGCCGCTCCGCCGCGTAAGGAGGTGCAGATTCCCGGCTTCCCCACGATCCGCGTCGCCACCATCACGGAGCTGCGTGAAGGGCTGGACGAGGACATGGAGCGGTTGTGCTGGCAGCGGGGCCCGATCGACACAGTCGACATGGAGAGCCTCGGCAACCGGATGGCCACGCTGGCAGCGCGGGAGGAGAGCGAATCATGAAGGCGCCTCCCCACAACGAAGAAGCCGAGCAGGCGCTCCTGGGCGCCTTGCTGGTCAACAATCGGGCCTTCGAGAAGGTGGCCGAGTTTCTGCGGCCGGAGCACTTCTACGACCCCGTGCACCAGCGCCTCTATGGGGCCATCGCGGATGCGGTCAGCGATGGGCGCAGTGCGGACCCAATCAGCCTGAAGCGCTACTTCGACGCCGACCTGGACCTGGTTGTGGACGGCGGCGCGAAATACCTGGCCGAGTTGGCTGCCAACGTGGTGACGGTGGTAAACGCCCGGGAATACGGGCGGGAAATCGTCGAGCTGTATATGCGCCGCCAGATGATCGAGGCCGGCCATCAGCTCATTGACTTCGGATACCTGCCGGACGACCAGCCGGCGGAGCGGCGCCTGGAGGAGATCCAGGGTGCGCTGTTCACGTTGGCCGAGCGCCAGGACGGCAACGCCATCGTCAACGCCGGTACGGCCGTTGCCGAGACTCTCAGCCGGATTGAGGCCGCATGGAAGGCGGGCGGTGCCGTCGCCGGCGTCACCACTGGCCTGCACGACTTGGACCGAATGACCGGCGGCATGAAGCCTGGCCAGTTGTGGATCTGCGCCGGCCGCCCGGCCATGGGCAAGTCCGCGATGGCCATCACCACCACCGCTCGCAAGGCCGCCCAGTCCGGCGTCCCGGTGGCAATTTTCTCGGCCGAGATGACCCGTGACGGGTTGGTTGCGCGCTGGCTCGCTGCCGAAACCGGCATCAGCACCCAGCAGCAGGACCGAGGCGAACTCGATCCGGCCAGTTGGCTCCAGCTCCAGCGGGCCGGCGAGCGTTTGGCCAAGCTGCCGGTGTTCATCGACGACAGCGACACGCTGACGCCGATGCGGCTGCGCCAGCGCATGCTGCGCTTGCGCCGCCAGAAGAAGGTTGGGCTGGTCATCGTTGATCACCTTCAGCGCATGAACGGCGACCGTGCGTATCGCAGCGACTATGAGGAGCGCTCCGCGACCGTGAAGGCGGTGAAAAGCGCGGCGAAAGCCGCTGGCGTTCCCGTGATGCTGCTCTGCCAGCTCAGCCGCAAGGTCGAAGAGCGCGAGGACAAGCGCCCCCAGCTCTCCGACCTCCGTGAGTCCGGCCGCATCGAGGAGGAGGCCGACGTCGTGCTCGCCCTGCACAGAGACGAATACTACGCCTCCAAGGAGGAGCCTGTGCAGCGTGGCGAGGACGACGGCAAGTTCAATGACCGCCACGCCCGCTGGCAGCAGCGCATGAGCGCCGCGCGGGGGGTCGCCGACTTCCTCGTGCTCAAGCAGCGCGACGGGCGCACCGGTGCCGTGCAGGCGCATTACGACGCCGAGCGCACCCTGTTCAGCGACTTGGCGAGGGAATGATCATGGTCGATTGGTTTCGCTCCTGGCACGGCGCCCCGACCGATACGAAGCTGACGCTGGTCGCCCGTAAGGCTGGCGTTACGCGCGCGCTCGCCGTCGCGACATGGTGGCTCCTTCTCGACACCGCCTCCCAGGCCGAAGACCGCGGAAGCATTGCGGGAACCGACCCGGAGGTGATCGCCTGTGCTCTCGATGCGGATGAAGACCATATCCGCGCCCTGATGGACGCCTTCGAGCAGCGGGGCATGATCGCTGCTGGCCGAGTTCAGAAATGGGATAAACGCCAGCCCAAGCGGGAACGTGAGAACGATAACTCGGCTGAGCGCGTCCGCGCCCACCGAGAGCGGGAAAGGCAGAAGCGTGGCGTTGCGGACGATGTAACGCCGCGTAACGCCATGGAACGCCCGGAAACGCCCAGAGCAGAGCAGAACAGAGAAGAACAGAACAAAGCAGAGGAAGCTGCTCCGCGCGAGGGATGGCGTGATGTGGGCCCTCAGATCGTCGCCATGCTGGGTTGGGATCAGTTGCCGACCCCCAGGCCCTACAGCGCCGTGCGGCAGTGGATCGCCGATGGCGCGGACCCGGAGTGCGATATCCTGCCCGCCATCCGCGACGCCATCGCCGACGGTCGTGCGGCTCGAGCCAATTCGCTGAACTACTTCTGGCCCGCCGTCCAGGAGCGCCGCGACAGGCGCCGTCAGGCCGAAACATCGGAGAGGTTCGTTGGCGAAGATCTCCGCCGAGCCCAGTGGCGCCCCCGCCTGATCGGCTTTCGGGACAGTGGCTTCTGGCTTTCCGAATGGGGTGCCAAGCCGGGGCACCAGCCGCGTGCTGGGCAGGCACCGTGCGGTGCCCCTGCCGATCTTGTGAGCGAAATCCTCGGGCAGATGGAGGCTGTCGGGTAGGCCCCCCGCCGCCACACATGCCTCGCCCAGCGCGGAACGACCAAGGTGCCTCCCTGGCCTTCCCGACGCCGCGCTGATCCTTCGCTGAAACCGGAGCCCCCGATCATGACCGTTCGCTCATACCTCGCCAAGTTCCAGCCCGAGCTTCCTGCTGATGATTCGGAGATCCGCTCGATGGCCGCAGCAGCTTGGCATCGGCGCCGCGGCCTGTTCATCACCACCAAAGACCTGGAGCGGATGCGGCCGGGTGACAGGGAGACGATCGAACGTGTCGGAGCGCGCCTGTCCGGCCGCCGGTCTGATTAATCAGCGATGGTCACCACCGCTCCCGCATGGGCGCGTGGTTGGCTGCTCACCAGTTCGGTTCACCCTGGGCATCAGCATCCCCCCGAGTGGACAACGGCACACGTTACCCACGCGTGCCTCACGCGTGAACAGCATCAACGCGAACAGCACAACTACCCTCTGAGCGTGCATTTTTCTATGACACGAACAAGTATCGCGGGTACGCTTGAAGCCGAAACCGCACACGAGGCCGCCGTGCTCCGAATCGCAGCAATCAGCACCTGCATTTTCATGACGATGGGCAGCGCCCTTGCACAGGGCGTCGGGGGATTGGAGCAGTTGAACAGGTCTGCGCTGGCAATGGCGCTTCCTGGATTCCAGCAGACAGATCAATCCCTTAACCAGCTGCTCGCGGACGGCTTCGAGCTGAAGAGCGTCAGCGACGGTGCATCCGGAACGCTCTTCGCGCTCCAGCGGCGGTCCACCGTCGCGATCTGTATCGTCGCCGGGTTCTCCGGAACAGCATGCGTCCTGTCGCTCGAGCCCGCTGCCGCAGCCCAGGAAGCCGAGAGGCGCAGCAGGGTTCGATAAAGCAGGGCCCATCAACCAGTGCCCCTTGATCCGGCTCGATAGATCGGAGCCCCGCACCTGACGTCCCCGCCCTCTCGCTTCAGAAGCCCGCGGTGGCCGTCGGCGCGATCAGCACCAGCGATGGCATCTCCGGCGTCGGCGATGGGTTCAGGATGCAGCGCATGAGGGGTTTCATCCTCGGGTGACCAACCGCCCGAATCCCGCAGCCGCAGATCTCGTCGACCCTCGGCGCCGCGGCGCCGCACGTTGGGCAGAGGCAGGTTGCGCCGTTCCTCAGGAGCCGGCCACCGCACACGCGGCACGCATGGTCGAGAATGGCCCAGCTCTCCCCCATCATGCCCGCGCCTCCAGCAGCAACGCCGGCCGGCCGAAGGCAACAGAGCCCGTCGACGTTCGGGCAATCGCAAGCATCGCCTCGACCCGGCTGGCGACGCGATCGAAGACCTCGACGCGCACGGCGTTCCCATCGTTCACGGCCAGGACCTGGCGATGGAGCTTCGCCGTCAACCGCGGGATGGTGCCCTTGGCGTTCCGCCCCTTGATCACCTCGCGCTCGCGGTTGTAGCAGGAGACGCACAGGCGCCCCTTGATGATCCTGGCGGCCGAGCGCTGGCAGCGCGGGCAGATGCACGACAGGGCGTCGCCGGTAACGGTGGCGACGGGCATGGGCTTGCCGGCACTCGCCGCACCGACGGGGCAGGACCGGCAGTGCCACAGCCCTTCCCACGGCTCCGGCCGCTTGCGCTGGGCAGCCTGCCAAGATGCCGCGCAGCTCGTCACCGACAGTGAGCAGGAGCGCCGTTCGCAGCGGAAAAGGTTGAGACTGCCCCCCTCACGTTCCACCGACACCGCGCGCTCCGTTCCTGTAGACGACACGAGCACGATTAAGCCGTCACGACTTGGCTTCAGGCACCTCCCGCACCGCTCGTACGAAACAGCCAAGCCCCCGCCCTCCCAGCTTCCCCTATTGCTCGGCGCCCAAAAGTCGTGACGGCAAAAATCACCGAAATGGGCCGGAATGAGGGGAAAAGGTATGAGATCCAACTTCGACCTGCTTTTGGATGATCTTGCGGCGTGCCAGCGGGAGGGCCTGGAGAAGGCGCAGCGCATGCCGGAGATCATGTACGTTGACGACGTCCAAGGCATGCAGCGCCTCGCCAAGGCGATGGAGAAGGAGGCGCAGCGCCGGAGCGCAGAGGAACGCCAAGCGCAACAGGAACGGGACGCCGCTGCGCTGGACCAGCGGGTCCGCGAGACCTTCGCTAAGGCCCGTGCCGTTCTTCACGAGGACGTCATGGAACGCCGTGTGACCGCCCATGAGGCGTCGAAGCGCGAAACTGCCCTCCACCACCTGGCCGTCCGGTTCGGCCTCACCGTCCGCCTCCGGTGATCCCCATGAAAACGGATCTCGAGGCGAAAGCCGCTCTGGCCGCACAGCAAATCGAATTGACGAAAGTCACCATCAGCGAAGCGCTGCTCACCGGCAACGACACGGCCGACGCCAGGGCTCGGCTCGCGGATCTGGAACGCGAACACGCGAGCTTCCTGGGCGCCATCGCCGACGAGAAGGCGATGCATGACGCCCGACAGGAGCGGCTGCTCGAAGACCGCGCTTCCAGCCTCGCAGCGGCGTCGGCGGAGCGGATCTCCCAGCGGATGGCGGCCTTGGCCATCCCCAACCAGCCTGTCGTGCGGAGCTGATCATGTCCGGGGTGCGCATCCCGATTACCGCTGATGCCTCCTCCGTCAGCAACGCCTTCGAGCAGATCCGCACCGCGATCCGGCGCGCCGGGCAGGAGGGGCGCGCCTTCAAGGATCTCGACCTGTCGCATCCGGAGCTGAAGGAGGTTTCCGCCGACCTCCAGCGGATGCAGAAGAACTACGAGGACCTGCTGAAGATTGGCCGCGGCGCTACGGCCGCCGCGGTGCGCGGCATCGGCGCTGAAGACTGGGGCGGCTGGTACGATCAGCACGTGCGGGCGTTCCCCGACGAGAGCGACCGCCGCCGGCACACCGTCCAGGCCGGCCGCTATATCCTGAACGGCACCCGGTTCACGCCTCCCTCGCCGGGCGGCGGCGGCGGCGGGGGCGGCGGTGGCGGTGGGGGCGGCGGGGGCGGCGGTGGAGAAGGTGGGACACCGGGCGGCGGTGCGTCTCCCGGCGGGGGCGGTGGTTCCGGCGGCGGCGGTTTCGGCTCCTCCATGCTGGCGTTCGGCAGGACCGCGATCCCCTGGATGCTCGGCCTCGCCGGTATCCAGAAGATCGGCTCGATGGTCGCCACCGGGGCCAGCCAGGGGCAGGATGAGGCGGTTGGCGTCGACCAGTTCTGGCGCCACCTGCGCGACGCCGGCACCGACTTCCGTGAACTGCGCCTGCGCGTGCGCGAAACCTCGGAAGGGCTGGGGATCACGCACGCGGAGTCGCTGCGCCTGTCGCAGACCTGGACGCAGCTCACCAACGAGACGCACTCCGCCCGGGTGCAGGACCAAGTGCGGTTCGGCGCTGGCTTTGCCCGCGGCTACGGCATCGACCCAGGCTCGATGGTGGCCGGGCTCGGGCGCGCCGCCTACCTGGGCGAGGACCCCAAGCGCTTCGCGCTGATGCTGGGCGAGGCCGTGCGCGAGGGCGGCATGTCCGGGCAGGTCGAACAGACCATGCAGGCGCTGCTGCGCTGGTCGGAGGGCGCGTCGCGCCACCTGATCAACCGCACAAACGTCGAAGACTGGGCCGGCATGTACGCGGGCATGAACGCCACCGGAATGGCGGGCCTGAAGGGCGCGGCGGCCGAAGCGCTGATCAACCAGATCAACAGCGCCGTGATGCAGGGCGGGGCGGCCGGCGATGCCTCCCTGCACCTCACCTATCGGGCCCTGGCGCGCCGCAGCATCACGGACCCCTACCAAGCCGAATATCTGCTGGCCGGCGGCATGTTCGAGACACCGAACAAAGCATTTGGCCACGGTGACCGCGTCACCAATTTCGAGATGATGCGCGAAGAATTCAATCTGCTTTACAAGGGAGTGTCGGAGTACAGGAAGTATCACGCGCTCGCTCGCCATTTCGGCATCAACATCCGGCAGGCGGAAGCCCTCAGTCAATTTCACTATGGCGACGTGTCCACGGCCAACCACTGGCTGCAACGTGCCGGTATCAGCCTGGGCAACGTCGACTCTTCGGCGCTCGCTGACATAGCGAGCGTGATGGGCGCCAGAGATCTCGACGCGTGGCGCTCGAAGGTGCTGGGACGCAACGACGTCAGCGACGCCGAGAAGGTGACGCTGAAGGCGCTACAGGGCGAGGATCTTCGGCAGGAACTTGTACGCACGCTGGCCGCCCACGGGATGGAGAAGACCGAAGGGACGCGCGTCGTCGAGACGATGGCCGGCCTGTCCAACAAGCTGACCGAGATCGGCTCCAACCTGTTGCCGCTGACCACGAACATCCGCGACCTGACGGCCGATCTGCTAGGACAGGTGACCAAGTTCGCCGACCCGCTGGGCGATGCGATGCGCGCCATGATGGACGGCGACAAAGCCGCGGCGAAGCGCCTCGAGGACGACCTTGAGCGAAAGCTGGCGCCGCACCGCCCCTGGCGCAACGGCGCTCCCGTGCCCAGCGCGCCGGACGCGCCGCCGGCGCCCAGCGCCAGCCGGCCCGCCATCCCTCCGCCGCCGCCCCTGCCTGGGCTTCCTGGACTCCCGACCCCGCCCGGGGCTTCTCCAGCGCCGTCCGCCCCGGCGGTCATACCGACCGGCGGCCCGGCGTCGGACACATTCCTGAACACGCTCGAGGCAGTGGAAAGCGCCGACGGCACGCAGCAGGGCAACACCCGCACCAGTGCCCGCGGCTGGCACCAGTTCACCAAATCGACCTGGCTGGCGGCGGTGAAGAAGTACGGGGGCTTCCGCACCGCCGGGATGACGGAGGAACAGATCCTCGCGCTGCGGCACAATCGCGACTTCTCGCGCCAGATGGCGTCGCAGCACCTGGAGAACGACATCGCGCCGGCGCTGAAGGCCGGCGGCGCCGATGTCACGCCGCTGGGGCTCTATGCCGGCTGGCATTTCGGCCCGGGGAAGGCGGCCGAAATCATGCGCTCCGACAACAACGTGATGATGGAGAGCATCGTCGGCGACCGCGCCGCCAACGCCAACCCATACCTCAACGGCATGACAGTCGGTCGCTGGCGTGAGCTGTTCGGCAAGAAGTTCTCCGGCGTCGGCGCGGCCGGCGGCGACACGGCGCCGAAGGCGAAGAAGACCAGCCGCGGCCCGGCCGCGCCGGAAGCGGGAACGCCGCTGCCGCCGTCGGACCCCCGGACCTTCACGGGGCGCGAGAACCTTCAACTCGGCGGCACGATGACGGTGATCCACGAGACGCCGGCGGGGGAAAAGATCAAGGAGGAGGAGATCCCGCTGACCACCATCAACCAGCCTGGGGCGTACGGGTTCACCGGATGATTACTGCATACCGACCGTGGCCTTCTGCCCGCCAGGTCAAACTCGTAGAGCGCCGCGCTGGCAGGAACCAAGTCGCGGCAAGCTCCTCTATTCCCCGCTCAAACTCCAAGTGATGAGGACGAAGATGACCGAGACCTCTGCAATCCGCTCCGCCGCCCAACAGCTCGCCAGCGCCGAACTGCGCGAGAGGGAGGCCGCACAGGTGCTGGCTGCCGCCCGCGCCAAGCACAACCAGCTCAGCGAGCGCATCGACGATCTGCGCAGCCGGCGTAGCGCCATCGTGGACAGCGCGCGGCAGGGCAACAAGAACGACCAGAAGCAACACGCCCTCCAGCTCGCCGTCGTCGATGCGGACCTGGAGGACTTGGCCAAGATGCTCGACGAGGCGGGCGAAGCGGTGACGGCGGCCAGAGGCCGCCACGTCGACGCGCAGAATGTGGCGACGATGGCGCGCCAGCAGTTCCAGATCGCGGAGGACGAGGCCACCGAGGCAGCCCTGGTCGAACATGCCAATCACCTGGACAAGCTGCTGAGGTCGACCATGGGCGACATCGCGGCCATCGGTCAGAAGCTGCGCCGCCACCGGCCCGCTTGGCTGGGCTCTGACGAGCTATATGCCGATCTGCGCCACCTCCGTCTCATTTCGGGGCGTGGTTGATCGCCATGGGCACCACTACGACCGAGGGGCGCCGGGTCGGGCGCGGCGCCACACCACTGGCGGCGGCAACTCGCCGGCGGCTGCTGAAGGGGCTGCTGGTCCGTGCCGAGCAGGGTGATGTGCTCGCGGCGGAAGCCCTGATCAGGTTGAGCCTGGAGGCAGAGCGAATCGCTCAAGACCACACCACGACATGACGGGTGTGCGCATCGAACTGGCGGAGCCGACGCGCACATTTCCACGCGTCCCAACGGCAATGGGACACCGAGGTTGGAATTCTCTAGAATCCCACTTCCGTCCCATTGCGACTCGGTGTCCCGTTTTTCCCGTGTCCCATTTCCCGATCAACCGATCGCATCACCTGCATGGGAGAACAGGGTCAAACGTCACTGTTTCCAAGGGTTTCCTCTTGGAACCGACCTGCCCTTCGCGCGGCACGTTCCTGGATTGCGCGCTGGATGTGATCTGGGATGGGCATCGCCGGGCTGATCTTCGGCAACCGGCAATCCATGTAGTCGAACTTGTCGTGCAGTTCAGGTGGGATCTGTAGGTCGCTGGCCATGGTGCCTCCTCTGTTCCAGATGGTGTCCCCTTCACCGTCCCCTGTCCACAGGACGATGGGACGTCAACAGGATGAACCACCGGCGCGTGCACTGGGGAAAGCAGCGCCCGGCCGGCGGCCAAGCCGCCGGGAGGCTCCACCCGAGCTGCCCTCTTCGAGCCGAGCCCCAAAAACCCTGAGTTTCGGCCGGCTGCGGGCCAGCCCGCCCTACCGGAGCAATGCCCGACACGGCGATTGCTATATGATTGCTGGCCCGCCATCCCTTTTGAAGGAACACAAGGCGGAAACATTTAAGATATTGATTTTAAAGATGGTGCGGGCGGGGGGACTCGAACCCCCACGCCTTGCGGCTTCGGATTTTAAGTCCGATGCGTCTGCCTGTTCCGCCACGCCCGCTCCCCGGCGGTGTTTCGCCGAGTGGTTGTTATCAACCACGGCTTTGACACGCGCCCGTGCGGGGTGGATAGCCGCTGTCGCGCGGCGGGTCAAGTGCGTGTGGACATTGTCCCGCGCGGGCCTATCGTGAAGACGGCGCATGGCGCGATGAGGGTAAAAGCAATGGCGGAAAGCGATTGGCTGCGGCTGGTGGGGCTGCTCATGGTGATGATCATCGTGGTGCCCGGCGCCATCGCGCTGAACCGGCACACGTGGCTGCGCAACACGGCCATCTGGCTGGCCGTGCTGGCGGCGCTGGTCTTCGTCTACCAGACCTTTGGGCCGTTCTAGCCGGGCCGTTCTAGTCGCCGCCGGCGTAGGGGTCCTCGCCGATCGACATCACGCCCACGCACATCGCCACCCCGCCGAACGTCGTGATCAGGCCGAAGAACAGCAGGAACGTGGCCATCAGCCACTGCTCGCTGCCGGTCACCAGCGTGCCCAGGTTGGCGATGTCGAAGACCAGGATGCCGATGCCCAGCACCACCGCCCCGGCCGCGCCGGAGGCAAGATGCTGGAGAAGGAAGAGGACGGCGGCTTTCTCGTACGGCTTCATGGTGCGACACGCATCCGTTCAATGCCCAACTCTAAGAGTTGGTTTGGTTCGGACCCGCGACAATCCGCCGCACCGATATAGCCACCCGCTCCTTCGCCGAACCCTCCCCGCCGAACCGCCTAGCCCTTCGCGCCGATGGTCAGGGCGGGTGTGCCGCCGAGGGTGCGGACGATGCCGCACAGCTCCTCCGCCGCCGTGTCCAGCGCCGCCTCGTCGGTGCCGCGCAGGACGAGGCTGACCCCGAAATCGCCGCGCCGGAAATAGGGATAGCTGCCGATCTCCAATTGCGGGTACCGCTCCTGCAACGCGCCCAGGTCGGCGGCGAGGCGCCCCTCGGCCAGTTCGCAGCTGACCGTGCGGGCGTGGATGGGCGGGCCTCCCCTGAGGCGCGGCAGGACGCTGTCCAGCATCGCCTGCATGATGTTGGGCACGCCGGCCAGGACGAAGACGTTGCCGATCTGGTAGCCGGGGGCGGCGCTGATCGGGTTGTCCACCAGGATGCCGCCAGCCGGCACGTTGGCCATGCGCAGCCGCGCCTCGTTCAGCTGCTGGCGCCCGGCGTAGTGGCGCTCCAGCCGCTCCACCGCGTCCGCGTTGCGCTCAAGCGGCACGCCGAAGGCCCTGGCGACGCATTCGGACGTGATGTCGTCGTGCGTCGGGCCGATGCCGCCGGTGGTGAAGACGTAGGTGTAGCGGGCGCGCAACGCGTTCAGCGCGTCGACGATCTCCTCCGGCACGTCGGGGACGACGCGCGCCTCGCGCAGGCGGATGCCGATCTCCCCCAGTTTCTCGGCGATGTGCGGCAGGTTGGCGTCCTTGGTGCGGCCGGAGAGGATCTCGTTGCCGATGATCAGCACGGCGGCGGTTGGATTGGGGGCGGTGGGGTTGGCATCTGAGGAAGTCATGGCGTCCGGTTCGTTTCTGATGGGCCGCCTGCCAAGGTGAGGCCGGCGGCGGGATTGTCAACGGGGTGCCGGTGAAGGGGATTTTGAGACACGGATGGACACGGATTTTGCACGGACGGACACGGATAAAAAATCATTCGTGTTGATCCGTGGCCGGCGCAGCCGGCATCCGTGTGCATCCGTGTCTCCTGCCCGTTGCCAAGGCAGCGCTGTTGCGGGTAGCGTCCTTGCGCCATGCGTTTCCCCGCCCCGCTCATCCCCGGCCGCCTGATCCAGCGCTACAAGCGCTTCCTCGCCGACGTCGAACTGGACGGCGGAGAGGTGGTGACGGCGCACGTGCCCAACTCCGGCAGCATGATGGGCGTCGACGCGCCGGGTTCCGCGGTGTGGCTGTCGCGCTCCGACAATCCCAAGCGCAAGCTGGCCCACACGCTGGAGCTGATCGAGGCGGACGGCGGGCTGGTCGGCGTCAACACCGCCCACCCCAACGCCCTGGTGGCCGACGCCATCGCGGCCGGGCTGATCCCGGAGCTGGCGGGGTACGAGCGGCTGCGGCGCGAGGTGAAGTACGGGCAGAACTCCCGCGTCGACATCCTGCTGGAGGGTGCCGGGCGGCCGCCGGCCTATGTGGAGGTGAAGAACGTCCATTTGCGCCGGCTGGCCTTGCGCGACGGGCTGGCGGCGGAGTTCCCCGACTGCCCCACGGCGCGGGGTGCCAAGCACCTGGAGGAACTGGCCGCGATGGTGGCGCAGGGCTGCCGCGCGGTCATGGTCTATCTTGTCCAGCGCATGGACTGCACTTACTTCCGGGTGGCGGGGGACATCGATCCCGCCTACGATGCCGGGCTCCGCCGCGCGCTGGCGCGCGGTGTGGAGGCGGTGTGCTGGGCCTGCACCCTCACCCCGGAAACGATCGAACTGCAGCGGCCGCTGCCGCTGCGCCTGGACGACTGACGCGAAAAAGGTAAGCACCGGTGGAACACGACGACCTCGAATCCCAGCGCATCCGGCTCCACGGCCCGGAGGACTTCGAGGGTATGCGCAAGGCCGGCCGGCTGGCCGCCCTCACGCTCGACTTCATCACGCCCTACGTGCAGCCGGGTGTGGCGACCGAACAGCTGGACAAGCTGTGCGACGACTTCATCCGCGGCCACGGCGCCATCTCGGCCCCCATGGGCTACCGCGGCTATCCGAAGTCGACCTGCATCTCGGTCAACCACGTGGTCTGCCACGGCATTCCGGGCGACAAGCGGCTGCAGAACGGCGACATCCTGAACATCGACGTGACGCCGATCCTGGACGGCTGGTACGGCGATTCCAGCCGCATGTACCTGGTGGGCGACGTCGGCGTGAAGGCCAGGAAGCTGGTCGACGTCACCTACGAGGCGCTGATGATCGGCATCGCGAAGGTGAAGCCGGGCGCCACGCTGGGCGACGTCGGCCATGCGATCCAGAGCTTCGCGGAGGCGCAGCGCTTCTCGGTGGTGCGCGACTTCTGCGGGCACGGGCTTGGCCGCGTGTTCCACGAGCCGCCGTCGGTCCTGCACTTCGGCAAGCCGGGCCAGGGCGTGGTGCTGCGCGAGGGCATGTTCTTCACCATCGAGCCGATGATCAACGCCGGCCGCCACGACGTGAAGATCCTGGGCGACGGCTGGACCGCCGTGACCAAGGACAAGTCGCTGTCGGCGCAGTTCGAGCACTCGATCGGCGTGACGAAGGACGGCTGCGAGATCTTCACCCTGTCCCCGGCCGGGATGCACAAGCCGCCCTACGCGGTGGAGAAGGTCGGGGCGTAAGCCCCGACCCCGCCCCAACCCCGTCGCTCACACCACCCACGTGCTGCTGAACTGGTCGGCGCGCACGCCGGTCAGGGTCACCGTGTTGCCGGTGCCGAGGGCCAGCACGGCCACGCCGCCGGTGCCGGCCTGCACGGTGTAGGTCAACCCGCCGGCCAGCAGGATGCGGTCGCCCCCGGCGCCGTCGAAGTCGGCCACCACGTCGGCGCCGCTGTTGCCGCCGAAGCCGAAGCGGTCGGCGCCGGCACCGCCGGTCAGCGTGTCGTCGCCCAGATTGCCCCACAGCACGTCGTTGCCGTCGCCGCCCAGCAGCGCGTCGCCGCCCTGCCCGCCGAACAGCGTGTCGGCCCCGGCGGCACCCGACACCGTGTCGCCCGCCAGCCCGCCGTAGAGCTGGTCGTTGCCGGCGCCGCCCTCCACCGCGTCGCCGCCCTGGCCGCCGTGCATCCAGTCGTCGCCGTCGCCGCCGAACAGCAGGTCGTCGCCCAGATTGCCGTACAGCGCGTCGTTGCCGCCCTGCCCCGACAGCGTGTCGTTGCCGCCGTAGCCGAAGTGGTCGTCCATGGCGGCACTGCCGGCGAAGCTCTCGCCCGCGTCGGTGCCGGTGGTGCGCGTCGGCATGAAGGTCTGGTACAGCGTGATGCCGTGCCGCGACAGGTCGAGCTTGTCGGTCACGTCGACCGAGAGCGAGGTCGGCAGCGGCACCCCGCCGGAGCCCGGCAGCTCGACCAGCGCGCCGCGCAGCGCGTAGTTGCTGGTCATGTAGGGCAGCGTGCCCAGGACGTCCTGCGCGGTGAGCGGCGGGTCCTCGCGGACGAGGTCGGCCACCCGCTGCGCCACCACCGTCTGCCCGGCGGGCGGCAGCGAGCGGACGAAGTCGGCGATGTCCACGCGGTGCTCGGCCAGCCAGGGGATGGGGTCGTTGGCGACGCGGAAGTTGACCAGCCGGTCGTCCGCCCCGCCGGTGACCGAGCCCGGCGAGCCGAAGGTGACGCCGACCAGCTGCGGCGCGTGCGGCAGGCTGTTCATCGACACCTGGGTCACGGCGCCGCCCAGGCTGTGCCCGGCCAGCAGCACCTGGTCGAACTGCCCCTGCGCCACCAGCGCGTCGGCCGCGCTGAGCAGGCCGGTGAAGTTGGCGGCGTGCTCGTCGATGTTGCGGAAGTTCTGGATCCAGTCCTCGCGCTCGTCACTGCCGCGGAAGACGACGGCCAGCGTGCGCTTGCCGTCCACCACGGCCGCCGCCACCAGGGCGTTGCCGTTCTGGTTCTCGAACAGGCCGTTGTTGAGCGTGCCGGTGGACACCGGCAGGTCGGCGGACGTCAGCGGCGTCCAGCCCGGCGCGTGGGCGAAGGCCTTGGCGGTCTCGCTCTCGTACACGGCGCGGCTCAGGCGCGCGGCTTCGTTGTACAGGTTGTCGCTGATGGAGGTCAGGTTTGACAGGGCCATGGGTGCACGAACGCTCCGTCCGGTGGGGCGCCATTGTTGCCGCCGGCAACCTGCGTTTGTCCAGATCGCGTTCGTACGAGCTCGAGACAGCCGGCACGCGAGCGCGCTATAGTCGGCACACACCTATGCATGCAGATCCGGGACACCCATGGCCGAGGCGAACCGCCGAAAGCGCAGATCTTCGACTGATGCGGGCACGTTGAGGGAGGCGCCGCTGCCGGGCCTCTCCACGCCCGTCGATGCCCTGCCTTCAGGGAGCCCTTCGGGGGGCGAGGATGACCCGCACTACCACGGCCACCGCGACCGGCTGCGCGCCCGGTTCCTGTCCGGCGGGGCGGACGCGCTGCAGGACTACGAGTTGCTGGAGATGGTGCTGTTCGCCGTCGAGCCGCGCAAGGACGTGAAGCCGCTGGCGAAGATGCTGATCCAGACCTTCGGCGGGCTGTGGAACGCCGTGCAGGCGCCGCCGGAGAAGCTGCGCGGCCTGAAGGCGGGCGAGGTGGCGCTGAACAGCGACGCCCGCGTCGCCACGGTGCGCGCGGTGGGGGCCTGCGCGCTGCGCGCCATGCGGCAGCAGGTGCTGAAGCGCCCGGTGCTCAGCTCCTGGAACGCGCTGATGGACTATTGCACGGCGGCGATGGCGCACGAGACGACGGAGCAGTTCCGCCTGCTGTTCCTGGACCGCAAGAACACGCTGATCGCCGACGAGGTGCAGCAGCGCGGCACCGTGGACCACACGCCCGTCTACCCGCGCGAGGTGGTGCGCCGCGCGCTGGAGCTGGGCGCCACGGCGGTCATCCTGGTGCACAACCACCCGTCGGGCGACCCCAGCCCCAGCCGCGCCGACGTGGACATGACCAAGGAGATCATCCGCGCCGCCGACGCCGTGGGCATCGCCGTGCACGACCACGTGGTGGTGGGCAAGGGCAAGCACGCCAGCTTCAAGGCGCTGGGGTTGATGTAGGGTTTTGCCCCCTCCCTAACCCTCCCCCGCTGCGCAGGGGAGGGGACTGCCGCCGTTTCTCCCCCTCCCCTGCGAAGCGGGGGAGGGAGGGACCCGCGAAGCGGGAGGGAGGGGGCAAGCGACGCTTACACCGGCAGCATGGACCGGGCGATGGCCGCCTCGATCTGCACGATGGAGCGCTCGACCTCCTGGCCGATCAGGTCCATGCGGCGGATCTGGGCGATGCGCGGCTTGGCCTTGGTGAACTCCTCGTCGTTCAGCACGGCGCCGAACAGGCCGCAGGCGTCCACTAGGCACACCAGCACCACGTCGCGCGCGTCCGGGATGTCGGTGCCCAGCAGCAGGTCGCGCAGGCGCGCGCGGACCTCGCGGCGCTCGCGGCCGTCGACGACGGGGTAGCGGCGGTCGCGGAAGATCCACAGGATGCGGCCCTCCTGGCAGCGCAGGATGCCGCGCGCCACCAGCCGGTCCAGCGCCTTCTCGCGCAGCTCCGCGCCATAGGCGGCGATCTCCGACACGCGGTCGGCGGTCGGGCCGGGGCCGGAGGCGGCCAGCGCCGCCAGCACGCCGTCCAGCAGCGGCTCGCCCGTCGGGGTGGCGTCGGTGACCGAGGTGGTCTCCAGGTCCGAATCGACGCGGCCGAGCAGCGCCAGCTCCATCAGTGCGGCACCGGCGACCACGAGGTCGAGCACGCTGCGCGCGGTGGGACGGGGCACGCCCGATTCCTCGTCGATGCCCAGCAGCACCACCTCCTCCAGCAGGGTCGGGTGGCTGCCCTCCGGCGCCGGGGCGGCGGCGGAAACGGCGCCCGCCGGGGCGTGCGGCGCGCCGGCCAGCGCGGCGAGGCCGGCGGCGACGTCGGCGTGCACGGCGAACAGCGGCAGGAAGCCGGCGACCTCGAACACCTCGCGCACCTGCGCCTGCAGACCGGCCAGCGCCAGGGGCACGCCCGCCGCCTTGGCCTGCTTGGCCGCCTTCAGGAAGGAGCGCAGGCCGGCGCTGCTGATGTAGCCCAGGCCCGACAGGTCGACCAGCAGCGGCGCCCCCGATTGCAGGCCGGCCAGCAGGCGGCGCTCCAGCTCCGCCGCGGTGCTGCCGTCGACGCGTCCGCCGACGCCGACGACGCTGACGCCCTGCTCTGTCCGTTCGGCGATGTCCATCTGCTCCCTCTCCCGGTTGGGCGGCCATCCGGCGGCCGCGTCCCGCAACACTGGACACGTACGCATACGGCGTCAACCTGCGGCGTCGGCCGGTCTGGCCCGCATGCCCGGCATCCGCGAACCGCGCGCGGGGAAACGCAACCCATGCTATGAAGACGGCGCAGACCGACCGACCGGGACCCGCCATGACGCGCACCGCCCCCGCCCTGCTGCTGGCCGCCCTGCTGGGCGCCGCACCCGTGAACGCCGCCCCGGCGCTGGCCGACCCCGTTTCCTACCGCGAGGATTTCGAGGCGTGGACGCCGGCGGAGTCGCCGGTGCAGCCCTGCCAGCGCGCCGAGAACGCCTTCGCCGTGCGGGACGACGCGGCGCGCGGCGGCAAGGTGCTGGGCCTGTCGCTGCGCAATCCGGGCGACGTGCGGGCGGAGGTGACGGCCGCTCCGGTGCCGTGGAAGGGCTGCCTGGACCCGGCCAATCCCAACGCCCCCTATCTGCAGCCCCACCGCGACCGCGCCGACGTGTGGGAGGCGGAAGCCCGGCACCTGCCCTTCGGCAGCGACGTCTGGTACGGCTTCGCCATGCGCATCGACGGCCGGGTGGGAACGGACGACGGCGTGCGCCTCGTCGTCGGGCAATGGAAGGGCTGGGGCGACGCCAGCCCGTTCGTGGCGCAGCGCTTCAAGAACCGCCGGTTCCACATCACCATCCAGAACGACGCGGCCCCGGAGGACGGCGGCGGCGAGTGCCGCATCCTGCTGGCCTACCAGGGCGATCGGGCGCCGCAGCCCGAGAGCTTCCGCCACACCACGAAGGAGACGACGGCCGAGCCGTGCGCCAGGGACGTGACGGTGGAGCGCTTCGCCCCCCTGCCCGACCCGTTCGGGCACTGGGTCGGCATGGTCTACCACATCAGGCCGTCGCTGGGGGCCGACGGCATCGTCGAGGTGTGGGCGGACGGCGTGCGCATCGCGCGGGCCACCGGGCGCATCGGCCAGCGGCTGTTCGACGGCGTGCAGTACTTCAACTTCGGCCCCTACCGCAACATGGC
>NZ_DASPMG010000264.1:0-20123 GCF_035627195.1 Azospirillum sp.
CGGCGCACGGGCGAGGCTGCGCGCCGCCTCCAGCCCCGTGTCGTCGAAGCAGGCGATGACGTACCCGTCCACGCCCGCCGCCTCGCCCCGCGCGATCTCCTCCAGCAGGCCGGGCACGGCGAACGCTTCGTCGTAATAGCCCTCGATCGACGCCGGGCCCATGGCCGGGTTGACGGCCTCGACCTCGGTGCCCGGCGCCGCCACGGCGCGGGCGGCGGCGCCGATGCGCGCGGTCATGGAGGCGGTGGTGTTCGGGTTGACGACCAGGATCCTCATGGCGCTCACCCCCGCTCCCGCATGCGGCGCAGCAGCAGCACCGCGCCGATGCCCGCCCCGATCACCACGAAGGAGAACACGGTGGTCAGCGTGCCCAGCGCGTACAGCACCGGCGTGGTGACGTTCGTCGTCATGCCGTAGATCTCCAACGGCAGCGTGTTGAAGGAGCCGGCGGTCATCAGGCTGCGCGCGAACTCGTCGTAGCTCAGCGTGAAGCCGAACAGCGCCACGCCGATGATGCTGGGCAGCAGGATGGGCAACACCACGTGGCGCACCGTCTGCCACGGCCCGGCGCCCAGGTCGCGCGCCGCCTCCTCATAGCTCTTGTCGAAGCGGTTGAAGATGGCGAAGACGATCAGCAGGCCGAAGGGCAGCGTCCACGTCAGGTGCGCGCCGAGGGCCGAGCTGTACCAGGCCGGCTCCACGTCGGCGATGGTGAACAGCAGGCCGATGCCCAGGCTGACCAGGATGGACGGGATCACCAGACTGGACACCGTCAGGTAGAACAGCGCCGTGCTGCCGATGAACCCGCGCCGGAAGGCGAAGCCCGCCGTCACCGATATGACCACCGTCAGCGCCATGACGATCACGCCCAGCACCAGGGAGCGCCGGAACGATCCGCCGAAGTCGCCCACCGCCTGCTTCTCGAACAGGTTGGCGAACCAGTGGGTGGAAAAGCCGTTCATCGGGAAGGTCAGGCCGCCGTCCGGCCCCTGGAAGGACAGGATGGCGATGGTCACCGTCGGCCCGTACAGGAACAGCACGAACAGCGCGAAGAAGCCGCCCAGCAGGTAGAAGGACAGGCCGCGGGGGGTGCGGGTGCGCATGGCCTAAAGCTCCTTGCGGATGTCGACGATGCGCAGCATGGCGACCACCATCAGGAGCACGACGGCCAGCAGCACCACCGCGTTGGCCGCCGCCGCCGGGTAGTGCAGCAGCGCGATCTCGTTGGCGATCATCAGCCCGACCGACGCACTCTGCCCGCCGCTCATCAGCCGCACGGTGATGAAGTCGCCCATCACCAGCGTGACCACGAAGATGGAGCCGATGGCGATGCCCGGCTTGGTCAGCGGCAGGATCACGTTCCACAGGATCTGGGCACCGCTGGCCCCGGCGTCGCGCGCCGCCTCGATCAGCGCGCGGTCGATGCGCATCATGGCGTTGAAGATCGGCACCACCATGAACAGCGTGTACAGGTGCACGAACGCCAGCACGACCGAGAAGTCGGAGAACAGCAGGAACTCCAGCGGCCTGTCCACCACGCCCATGCCCAGCAGCGCTTGGTTCAGCAACCCGTTGCGCCCCAGGAACGGGATCCACGAGATCATGCGGATGATGTTGGACGTCCAGAACGGCACGGTGCAGACCAGGAACAGCACCATCTGCCACGTCACCGTGCGCACGTGGAAGGCCAGGAAGTACGCCACCGTGAAGCCGATCAGCAGCGTGAAGACCCAGGCCAGCGCCGCGTAGCGCAGCGTGTTCAGGTACGTCTTCCAGGTGACGGGGGAGCCCAGCAGCTCCTCGTAGTTGGTCAGCACGAAGTCGGGGATGACGCGCACGCTGTCGTAATCCCAGAAGCTGACCACCACGATGGTCACGATGGGCACCACCAGGAACACCAGCAGCGTCAGCGCCAGCGGTGCCGCCTGCAGGTACGGCGCCACTGGCAGCCGGCGCCGGAACGCGCCGCCGCGCCGGGCCTGCGCGTCCGCCGTGGTCGGATGGACGGTTGCGGTCATGAGGGCTCCTCAAAGCCCCTCCCCCGCCGGAGGCGAGGGAGGGGGTGTCACGTCACGCGGCGATGAACTCGTTCCACTTGCGGACCATGTACCGGTCCTCGTCCATCACGGCGTTCCAGCAGGCGACCGCGCCCATGCGGTCGGTGAAGGAGCCGCCGTCGCGCACCGCGCCGGCCTTTTCCATCACCTTGCCCTCGGGGCTGAGGATGTCCTTCTGCGCGGGCTTGCCTTCCATCCAGAAGCCCCACTCGTCCTCGCTCATGTGCTGCTTGGCGGTGTCGAGCACGGCGGAATAGTAGCCCTGGCGGTTCAGGTAGGCGCCGACCCAGCCCGACAGGTACCAGTTGATGTATTCATACGCCGCCTCCAGCTCCAGGCCGGTCAGGTGCTTGGCGATGCCCAGGCCGCCGCCCCACGCGCGGTAGCCTTCCTTCAGCGGCTGGTAGACGCAGGGGATGCCCTTGGCGCGCACGGCGGCCACCGCCGGCGACCACATGGACTGGATGACCACCTCGCCCGACGCCATCAGGTTCACGCTCTCGTCGAAGCTCTTCCAGAAGGCGCGGAACTGGCCGGCCTTCTTGGCCTCGGTCATGATCTTGATGGTCTTGTCGATCTCCTCCTTGGTCATGTTGCCCTTGTCGCCGTACTTCACCTCGCCCATGGCCTCGCAGACCATGGCGGCGTCCATGATGCCGATGGAGGGGATGTTCAGGATCGACGCCTTGCCCTTGAAGGCGGGGTCCAGCAGGTCCTTCCAGGTGGTGATCGGCCGGCCGACCAGATCGGGGCGGATGCCCAGCGTGTCGGCGTTGTAGATGGTGGGGATCAGCGTCATCCACTGCGTCTGCTGCTTGGCGAAGGTCTTGGCGTCCTTGCCCTCGACGAAGCTGACGGTGTGCGGGGCGGTGCCCTGGGCGACGGTGCTGCCGGGCGTCAGCTTGCCGTTCACGAAGATCGGCACGATCTTGTCGAAGTACTTGATCTTCGACACGTCCATCGGCTGCAGCACGCCGGCCGGGAAGACCTTCTTGCAGATCCAGTATTCGATGTCGGCGATGTCGTAGGACTTGGGCTGCGACACGGCGCGCTGGGTCACCGCGTCGGAATCCAGCGCCGTCATCTGCAGCGTGAAGCCCAGATCCTCCTTCACCTTGTCGGCGACAGCGTTCAGGTTGGACACGCCGGTGCCGAACTGGCGCAGCGTGACGTTCTTGATGTTCTGCGCCCAGATGGTGGGGAAGCCGGTGATGGCCCCCGACCCGGCGGCGACACCCGCGGCGGCGGCCGCACCCTTCAGCACGGTGCGGCGCGACAGCGCGGTGGGCTTTCCGGCAATGCTCTTCGTCATGAATGTCACTCCGTCTGGATCGCAGGGGGGAAAAGAAGGATCAGGCCTGGAGGCGGTGGACGTCGGCGTCGCGCCACGCGGCGCGCACCCGGGCACCCACGCCGAACGGCGCGGCGAAGAAGCGGGCCTCGTCCATCACCACGGTGAACTCGTCCGCCCCCGGCACGGCGAGGCTGAGCTGGACGGACGATCCGTGGTACTCGAACGCGTTCACCGTGCCCTCCACGTGCAGGACGCCGTCGGGCGGCGGAGCGTCGGCGCCGGTCAGCGCGATGCGGTCGGCGCGCAGGGCCACGGGGCCGAACGGTTCGTGGTTCAGCACGTTGTGGCCGCCGATGAAGCGGGCGACGAAGGCCGTGCGCGGCGCGTTGAACAGGTCGCGCGGGGCGGCCGCCTGCTCGATCCGGCCGGCGTTCATGACGACGACCAGATCGGCCAGCGCCATCGCCTCGCTCTGGCTGTGCGTGACGTGGATGAAGGTGATGCCCAGGTCCGTCTGCAGCCGCTTCAGCTCTTCCCGCATGCGGTCGCGCAGGAAGGGGTCGAGCGCCGACAGCGGCTCGTCCAGCAGCAGCACGCCCGGTTCGGTGATCAGCGCGCGCGCCAGCGCCACGCGCTGCTGCTGCCCGCCCGACAGCTGCGCCGGCAGCCGCCCGGCGTAGGCGCCCATGTGGACCTTCTCCAGCATGGCCTGCGCCCGCTCCCGCCGCTCCGCCTTCGGCATGCCGCGCATCGTCAGGCTGAAGGCGACGTTGTCGACGCAGTCCAGGTGCGGGAACAGGGCGTAGCTCTGGAACATCATCGCCGTGCCGCGCCGGGCCGGGGGCACGTCGTTGACCACCGTGTCGCCGATCAGGATGTCGCCGGAGCTGACCTCCTCATGCCCGGCGATCATGCGCAGGGTGGAGGTCTTGCCGCAGCCGCTCGGCCCCAGGAAGCAGCATTAGGACCCGGCCGGGATCTTCAGGTCGATGCGGTCCACGGCCACCGCGCGGCCGTACACCTTGCTCAGCGCGATCAGTTCGACGGCGGCACCGGTGCGCATGGCGGCCTCTCTCCCCGTTCCTGCGGATTGTCGACAATCTGCATTCCGGTTCAGCAGGAAGCGTGCCAACTGCATTTCGGCGGGAATTCAGGCGTTCGATGTCATCTGCGCGAATGAAGTGCCGCTTTTCGCGTCGCCATGGCGAAAAGCGCGGCATCCTGGCGGGAGTTGGTGCAGATCAGCCTTGTCTAAGAAGGCTGGCAGCCGCCCCTGTGATTGTCTACAATCCAGGCAGAACAATCTTCACCGCTGGAGCGTCCTCATGGCGGCCCCTGCCCGGAAAGCGCCGGGAAGCACGGTTCGCGGCCCCCGCCGCTCGCCGGTCCGTTCGCCGGTCCAGGACGGCATCGTGCAGAGCATCGCCGACGCGATCGCCGACCGCCGCCTGCCGCCCGGCACCAAGCTGACGGAGGAGCGGCTGACCCAGATCTTCGGCGTCAGCCGGGCGCGCATCCGCGCGGCCCTTGCCGCCCTGGCGCAGATCGGCGTGGTGGAGCTGCGCCCGAACCGCGGCGCCTACGTCGCCCGCCCGTCGGTGCGCGAGGCGCGCGAGGTGTTCGAGGCGCGCCGCATCGTGGAGCGCGGGCTGCTCGACCGCCTCACCCGCTCCGGTCCCCTGCCGGCGGAGGCGCTGGCGCGCCTGCGCGCGCATCTGGCGCTGGAAAAGGCGGCGGAGGCCGCCGGCAACCGGGCGGCCTCGATCCGCCTGTCCGGCGACTTCCACCTGCTGCTGGCCGATCTGGCCGGCAACGGCACGCTGGCCGCCTTCCTGGACACGCTGGTGCGCCAGTCCTCGCTGGCCATCGCCGCGCTGGAGGTGCGCCCCGCCACCGACTGCGCCGCGCACGAGCACGAGGCGATCGTGGAGGCGCTCGCCACCGGCCACGCCGACCGCGCGACGGACCTGATGATCGAGCACCTGGGCGCCGTGGAAGACCGCCTCGCCCCGGACGCCGCCGTGCCCGACGTGGACCTGTTCGCGGTGTTCGGGCGGGCGGGACTGGCGGGGTGAGAACGCCAAGAGCCCCTCTCCCTTGACGGGGCGACGCCGAAGGGCGTCGCGGTTGGGGTGAGGGTGGTTACGGGCGGATGGCCGGAAGAGAGGCTCTTTGTCCCGCCTCCGGCGGTAAATACCCCTCATCCCAACCCTTCTCCCTCAAGGGGAGAAGGGCTTGTCGGCCGTCCTTACCGCGAGTGCACCAGCTTCGCCCGCGCCTTTACCGGCGCCGCGGCGTCTTCCTGCTCCGACGGTTCCACGTAGGCGCGGCCGTAGTAGCTGTCGAGCAGCAGTTGGCGGATCTCCGCCACCAGCGGGAAGCGCGGGTTGGCGCCCGTGCACTGGTCGTCGAAGGCGGCCTCGGCAATCGCATCCACCTTGGCCAGGAACTCCGCCTCCGGCACGCCGGCCGCCTGGATGGAGGCGGGGATCTCCAGCGTGCGCTTCAGCTCCTCGACCCAGGCCACCAGCTTCTCCACCCGCTCGTGGTCGCGGCTGCCGCCCAGGCCCAGATGCCTGGCGATCTCGGCGTAGCGCGCGACACCCTTCGGCCGGTCGTACTGGCTGAAGGCGGTCTGCTTGGTGGGGATGTCGGCGGCGTTGTAGCGGATGACGTTGGCGATCATCAGCGCGTTCGCCACACCGTGCGGCAGGTGGAACTCCGCCCCCAGCTTGTGCGCGATGGAGTGGCACACGCCCAGGAACGCGTTGGCGAAGGCGATGCCGGCCAGCGTGGCGGCGTTGTGCACCCGCTCGCGCGCCACCGGGTCCTTGGCGCCGTTGACGTAGGCGGACGGCAGGTGCTCCTTCAGCAGCTTCAGCGCCTGCAGCGCCTGCCCGTCCGTGTACTCGTTCGCCACGACGGAGACGTAGGCCTCCAGCGCGTGGGTCACCGCGTCGATGCCGCCGGCCGCCGTCAGGCCCTTGGGCATGTCCATCACCAGATCGGCGTCGACGATCGCCAGGTTGGGCGTCAGTTCATAGTCGGCGATCGGGTACTTGACGCCCGTGCGCTCGTCGGTCACCACGGCGAACGGCGTCACCTCCGACCCGGTGCCCGAGGTGGTGGGGACGGCCACGAACTGCGCCTTCACGCCCAGCTTGGGGAAGGTGTAGATGCGCTTGCGGATGTCCATGAAGCGCAGGGCCAAATCCTCGAACGCCACGTCGGGGGCCTCGTACATCACCCACATGATCTTGGCCGCGTCCATGGGCGAACCGCCGCCCAACGCCAGGATCACGTCCGGCTGGAAGGCGTTGGCAAGCGCCAGCCCCTTGCGCACCACGGCCAGCGTCGGGTCGGCGGCGACCTCGAAGAAGGTCTCCACCTCCAGCCCCAGGCCCTTGAGGATGCCGACCGTTTCGTTGACGTAGCCGTTCTCGAACAGGAAGCGGTCGGTGACGATCAGGCAGCGCTTCTTGCCGCGCAGTTCCTCCAGCGCGAAGGGCAGCGAGCCGCGGCGGAAGTAGATCGACTTCGGCAGCTTGTGCCACAGCATGTTCTCGGCCCGCTTGGCGACCGTCTTGCGGTTCAGCAGATGCTGCGGACCGACGTTCTCGGAGATCGAGTTGCCGCCCCACGACCCGCAGCCCAGCGTCAGCGACGGGGCCAAGCGGAAGTTGTACAGGTCGCCGATGCCGCCCTGGGACGACGGCGTGTTGATCAGAATGCGGGCGGTCTTCATCCGCTCCCCGAACACGCGCACGCGCTCCCCCTGCAGGTCCTGGTCGGTGTAGAGGGCCGAGGTGTGGCCGATGCCGCCCAGCGCCACCAGCGCCGCCGCCTTGTCGCAGGCGTCCGTGAAGTCCTTGGCGCGGTACAGCGCCAGCGTGGGCGACAGCTTCTCGTGCGCGAAGGCCTCGGCCTCCGTCACGTCCTCCACCTCGCCGATCAGAACCTTGGTGCTGGCCGGCACGGTGATGCCGGCCATGCCGGCGATGGTGCGGGCCGACTGGCCGACGATGTCGGCGTTCAGGTGCCCGTCCTTCAGCAGCACCCCGCGCACCGCGTCCGCCTCCTTGGCCGACAGCACGTAGCCGCCGTGGTGGGCGAAGCGGTCGCGCACCGCGTCATAGACGGCGCCCACCACGATGGCCGACTGCTCCGACGCGCAGACCACGCCGTTGTCGAAGGTCTTGGACATGAGGATGGAGGCGACGGCGCGCTTGATGTCCGCGAACTCGTCGATCACCGCCGGGGTGTTGCCCGCCCCCACGCCGATGGCCGGCTTGCCCGAGGAATAGGCGGCCTTCACCATGCCCGGCCCGCCGGTGGCGAGGATCAGGTTGATGTCCGGGTGGCGCATCACCGCGTTGGACAGCTCCAGCGACGGCTCGTCGATCCAGCCGATGATGTCCTTGGGCGCGCCGGCCGCCACCGCCGCCTCCAGCACCAGCCGGGCCGCCTCGCAGGTGGCGCGCTTGGCGCGCGGGTGGGGGGAGAAGACGATGCCGTTGCGCGTCTTCAGGCTGATCAGCGCCTTGAAGATGGCCGTGGAGGTCGGGTTGGTGGTGGGGACGATGGCGCAGATCAGGCCCACTGGCTCGGCGATCGTCATGATGCCGGCGTGGCGGTCCTCCTCCAGCGTGCCGCAGGTCTTGTCGTCCTTGTACTTGTTGTAGATGTATTCGGACGCGAAGTGGTTCTTGACGACCTTGTCCTCCATCACGCCCATGCCGGTCTCCTCCACCGCCAGCTTGGCCAGCGGGATGCGCGCGTTGGCGGCGGCCAGGGCGGCGCTGCGGAAGATGCGGTCGACCGCGTCCTGGGAGAAGTCGGCGAAGGCCTTCTGCGCCTCCTTGACGCGGGCGACGAGGGCGTTGAGTTCGGCGAGCGTGGTGACTGACATGGTGATCGTTCCGCCTGACTGTGCGCGTGGCAGGGCCACCGGGGACCGGGCCTGTTCGGCGACGCGCGGGAAAGGGTGTGGACGGGCCGTCATGGTTAACGGCCGTCCGATGGGCGGACAATGGACGCACGAACGGCGCCCCACGATGACTCAGGTCAATTGCCGGAAGGTTGGCCCTCTTCCTGTCACAGGGGGCCAACGCCGGATGCTCATGCCGCGAACAGCGGCTCGTGCCGCACTGGCCGGGTCTCGCGCGCCAGGCCGCGGGCGAAGTAGGCCTTTGTGTGCTCCATCGCCATGTGCGCGTCGAAGGCGGCCTGGTCGGCGAAGTGCTCCCACAGCACGAACACGCCCGGCTGGCCGCGCACGCGCATCACCTGGAACATGCGGCACCCCGGCTCGCGCACCGTCGCTTCGCACAGGGTGCGCAGTGCCTCGGCCAGTTCGACCTCCTTGCCGGGGACGGCCTCGATGGTGGCGGTGACGACGACGTCGTTCTCGGTCATGCCAATCTCCCGGCTCATGCGTTCAGGCCCTTCATGCCTTCGGCGGGATAGCGGTCGCCCGCCGCGGCACCGCGCGGCAGCGCCGCCGACAGCGCGGCCACCTCTTCCGGCTTCAGCCGCAGCGTGGCGCCGGCCACGTTCTCCTCCAGGTACTTGATGCGCTTGGTGCCGGGGATCGGCAGCACGTCCGGCCCCTGCGCCAGCAGCCACGCCAGCGCCACCTGCCCCGGCGTGCAGCCCTTGGCCACCGCCAGCCGCCGGACGTCCTCCACCAGCCGCAGGTTGGCGTCGAGGTTCTCGCCCTGGAAGCGCGGCGACAGGCGGCGGAAGTCGCCCTCCGCCAGTTGATCCGGATTGGTGATGGCCCCCGTCAGCATGCCGCGGCCCAATGGCGAGTAGGCGACGAGGCTGACCCCCAGTTCCCGGCAGGCCGGCAGCACTTCGTCCTCCACGTCGCGGGTCCACAGCGAGTACTCGCTCTGCACCGCCGCGATGGGGTGGACGGCGTGGGCGCGCCGCAGCGTCGCCGCCGACACCTCGCACAGGCCGATGGCCCGCACCTTCCCCGCACGCACCAGCTCCGCCATGGCGCCCACCGTGTCCTCGATGGGCACGTCGCGGTTCAGGCGGTGGGCGTAGTAGAGGTCGATCGTCTCGACCCCCAGCCGCGTCAGCGACTCCTCGCACGCCCGGCGCACGTAGTCCGGGCTGGTGTCGATGGTGCGGGCGTATTCGCCGGGCTTACGGACGATGCCGAACTTGGTGGCGACCACCGCCCGCTCCCGCTTGCCGGCCAGGAAGCCCGCCAGCAGCCGTTCGTTGTGGCCGGAGCCGTACATGTCGGCGGTGTCGAAATGGGTGACGCCCAACTCCAGCGCCCGCTCCAGCGTCGCCAGGGACTGGGCGTCGTCGGTGGGGCCGTAGAACTCGGACATGCCCATGCAGCCGAGGCCGATCGCCGAGACGGCGATCCCGCTTCCCAAAGTGCGCTTTTCCATACGCTTTCCCCCTCCCGTGCCGCGCGGCCTTGGATTACCCTGGTCCGGCGGAACATCTACACTACACCGTGCAGTGTACTTCACGAGGAATGGATGTCAACGGATCCTGTCGCTGCCCCCGCCGCCACACGCGGCGACGCCAAGCGCCGGTCGGTGGTCGAGGCGGCGACGCGCGCCTTCCTGACCCAGGGCTATGGTGCCGCGTCCATGGACGCCATCGCCGCCGACGCAGGGGCGTCCAAGCGCACCGTCTACAACCACTTCCCCAGCAAGCGCGACCTGTTCCGCGCGGTCGTGGCACGCCTGTACGAGGACCTGAACGCCCAGGACGGCGGCCGCCTGCCCGCCGACCGCGCGCCGGAGTCGGCGCTGCCCGCCTTCGCGCACGGCCTGCTGGCCCACCTGCGCCGGCCGGAGGTCACCGGCCTGCTGCGCCTCGTCATCGCCGAGCACCGGCGCTTCCCCGAGCTTGCCCAGGACCTGCTGAAGGAAGGAAAGGGGCCGGCCGTGGCGCCGCTGGCCGCCTACCTCGCCGCCCAGCACGCGCGCGGGACGCTGGCGGCGCCGGACCCGGCCATGGCCGCCTCGCTCTTCCTGGGCGGCGTCAAGGAACAGCTGTTCTGGCCGGGGTTGCTCGGCCTGCCGGTTCCCGACGACGGGCCGGTGGTTGCCGCGGCGGTGGAGGCGTTCCTGCGCGCGCACCGCCCCGCCCCGCCGTAAGACGAACGTTGCGCGGAGCCCCCGTGTTGGAGGATCTCTAAAGGCACGTCCACGAACGCCGCCGAGGAGACCGCCGATGGCCGACGCAACCCCCACCCTGGACGCCGCCGCGCCTGTCCGTCCGGACGGCGGGCACGGGGTGAGCCTGGGCGAGGCGACGCGGGTGTGGGCGCGCATCGCGGCACTCAGCTTCGGCGGCCCGGCCGGGCAGATCGCCGTCATGCACCGCATCCTGGTCGAGGAGAAGCGCTGGATCGGCGAGACGCGGTTCCTGCACGCGCTGAACTACTGCATGCTGCTGCCGGGGCCGGAGGCGCAGCAGCTGGCCGTCTACATCGGCTGGCTGATGCACCGCACGGTGGGCGGGCTGATTGCCGGCATCCTGTTCGTGCTGCCGGGCGTGCTGGCGATCATGGCGCTCAGCGTGCTCTACGCCGCCTTCGGCAACGTCGGCGTCGTGCAGGGGCTGTTCTTCGGGCTGAAGGCGGCGGTGCTCGCCGTCGTGCTGGAGGCGGTCATCCGCATCGGCAAGCGCGCGCTGAAGAACCGGGTGATGCTCGGCCTTGCCGCCGCCGCCTTCGTGGCGATCTTCTTCTTCGGCGTCCCCTTCCCCCTCATCATCCTGGCCGCCGGCCTGATCGGCTTCACCGGCGGGCGGCTGGGGCACCCGGCGTTCCTGGTCGGCGGCGGGCACGGTGCGGCCGGCGGAGCGGTCGTGGCCGACGCCGACAGCCTGCTGGGCGAGGCCACGCCGGCCCACGCGCGCCCGACGCTCGGCTGGTCCCTCAGGGTCGCCGCCGTCTGCCTGCTGCTGTGGCTGGGGCCGGTCCTGGCGCTGCCGCTGGCGCTGGGGTCGGGCAACGTGTTCAGCGAGATCGCCGTGTTCTTCTCGAAGATGGCGGTGGTCACCTTCGGCGGCGCCTACGCGGTGCTGGCCTACGTGGCGCAGCAGGCGGTGGAGACCTACGGCTGGCTGAAGCCCGGCGAGATGCTGGACGGCCTGGGCATGGCCGAGACGACGCCGGGGCCGCTGATCATGGTGGTGCAGTTCGTCGGCTTCATGGGCGCCTTCCGCGAGCCCGGCGCGCTGCCGCCGATGCTGGCCGGCACGCTGGGCGGGTTGCTGACCACCTGGGTGACCTTCGTGCCCTGCTTCCTGTGGATCTTCCTCGGCGCGCCCTTCGTCGAGGCGCTGCGCGGCAACCGCGCGCTGGGCGGTGCCTTGTCGGCGATCACCGCGGCGGTGGTCGGCGTGATCCTGAACCTGGCGATCTGGTTCGCCCTGCACGTCCTGTTCCGGCAGGTGGCGGAGGTTCGATTCGGCCCGATGGCCCTGGACGTCCCGGTCCCCGCCTCCATCGACCCGGCGTCGCTGGCGCTGACCGTCGCTGCCCTGCTGGCGGTGTTCCGTTTCAAGCTGGGGATGCTGACGACGCTGGCCGCCTGCTCGGCCGCCGGCCTGCTGCTGAACCTCGCCACCGGATGAGGGCGGCGGGCCGAAGCCTGTGCAAGGCGATCTTTGGGAGAGAAAGTGGTGCCCAGGGACGGGATCGAACCGCCGACACGGGGATTTTCAGTCCCCTGCTCTACCAGCTGAGCTACCTGGGCATCCGACGGCGGGCCATCGAAAAGCGCCACCGCATGGAAGAGAATGGTGCCCAGGGACGGAATCGAACCGCCGACACGGGGATTTTCAGTCCCCTGCTCTACCAGCTGAGCTACCTGGGCTTACCTGCCGAACCGGCGGGCTGGGCCGCCGTGGCGTCTGGTGGAGGCGCTTATAGGCAGATCGCTTGGCCCTGTCCAGCCCCTTCGTCACCTATTCGTCATCGGACCCGACATTTTTTCCGGGACCCTCCGGCGGCTCCTCCGTCTCCACCCGGTAGACGCCGCCCAGCCAGCGCGACAGGTCCACGTCGGCGCAGCGCTTGGAGCAGAACGGGCGGAACGCCGCCTCCTCGGGCCGCCCGCAGATCGGGCAGCCACCCTTCGATGCCTTGCTCATAACCTTCCTCTACAGATCGCCGCCCTAAAGATCGTCGGAGAGCGACAGCAGGTCGGCCAGGGCCGTGCCCCGCCGGGCGCGCGTCATCTCCACCAGCCCCAGCTTGGACATGCCGTACACCTGGGTCTGCGACGGGTCGTCCGCAACCGCGTGCGCCAGCGCGTTCAGCACCCGCTCCGGCTCGCTGCGGCCCTTCATGTTCACGAAGTCCACCACGATGATGCCGCCGACGTTGCGCAGGCGCAGCTGGCGGGCGATCTCCTCCGCCGCCTCCAGGTTGACGTCCAGCGCGTTGCCGCGCTCTCCCGCGTTGACGTCGACGACCGTCAGCGCCTCCGTCCGCTCGATCACCAGCGAACCGCCGCCGGAGAGGTCCACCCGCGTGCCCACCAGCCCGGCGATCCGTGAATCGAGGTCGCGCATCTCGAACAGGCCCGGCGTCCCGTCATAGGGTGCTATTCGGCCCGCAAGGTCCGGCGCCATGCCCTCGCACCAGCGCACCAGCGTACGCAGCAGCTCCTTGCCCTGTACGGTGATGGCGGGCGCCGCGGCACCATGCTCGACCAGCGCGCGGGTCGGCGCGTCCGGCCCGGCGCGCAGCAAGGTGGGTGCCGGCCCCTGCACCGAATCGGCGATGGCCCGCCACGCGAGGCGCAGCGAATCGGCCTCCGCCGTCAGCTGGTCGGGCGTAGCGGTGGCGGCACCGGCGCGGGCGATCCAGCCCTCCCCCACCAGCACGGACTCCAGCCGGCGAATCAGCTCGGCCCGCGCCGGCCCGGTGCCCAGCCGTTTCGACACCGCCACGCCGCGCGCCAGCGGCGCGTGCACCAGGAAGCGGCCGGGCAGCGTCACGTCCATGGTCAGAGTCGGCCCCTTGGCGCCCACGGCGTCGGCCTTCACCTGCACCAGCACCGGCTGCCCCGTGCGCAGCAGCGTGCCGATGCGCTCCACCCTGCCTTTCGGCCCGCGCGCGTCCGCCGCGATCAGCAGACCCGACTTGCCGGTGCCCAGATCGACGAAGGCGGCGTCCAGCCCGGTGACGATCCGCTCGACACGGCCGAGGAAGACCGCGCCCAGCAGCGACGGGCGGCCGGCGTGGTCGATGTACAGGTCGGTCAGGCGCCCGTCCGTCAGCACGGCGGCGCGGGTCAGCGGGCCGGAGCGGTCCGCCAGGATGTCGATTCGGCTCACGAGAGAGGATAACCGGCGCCGTGCAGCAACGTTGCCACCTCGTGCAGCGGCAGCCCCACCACGTTGCTGTAGGAACCGCCGATCCACCGCACGTACGCCGCGGCGCGGCCCTGGATGGCGTAGCCGCCGGCCTTGCCGTGCCATTCGCCGGACGCGATGTAGGACTCCACCTCCTCGTGCGACAGCGCCTTGAAGGTCACGTCGGTGCGCACGAGGCGGTCCAGCACGCGCGGCGGCTGCCCGTCGGCGCCCGGCGCCAGCAGGACGACGCCGCCGTACACGCGGTGGCGGCGGCCGGACAGCAGGTCCAGGCAGGCGCGCGCCTGCGCTTCGGTTTCCGCCTTCGGCAGGATGCGGCGGCCGCAGGCGACCACGGTGTCGGCGGCCAGGACGAAGGCGCCCGGATGGCGCGCGGCGACGGCCTCGGCCTTGGCGGCGGCGAGGCGCGCGGCGTGGCCGGGCGGCAGTTCGCGCGGCAGCGGCGATTCGTCGACGTCGGCGGGATCGACCGCGGCCGGAACGACGCCGATCTGGCGCAGCAGATCGAGACGGCGGGGCGACGCCGACGCCAATACGAGAGGATGCGCCGCGGGGGCGTTCGCCATGTTGGACCTGGACCTGTTTCGGCTTATTTGAAGCGGAACGTGATCCGACCCTTGGTCAGATCATAGGGCGTCATCTCGACGTTGACGCGGTCGCCCGCCAGCACGCGGATGCGGTTCTTGCGCATCTTGCCCGACGTGTGCGCCAGCACCTCGTGCTCGTTGTCGAGCTTCACGCGGAACATCGCGTTCGGCAGCAGCTCGACCACCACACCGGAAAATTCGATCAAGTCTTCCTTCGCCATAAGCCAAACCCACAGGTCCGTCCTGGTTTTCGCGGCAATAACTGACCTTACGGCGGCGCCGGGTCAAGTGGGTTTACCATCTCCGCCCGCCGCGCCGGCCTTGCTGCTCGCGTGGCTCAGCTCACGGTGCCGTCGCCCTCCTCCGCCGGGGCCGCGGCGGTGCGGAAGGAGGCCAGCGGCGAGGCGCCGCCGTCCAGCGGCGTTGGCGGTTCGGCGGCGCGCGCGATGGCCGCGAACATGTCGCGCTGCTCGGTCTCCATGCGGCGGACGAGGCGCGCCACGGTCTCCTGCGCGGTCAGCGCCCGGCCCGACGCGCGATCGTGGAACAGGTTGTGGTTGGCCTTGGCCGCGTTGGGCAGGATCTCGGCCGCCACCGCGCCGGGCTGCGCCTCGGCCGCCTTGATCAGCTTGGCGGCTCCGCCCACGCCCATGACGTAGGCGATGCGGCTCTCGGTTTCGGTGACCGGGCGCTTCAGGCTGCGTTCCAGCCGCTCGCGCCCCTCGGCCAGATAGCGCGCGGCCATGCCGGCGGCGACGTCGGGGTCGTGGCGCAGCTCCAGGATCTGCTTGCGCGCCGCCGGGTCCTTGACCACCGGCATGCCGTTGCGGCTTTCCACCTGCCGCGCCAGATCGCCCAGGCCGTAGGCCGATCCGTGCCGGCCGATCAGGCCCAGCCACGTGCGCTCCAGGAACTGGAAGGGACCGGCGGCCGAGCTGGACTTGTTCTTGGCGGTGGCGTCCAGGCCGCTTTCCTGCGTCGCCTGCGCCAGGATGGCGGTGAAGCTGTGCCCCGACAGGCCGGCCACGCGCTGGCTCGCCTCGACGATCCGGCTGGTGGCGGGGGTCTGCGGCAAGAGCACCATCAGCGGATCCGGCTTCACGCCCGGCGTCGGCGGCATCGCCTGCCCGTTGGCGAGCTGGAACGGCGGCTCCGGCTTGATGCCGGGCAGCGGCGGCATCCTCTGGCCGGCGATGGAGCGGCTGGTGTCCGGGCGTGCCGCACCCGGCCGCCCGGCGGCCGGACTCGCCACCTCGGCCATGACGGCCCGAAATCCCGCGCCGCCCGCGCCGGCGGGGGGCGGCGCCGGCTCCGGCTTGCGCTCGGGGATCGGAACGACGGGAGGCTGCGCGACCTTCATGATTTCCCGACGCCGAGGGTGCGGCGCCGCCTGCTCCAGGACACTGCGCTCATAGATAGCACGGAAGGTTAAGAATGTCCTGAATTGTGCGGCGGCGTTGCCGGACGTTCCCGCTCCTTGTCACGCCGCGCGCGGCGACACCTCTCGGTCGATGGTGTCGCCCGTCTGGTTCCGTGCGAGCGAAAGATCGTAGGCCTGCTGGAGGTTCAGCCAGAACTCCGGCGTCGTGCCGAAATAGCGCCCCAGCCGCAGAGCCGTATCTGCGCTGACCCCCCGCCGCTCCTTCACGATCTCGCCGATGCGTGTGGCCGGCACCCGCAACGCCATGGCCAAGGCATGGGCACTGAGCCCGAGTGGCTCCATGAACTCTTCCCGCAGCACTTCCCCCGGATGCGTCCTCACGCGCATGAGCGACCTCCAGCCCTAGTGATAATCCACGATCTCGACGCCCTCGGCCCCTTCATCGCCCCACCGGAAGCAGATCCGCCACTGATCGTTGATCCGGATCGAATGCTGGCCGGCTCGGTCTCCTTTCAGCGCTTCCAGGCGGTTGCCGGGTGGCGAGCGCAGATCGCCGAGGGACCGGGCAGCATCCAGCATGTCGAGCTTTCGCATGGCAACCCTGGCGATGTTGGCGAAGCGCGGAACGCTCCGCCCCTCGAACAACGCCCGCGTGTCGGCATCGCGAAAGCTCAGGATCATGGCTTAAGCTAGTACGCCCATCGCTGCACGACAAGCGTTGAACGCACAGCGTTCAATTCCGCGTCATACCGTCGGCCCGCGGGTCAGCGGGAAGCGTTCCTTGATGCGGTCCAGCAGTCCGTCGCGCACCTTGCGGTAGGCGTCCAGCATGGCCTCGCGGTTGCCGTCGACCAGGGTCGGGTCGAAGGTGTTCCAGAACTCCACGTCGCAGGCCATGGTGCGCGTCATCTCGATGGCGCGGTGCTGCGCCTCGGGCGACAGCGAGATGATGAGGTCGAAGGAGGTGTCCTCCAGCTCCTCGAAGGTCTTGCAGACGTGGCGGGAGAGGTCGATGCCCATCTCCTCCATCACGGCGACGGCGAAGGGGTCGACCTCATCGCCGTCGCGCACGCCGACGGAATCGACGAAGATCCGCTGGCCGTGGAAATGGCGCAGCAATCCGGCCGCCATGGGCGAGCGGATCATGTTGTAGGTGCAGGCGAACAGGACACTGGAAATCGGGGGCGGCTGTCGTACCGGAGCCATTCCGCCGCCACCCTCAGCCGCGGATGTGCAGGACGCAGATCAGCGTGAACAGGCGCCGCGCCGTCTGCAGATCCAGGTCAACCTTGCCGGCCAGCCGCTCGCGCAGCACTTCCGACCCCTCGTTGTGCAGGCCGCGCCGGCCCATGTCGATGGCCTCGATCTGCGAGGGCGTGGAACGCTTGATGGCGTTGTAATAGCTCTCGCAGATCAGGAAGTAGTCCTTCACGATGGTGCGGAACGGCGACAGCGGCAGCATGATCTTGGTCAGCGCCGCGTCGTCCTCGCGCCGGATGTCGAGGACGAGGCGGTTGTCCTCGATCGACAGGTGCAGGTGGTACGGCCCATCGTCCGGGTGCTCGCACGGGCAGAACTGGTTGTCCTCCAGCAGGTCGAAGATGGCGACGGCGCGCTCGTGCTCCACCTCCGGCTTGCGGCGGACGACGGTCTTTTCGTCCAGCGTGACGTGGACGATGCGCCGGGGCGAGCGTCCGCTCACGCCGCACCTCCCGTCGGCAATCGCAGCGCCACCGACAGCGCGTGCGCGTCCAGCCCCTCGGCGCGCGCCAGCGTCACCGCCGCCGGCCCGATCGCCTGAAGGCTGGCCGGATCGCAGGCGACGAAGGTCGTCCGCTTCATGAAGTCGAGCACGTTGAGGCCCGAGGAGAAGCGCGCGCTGCGCGCCGTGGGCAGCACGTGGTTGGGGCCGGCCACATAATCGCCGATGGCCTCCGGCGTGTGGCGGCCCAGGAAGATGGCCCCGGCGTTGCGCACCCGGGCGGCCAGCGCGTCGGGATCCTCGACGGCCAGTTCCAGGTGCTCCGGCGCCAGCCGGTCGATCAGTGCCGGCGACTCGGCGTCCAGGTCGGACACCACCACGACGGCGCCGTGCTCGCGCCAGCTCTCGGCGGCGATGGCCGTGCGCGGCAGCGTCTCCAGGTGCTTCTGGACGGCCTTCTCGACGGCGTCGGCGAAGTCCGCGTCGTCGGTGATCAGGATCGACTGGGCCGAGGTGTCGTGCTCCGCCTGGCTCAGCAGGTCCATGGCGATCCAGGCCGGGTCGTTGTGCCGGTCGGCGACCACCAGGATCTCCGACGGGCCGGCGATGCTGTCGATGCCGACCACGCCGTACACCTGCCGCTTGGCGGCGGCGACGAAGGCGTTGCCGGGGCCGACCACCTTGTCGACCGGCCGGATGGTCGCGGTGCCGTAGGCCAGCGCGCCCACCGCCTGGGCGCCGCCGACGCGGTAGATCTCGCTCACGCCCGCGCGCCGCGCGGCCGCCAGGACCAGCGGGTTCAGCTTGCCGTCGGGCGTCGGCACGACCATGACGATGCGCTCCACGCCCGCCACCTTGGCCGGCATGGCGTTCATCAGCACCGACGATGGGTACGCCGCCGTGCCGCCCGGCACGTACAGGCCGACCGCCCCCACCGCCGTCCAGCGCGCGCCCAGCCGCACGCCCTGGGCGTCGTGGTAGTCCAGCGCCTCCGGCTTCTGGTTGCGGTGGAACGCCTCGATCCGCTCGGCGGCCACGTCCAGTGCGGCCAGCTGGTCCTTCGGCACGCGCGCCAGCGCCGCCTCGACCTCGTCGGCCGGGATGGCGAGCTGGTCAGCGGTCAGCGTCAGCCGGTCGAAGCGGGCGGTGTAGTCCAGCAGCGCCGCGTCGCCGCGCGCGCGGACGTCCTCCAGGATGGCGTGCACGGTGGCCTGCACGTCCTCGCTGACCTCGCGCTTGGCGTGCAGCAGCCCCTCGAAGGCCTGGGCGAAAGCGGCGTCCTTGCTGTCAAGCCTGAGCGGCATTCACGGCCTCCCGGAACTTCCCGATCCACGCTGAGATTTCGTCCGGCCGCGTCTTGAAGGCGGCGCGGTTGACGATAAGGCGGGAGGTGACGTCGGCGATGTGCTCCACCTCCTTCAGCCCGTTGGCCTTCAGCGTCGAGCCGGTGGAGACCAGGTCGACGATGCGCCGGCACAGCCCCAGCGTCGGCGCCAGCTCCATGGCGCCGTTCAGCTTCACGCACTCCGCCTGCACGCCGCGCGCGGCGAAGTGCTTGCGGGTGACCTCCGGGTACTTGGTGGCGACGCGCACGTGGCTCCAGCGCTCCGGGTCGTCGCCCTCGGCCAGCGCCTCCGGCTCGGCCACCGACAGGCGGCATTTGCCGATGCCGAGGTCGAGCGGCGAGTAGATCTCCGGATAGTCGAACTCCATCAGCACGTCGTTGCCGGCCACGCCCAGGTGCGCCGCGCCGAAGGCGACGAAGGTGGCGACGTCGAACGAGCGCACGCGGATGATGCTGAGGTTCGGCACGTTGGTGGCGAAGCGCAGGAAGCGGCTGTTCTCGTTGTCGAACTCCGGCTCCGGCACGATGCCGGCGTGCGCCAGCAGCGGCCGCAGTTCCTTCAGGATGCGACCCTTGGGCAGCGCCAGTACCAGCGCGTCGTCCGGGGTGTTCCGGCTATCGGCGGGCAAAGAACTCTCTCCTCGGCAGATCCGCTGGCCGGATAGATAGCACATTCCACGCCGCCGTCACGCGTTACGGCGTGCGGGCGTGGTATGCCGGGGAGAAAGGCGGGCGCTACTGCACCCGCACCACGCGGAAGGTCCGCATCTCGCCGTCGTGCTCGGTGATGGAGACGTATTCGCCCTGCGTGAAGGTGTGGCGGTCGAAGCGGAAGATCGGCTCGTCGCCCTCGTCCTCGTCGTCGCCGTCGTAATGGAAGGCCCAGCGCGTGCCCCGGTGGATCAGGCGGCCGCGCTGGTCATCCTCTCCGCGCCAGAAGCGGTGGACCGTGCACTTGTCGCGGCTGGCGCGCCACTCGTCGGCGTCGAAATGTCCTTCGGCGTCGAGCGGGGCGGTGAACTCGTAACCATGCTCGCCGCTGCCGTCCGGGTGGTCGGGCGTGCGGGCGAGTTCCAGGCGGATCTTCCGGAGCGGCAAGGGCGTCCTCCATCATCAGCGCGGGCCGTTCTGCGCCGGGACGATCCCCGGCGCGCCCGTCTTCTCCGCCAGATTAATCGTTTTCAGGCCGCCATGTTCCGCGGCGCGTACAGATCCTTGTGGTGCGACAGGTAGCCCCGCAGCACCCCCACCAGCGCCGCCGCGTGGCGGGCGTTTCCGTGGGCGCAGGCGTTGGCGATGTCGTCGCGGATGAAGGCGGCGATCCGCCGCCGCCCCTCCGGGTCGTGCTCCAGGCAGCAGCCGAGTTCCACCGCCAGCATTTCCGGCAGG
>NZ_DASPMG010000265.1:0-12503 GCF_035627195.1 Azospirillum sp.
GCGCCGGCGCAGGCGATGCGGGCGATCTCCTGCCCGGTGCTGGGGGCGAAGACGGGCATGGTCTCGCCGCCGTCGGCCGCCTGCCACACCCCGTCGATGAAGAGCTTTGCCATGGAACATCTCCGCTCAATGCGCAGCCGACAGCGCGTCGGTCCGCGAGACCTCGCCGCGCTCGATGAGGTAGACGGTCTCGGCAAAGCTGCGCAGAAGGCTGGGGTTTGATTCGGTAATGAGGAGCGTCACCTCGCGCTCCCGGTCGCGCAGCGCCCGCAGCGCCTCGGCGTACTTCAGCGCCAGCGCGGGGGCGAGACCCTGGAACGGCTCGTCGAGCAGCACCAGCCGGGTGCCGATCATCAGCGCCCGGCCGAGCGCCACCATTTTTCCCTGCCCGCCGCTCAGCGACGCCGCCTTGCGCTGGCGCATCGCCTTCAGCTCCGGCGCCACCTCGTAGATCAGCTCCAGCCGCTCGCGCAGCCGGGCGGGCGGGAAGCCGCAGACCTGGCCGGGCAGCAGGATGTTCTCCTCGATCGTGAAGGTCGGGAACAGGCGCCGGTCCTCAGGCGCGTAGCCGATGCCCAAGGGCGGGCGCAGGTGCGGCTCCAGCCCCGTGATGTCGCGCCCGTCGAAGGTGACGCGGCCGGACGACACCGGCACGAAGCCCATGACGGTGCGCAAGAGCGTCGTCTTGCCGGCCCCGTTGCGGCCGATCAGCGCCACCGTGCTGCGCGGCGGCAGGGCGAGGTCGGTGCGGCGCAGGACCTGCACTCCCTCGATGAACGCGTCGACGGCATGAAGGGCGATCATCGCGTCACACCCCCGTCACGTTGCGCAGGACGTCCGGATTGGCGAAGACCTCCTTCGGCGGGCCCAGCGCCATGATCTTCCCGGCACTCCACACGGCGATGCGGCCGGCGTAGCGCTCGACGATCTCCATGTCGTGCTCGACGAAGACGGAGGTCACCCGGCGTGCGGCCAGTGCCCGGGCCAGCGTGTCCATGACGCCGACCTTCTCGGCCGAGCTGACGCCGCTGGTCGGCTCGTCCATCAGCAGCAGGCGCGGTTTCAGGGCCAGCGCCACGGCAATGTCGATCAGCTTGCGCACCCCCTCCGGCAACTCGCGGATCGGCTTGTCGGCGACGGAGACCAGTCCGAAGAGATCCAGCAGGTCCAGCATCTCGTCGCGCTGCGGCAGCGCGCCCAGGCGCAGCCAGGGCCAGCGCGTCTTCTCGCGCGAGGCCGCGGCCAGCATCAGGTTTTCCAGCGCCGTGTGCTCCATGAACAGCTGCGGGATCTGGAAGGACCGGGCGATGCCGCTGCGCGTGATGCGGCGCGGCGCCATGCCCACGATGGGCCGCCCGTCGAACAGCACGCGCCCGCCCTTGGGCTTCAAATAGCCGGTGCACAGGTTGATGAATGTGGTCTTGCCGGCGCCGTTCGGGCCGATGATCGCCAGCGTCTCCCCATCGAAGACGTCCAGGTCGATGCCGTCGGCGGCGCGGATGCCGCCGAAATGGATGTGCAGGTCGCGCACGGACAGCAGCGGCTGCGTCATACCGGCCTCCTCCGCCCGCCCGTCACCACGCGGCGGCTGAACAGCCGCTCCTCCACGTCCTGGTACATCCCGACAAGGCCGCGCGAGGCGAACAGGATGATGACCAGCAGGAAGCCGCCCAGGATCATCTGCCAGACGTCGGCCGCGAAGGCGGAGGCGTAGGCGCGCACCAGTTCGTACACGATGGCGCCGACGAAGGGGCCGACGACGCTGCCCGCCCCGCCCAGGATGGCGATGAACACGAACTCGCCCGACCGCACCCAGTAGCTCAGCTCCGGCGTCACGTGCCCCTGCACCAGCGCCAGCAGCGTGCCGCCCAGGCCCGCCAGGGCGGCCGAGATGACGTAGGCCACCAGCAGCACGCCGCGCGCCGACAGCCCGATGTATTCCAGCCGCGTCTCGTTGGACTTCAGCGCCCGCAAGGCCTCCCCCAGCGGCGACTGGAAGTAGCGGTAGACCAGCCACGCGCACAGCACGACCAGGGCCAGCGTCAGATAGAACAGCGTCGTTTCGTACTCGAACCGCTCCACCGCCATGCCGAACAGGGTCGGGCGCGGCACGCGCAACCCGTCGCTGCCGCCGGTGATGAAGAAGAACTTCTCCAGGACCGAGTAGAGCACCATGGAAAAGGCCAGGTTCAGCATGCCGAAGAAGATGTAGCGGTAGCGCACGACGAAGAGGCCGACGACGATCCCCGTCACCACCGCCGCCGCCACCCCGGCCAGCAGGAGCAGGCTGACCGAGCCGCCCTGCATGGCGCGCGCGGCGAAGGCCACGGCGTAGGCGCTGGCCCCGAAGTACAGCGCGTGCCCGAAGGACACCTGCCCGGCCCGCAGCAGCACGACGATGCCCAGCACCGCCAGCCCCTTGGCCAGCGCCAGCGTGAACAGCAGCACGCTGGCCGGCGCCGTGAAGGGCACGGCGGCCAGGACTGCCAGCAACACGGCGGGGATGAGGACGCGCGCCGCCATGCCCCTACACCTTCCGCATTTCGGCGACGCCGAACAGGCCCTGCGGCCGGAACAGCAGCACCACCACCATGATCAGGTAGGGCATCAGCACCTGCATCTCGGGATAGAGGTAGACGGCAAAGGACCGGCCGAGGCCGAGCAGCACGGCGGTGACCGCCGCCCCCTCCACCTGCCCCAGCCCCGCCGTGGCGACGACGGCGAAGCTCAGCACGATCATGTCGGTGCCGATGCCGGGGGTAAGCGACGTGGTGGGCGACGCCAGCGCGCCCCCCAGCGCCGCCAGCGTGGCGCCGATCATGAAGGTGGTCATGTAGACGCGCTTGGCGTTAATGCCCATGGCCATCGCCGCCTCCCGGTCGTGCGCCACGGCGACGATCAGCCGGCCCTGCAGCGTGGAGCGCAGGAACCACCGCAGCGCCACCAGAACCACCACCGCCGCCGCCGGCAGCAGGAGCAACTGGTAGGCGGTGTAGTAGACCTGCCCCACCGCCAGCGTGCCCAACAGGCTGAGCGGCGCGTCGGCGAACATCGGGCTCACCCCCCACACCAGCCGCTGCACGTCCTCCAGGATCATGAAGACCGCGAAGGTGACGAGCAGGGTCAGCACCTCCTCCTTCACATAGACGCGGCGCAGGAGGACGGTTTCGATCAGCCCGCCCAGCAGGGCGCCGACCAGCACGGCGCTGATGATCAGCGCGGGATAGGCGAGGTAGGGGCTCCACCCCGCCGCCCCCAGGCCGATCACCAGGCTGGTCGCCGTGTAGGCCCCGATCGCGTAGAAGGAGCCGTGGGCGACGTTGAGGACGCGCAGCACGCCGAAGATCAGCGTCAGCCCGACCGCCACCATGAACACCAGCGCGGCGTAGGCCAAGCCATCCAGGACGGCCAGCAGCAGCAGTTCCGTCATCGGGAAAACCCGCCGCCGCTTACGGCTTGAACGCGAAGGTCTGAATCTTCGGGCTCGTCGGCATGCCCTTGTCGAGGGTCTTGACCCACTCCTCCGACTTCTGCCCGACCGGGGTGGTGACGAGGTCGGCCGGGTACAGCTTCATGTTGTCCAGCACGGCGAAGGGATACTCCTTCACCCGCACCGTGGTGCCGATCAGCTGGTCCTCCAGGCCCTGGTTGTCCTCGCGCAGCCTCACCGTGCGCGTCAGGCCGCGGAACTCCAGGCCCTTCATGGCCTCCGCCAGCTGGTCCTTGGTGGGCCAGTTTCCGCCCGCCGCCTTCACCGCCTTCTCGAAGCCGGCCTGCATCGCCGCCATGGCCTGCGCCATGTGGTAGACGGGGTAGATGGGGTAGCTGCCGGTCTTCGCCTTGTACTTCTCGACGAAGGCCTTGTGGCGCGCCGGATCCTCGGCCGCCGGGTGCAGGAACCAGTGGTCGCCGCGCGCCCCCACGATGACGCCCTCCGGCAGCGTGTCGCCCAGGCGTTGCAGGGAGCTTTCGGCCAGCGGCAGCACGAAGGTGCTCTGCTTCAAGAGGCCGCGCGCGGCGGCCTGGCGCACGAAGGTATCGAGGTCGCCGCCCCAGGAGGTGGACAGGATCACGTCCGGGCGCAGCGCCGACAGGCGCGTGATTTCGGTGGAATAGTCGGGCGCGCCGAACTTCGGGAACATCTCGGCCACCACGCGCACGTCGGGCTTCAGCGCCTTCAGCGCGGTGGAGAAGATGTTCCAGGAATCGCGGCCCCAGGCGTAGTCCTGGTTGACCACGGCGATCGTCTTGAAGTCGGGCTTGGCCTGCACGAGGTACAGCAGTGCGGCCAGCATTTCCGGCGTGGCGTTGGCCTGCGTGCGGAAGGAATACTTGTAGCGCTTCTCCTCGAAGATCTGCTGGGTGCCGCAGTCCCACATGATGTTGGGCTGCTTCAGATCCTCGGCCACGGGGACCAGCGCGTTGCAGTTGCCGCTGGAGATGGCCGCCAGCGTGAAGGCGGCGTTCTCGCTCTGCGACACGCGGCGGTACTCGGCCAGCAAGTTTTCCGTGCCCGCCCCTTCGTCGATGTAGACGGCGCGGACGGGAACGCCCTGGATGCCGCCCTTGGCGTTGATCTCCTCGATCAGCAGATCGGCGGCATCGCGACCGGGCACGCCGAAGACGGACGCCGGGCCGGACAGGTAGGTGGTGATGCCGAGGACGATTTCCTTCGGCTTCTGCTGCGCCAGAGCCGGAGTTGCCAGAAGCGCGAGCGCCGCCGTTGCGGCGAAGAGGTTCCGCATTCTATGTGCCCTCCCTTTTCAACAGCGGATCGGCGTTCAGCCCGCAGGGGCGCCGTCCGGTTTTTGGGCGCCTTTGCGGCGCCTGCCTTTGAATTAGTAGGCACACAGGACTGTGCTAGACGGAAATATGATTTTACTCTGGAGCTTAGAGGAAAAATCTATAGCCGGATGGGGTAATGCTTTGGCAGGGGCAGGCGTAACTCCCCTACCCGCCCACGTCTTCCAGGGACGCCTGCCACAGGCCGCGCCGCACCAGGGTGCGCATGACGTCCAGCAGCAGCGCCTCCACCTCCAGGGACGCCCGCGTCACCAGCTGGCCGGGGTTGCGCACCAGATGGACGCTGCGCTGGATCGTCGGCTCGACCAGCCGCGCCGCCATCAGCCGGCCCTCGCGCACCTCGTCGTGCACGGCGGCCAGCGACAGGATGGAGACGCCGCTGCCCAGCTCCACCAGCTTCTTGATCTGTGGCAGCGCGTCGATCTCCGTCTGCACGCGCAGGTTCAGCCCGGCCGCGCGGGCGTTGCGGTCGATCAGGTCGCGCAGGCCGTGCGTCACGCTGGGCAGGATCAGGCGCATGCCGGCGACGGCGCTGAGCGGCACGGGATCGCGCAGGATGCCGTTCGGCCCCACCGGCCCGGTCGCCGCCTTCGGCGAGAGCACGAGGAACAGGTCCTCCGTCAGCAGCTTGCGCACCGACAGGTGGCGGACGTGCCCGGCGTTGAAGATGACGCCGATGTCGACCTGCCCGTCCTCGATCCAGCGCTCGATGTGGCCGGACATGCCCTCGATGATGCGCAGGGACACGGCGGGCAGCCGCTCCTCCGCCGCCTGCACCAGCGGCACGCTCAGCGGCTGGCTGATCGATCCGGGCAGCGCCACGCTCACCTGCCCGCGCGCGGCCGTGCCGTGGTGGCGGATGTCCTCGCGCGCCAGATCGACGTACTTCAGGATCTGCCGCGCGTGGGAGAGCAGCAGCGCCCCCGTTTCCGTCAGCACGACGCCGCGCGCGTCGCGGACCAGAAGCTGCGTCTCCAGTTCCTCCTCCAGGCGCATGACGTGCTGGGACAGCGAGGGCTGCGCCACCCCCACCCGCTCGGCCGCGCGGGAGATGGCGCGCTCCTCCGCGATCGCCACGAAGTACCGAAGCTGCCGGATGTCCATCGCCGCCTCCCAACCCCGCCCGGCAATTCGTTCGCCTACAGGCAAAGAACACCATAGCGCGGCTCGCCGGTCGGCGCATTCGGCGAGGTGGCCCGACGTTCGCGGGCGTCGGCGCTTTCCCCGCCGCGCTCACCCGTCACAGCGGCACCCGTCACAGCGGCAAGGGTGCGTCGCTCTTGACCTCCTCCATGACGGCGTAGGTGCGCGTCTCGCGCACGCCCGGCAGGGGGAGGAGCACGTCGCCCAGAAAGCGGCGGTAGGACGCCATGTCGGCCACACGCGTCTTCACCAGATAGTCGAACCCGCCGGCCACCATGTGGCACTCCAGCACCTCGGGCGCCCGCCGCACCGCGGCGGTGAAGCGGTCGAACACGTCGTGCGTCGTCTTGTCGAGCAGCACCTCGACGAACACGAGGAGCCCGAAGCCCAGCCGCTGCGGCGCCAGCCGGGCGCCGAACCCCTCGATGTAGCCGTCCTTCTGCAACCGCTTCAGCCGCTCCCCCGTGGTGGTGGGCGACAGGCCGATGCGCTCGGCCAGCTCCACGGCCGCGATGCGGCCATCCACCTGGAGGATGGACAGAATCCGGCGGTCGATTTTGTCAATGTCCGACATTGCCACGCCTCAAAAGCCTCACGGCCGTATATTATGCCGTATATGAAGCGTGGCAAAGTTCCGAATCCGGCTGTGTGTGAACTCCTGTCGAAAGCGGTGGAGGCGGTGCCCGCAGGTTGGGTTTTCGGCCGGCACCTCGACCCAACCTGCGGCGCATCCGTCATGGCCGGCGTGTGCCGACGGTCAGCACGAAGGTGCGCGGCACGTGGATGCCCTGGCCCTCGCGGAAGCGCTCATGGAAGGCGACGAAGTCGCGCTTCAGCGCGGCGCGCCGTTCCTCGTCCAGGCTGGCGGCCAGGGCGCGCGTGGGGCCATAGCCGTTGACGAAGGTGTTCCAGGCCGCCTCCCCGCCGGTTTCCACGTAATGGCTGGTCTCAACGGTGACCGTCAGGTCGAAGGCGTCGCCCAGCAGTTCCTCCAGCCGCTCGCGCCGGCCCCACTCGAAGGGCGACACCGGCGGCGGGGCCGCCATGTAGGGGCGCATCACCTTGAACATCTCGGCGATGGCGCCGTCCGGCGTCCAGGTGGCGAGCGCCAGCCGGCCGCCGGGCCGGCACACGCGGGCGAGTTCGGCCGCCGCCGCCTCCGGCTTGTTGACGAACATGACGCCGAAGGTGGAGACGACGGCGTCGAAGCTGCCGTCGGCCACCGGCAGCGCCTCGGCGTCGCCGACGCGGTAGTCGACGTCCAGGCCGCCGGACAGGGTGCGCGCGGCCTCCAGCAGGCCGGCGGCGATGTCGATGCCGGTCACATAGGCACCGCGCCGGGCGCAGGCGCGCGCCGTGATGCCGGTGCCGGTCGCGACATCGAGGATCCGCTCGCCCGGCCGCGGCGCCAGGGCGGCCACGGTGGCGTCGATTCCGTCGTAGACGCCGCGGATGATCTCCTCGTAATCGCGGCCGCCCGAACTCCACACGGCGGCGGCGCGTTCGTTGTGCGGCTGAATGGCGGGGGCGGTGGTGACGTGGCCGTCCATGGTTTCCTCCTCAAGTGTCCCCGGTCGGGGGTGGGTCTCTCGAGGAAGGAGGATCGCCGGCCGCCGTCATCCGGCCGTCGGGCGGAGCGTCAATCCGGCGTCAAAACGCCGTCCCTGTGCTTCAGGGCCTGTGCTTCAGCGGTATGGCGTTGGGTTTTCGCCTCCGGCTCAACCCAACGCCGTCCGTATCACACCGTGATGATGGCGTCCGTGGTCAGGTCGCGCAGATCCACGCCGACCAGCACCAGCGCCGAACCGCCGTCGGCCAGCACCGCGTCGGCGCCGTCCTGGACGAACAGCGCCAGCACGTCGGCGGCGGAGCCCAGGCCGTGCACCTCCAGCCGGTCGCCCGCCTCGAAGTCGGTGACGGTCTGGCGGCCCTCGCCGGCCTGGAACACGAACACGTCGTTGCCGGCCCCGCCGGTCAGCACGTTGTCGCCCGCACCGCCGGCCAGGGTGTCGTCGCCACCCAGGCCCGACAGGCCGTCGTCGCCGGCCGCGCCGGCCAGCCGGTTGGCGGACTCGTTGCCGGTGCCGGCCAGCCCGCCGCCGCCCAGCGCCGTCAGGTTTTCCACGTGCGTGCCCAGCGTGTAGGCGGCCAGCGTCGTGCGCACCTCGTCGGTGCCGCCGCCCGCGTCCTCCCACACGCGGTCCCAGGGGTTGTCGACGATCAGCACGTCGTCGCCGCCCTTGCCCCACAGGATGTCGTCGAAGGCGCCGCCGTCCAGCGTGTCGTTGCCGGCCCCGCCCGCCAGCAGGTTGGAGATGGCGTTGCCCGTGCCCTGGAAGTCGCCGGTGCCGATGTAGATCAGGTTCTCCAGGAAGTTGCCCAGCGTGTAGCTGGTCAACGTCGTGAACACCTCGTCGATGGTGGGCAGCGCCTCCTCGAAGATGCGGTCGCCCACGTGGTCGACGTAGTAGTCGTCGTGCCCGGCGCCGCCGATCAGGATGTCCTCCCAGCCGCCGCCGTCCAGCGTGTCGTCGCCGGTGCCGCCGACCAGCAGGTTCGGCAGCGCGTTGCCCACGCCCTGGAAGTTGCCGGAGCCGACGAACACCAGGTTTTCCAGGAAGTTGCCGAGCGTGTAGCCGTTCAGCGTGGTAAACACCTCGTCGATGCCGGGGATGGCGTCCTCGAACACCCGGTCGCCCGCGTTGTCGACCCAGTAGTCGTCGTGGCCCTCGCCGCCCTGCATCGTGTCGGCGCCCTCGCCGCCGTACAGGGTGTCGTTGCCCGCCAGCGCGTCCAGCAGGTCGTCCCCGGCGGTGCCCTCCAGCCGGTCGTCGCCGGTGGTTCCGTTGATCGTGGCCATTATTTCTCCAGATAACAATAGGTTACGGCTTAGGGCCGAACCCTACCGGCTCCGGCGGAGGGCGCATCACTCGTTCGAGTGACGGGCGCAGCGGCCGGCTCGTCGCGGGTCAGGGCAGCGGCCAGCGGGTCGCTCAGCACGAGGCGCACGAGGTCGGCCTGACGGGCAGTGTCGGTCTTGCGGAACAGGGCGGCGAGCTGCGTCTTGACCGTGTGGATGGACAGCCCGGCCTCGTCGGCGTAGTCGGAGAGCCGGGCGCCGCCGGCCAGCGCGGCGAGCAGCCGGCCCTCGGCCGGGGTCAGGCCGTGGACGCGCGCCAGATGCTCGGCCGGGGGCAGGCCGCGGCGCTCGGGATCGTGCACCAGGACCAGCACGGCCCGCATGACGCCCGCCATCCCGCCGCGGCCGCGCGCCAGCGGCACCACCAGCATGGACAGCGGCGGCCGGCCGGCACGGCGGACGATCACCGAATCCCCACGGCCGCCGTCGGCGGCCAGCGGGATGGCGCGGGCCAGCCGCTCCGCCGCGCGCGGCTCCGCCACCGTCAGCCGGTCCAGCACCACGCGCACGGCCGCCCCGCCGCCGCCCGCCGCCGTCCACGCCGCCGTCCCCGCCGCCGTCCCCGCCGATGGCGACGCGAGGCGCGCGGCCTCGCCGTTCATCCCGTGCACCCGGCCGTGGCGGTCGACGACGAACGCCGCCAGCCCGAGGTGGTCGAGCCCCTCCAGCCCCGGCGACGGCGCCGCGTGCGCCTCGGCCAGCGTCAGCGACAGCCGTGCCGCCCGCCGCACGTGGGACGCCAGCCCGGCCAGCAGCCGGCGGTCCGCCCCGCCGTATTCGGGATCGCCGTGCGGCCGGAAGAACGACAGCATGATCTCCGCGTCCGGCCGGTGCAGCAGCACGCTGCTGAGCGAGTGGTGGAGCCCGTTCGGGCGGGCCCAGTCGGCGTAGTACTCGGTGCCCTCCAACTCGGCGTCGGCCATGACGTCGGACCGCGTGGCGACCGCCATCTCCGGCAGCGCCAGCAGCCGCGGCAGCACCACGTTGCACGCGCAGTAGCGGGCGCGGTAGGCGGCCACCGTCGCCTCGGCGATGCCGTGTTCGGCGACGAAGCCCAGGCGCGGCAGACGCGGGTCGTGCACGTAGAGCGACCCGACGCTGCGCAGCTCGCCGGCGAGGTCGGCGACGAAGGGCACCCACTGCCCGGCGTCGAGGGCGGCGTCGTACGCGCGCTCGATCAGGGCATCCCGGCGTCTCCGTTCCATGCGCACCCTCCCCTCCCCCACAACCCGAGACGCTGCCCACGCACACATGCGCTTGCAAGTATCACTTGTGGAGAAACCGAAGCCGGACCGGGGTGGTTGTCGGCGGTTGTCGCAACGCCGGGCGCCCGAGTTCCGTCCGGCAAAACCGTCAAATGGCTTGACACTTCCGTCACGCGTTGCGATGCATACCCCCATCGAAAGGGGGAGTGTCATGGCGGATGTGATGACGGGCGAGGAACTGCGGCGGGTGCGCGAAACGCGCGGCATGGAGCCCGTGGCGTTCGTGACGTTCCTGAACGAGCGGCTGGGGCGCAAGTACGACCGCAGCCGCCTGTCGCGTTGGGAATCCGGCGGCGAGCGCGTGCCGCAGATCGTCGCCGAGGTGCTGCGGGCCGGCATGGCGGACATCGGCGCCCCGGCCGGCGCCCCGGCGCGCCTGGAGCACGCGCCGGCCATCGTCGTCGCCTTCGCCAACCAGAAGGGCGGCGTGGGCAAGACGCAGAGCTGCGTCAACACCGCCTACCTCGCCGCCAAGGCCGGCAAGCGCGTGCTGGTGGTCGACTGCGACCCGCAGGCGTCCGCCACCCGCCACTTCGGCATCGACCCCATCCAGTGCAACGAGCAGCGCAAGACGGTGGCGCGGGTGATCCTGGACGACGTGCCCACGGCCGACGTCATCCTGCCGGCCTGCGACGGCCTTCTCGACGTGCTGCCCTGCGGCATCGAGATGCCGTTCGAGGAACCGGTGATCGCCGGCCGGCCGAACGCCAGCATGCTGCTGAAGGCGAAGCTGGCGGAGGTGGCCGACCGCTATGACCTGATGCTGCTCGACCTGCCGCCCAACCTGGGCGTCATGACCGTCGCCGGCCTCAACGCCACCAACTACGTGGTCATTCCCAGCCAGACGGAGATCCTGTCGGTCGTCGGCATAAGCATGCTGTTCCGCTCGATCAAGGACGTGCGGCGCACGGCCAACCCGAACCTGACGGTGCTGGGCATCCTGCCGACGCTCTACAACGCGCGCCGGACGCTGGACCAGGAAATGCTGAAGCGGCTGGAAGGCACCGCCGTCTCCGCCGGCATCAAGCTGTTCGCGCCGATCAAGGACGCCGCCGAGTACCCCAAGGGCATGGCCGTCCAGCGCCCGGCGCTGGAGCTGTTCCCCGACGCGCCGGGATCGGAAGGCTACCGCCAGCTGGCCGACACGCTGGTTTCCCTGTCGAACGCCGCGCAGGAGGCGCGCCATGGCTAAGGGCCTGAACCTCAAGAACATCAAGCTGCCCGGCGACGACGAGCTGGCGGACACCGCCGGCGCCCTGTTCGGCCGGCTGGAGCAGATCCCCGTCGACCTGATCGACCGCAACCCGGACCAGCCGCGCACCGCCTTCTCCGACGAGGAGATCGCGGAACTGGCGGAATCGATCCGCGAACACGACTTGGCGCAGCCGATCTGCGTGCGCCCTCCCCTCGCCGGCCGCTACACCCTGATCGCCGGCGAACGCCGCCTGCGCGCCTTCAAGCTGCTGGGGCGGCCGACGATCCCCACCTTCGTGACCTCGGCCAGGGACCCGGAGGTGCTGGCGCTGCTGGAGAACATCCAGCGCGTCGACCTGACGCCGATCGAGCTGTCGGCGGCGCTGGCGAAGCTGCGCAAGCGGCACGCCCGGCTGGAGGACCTCGCCAGGGCCACCGGCAAGAGCATCAGCTACCTCAGCCGCATGCTGGCGATCCAGGACCTGCCGGGCTCCATCCTGGCCGAGTTCGCGGAGCACCGCGGCAAGCTGTCCCAGGCGAAGCTGGACGAGCTGGTCTCCGTCAAGGACGCCGACCTGCAGCGCGCCATGTGGGAGGCGGTCAAGAACGGCGACAGCTCGCTGGCGTTGCGCGCGATGAAGCGGGCCGCGCCGAAAGCCGGAGCATCGGAAGCCGGAGCATCGCAAGCCGGTCCGCCGGCCGACCTCGTGGCGCGAGCCATGAAGCGGGTGGACGCCATGACCCGGGACGTGAGCACGCTGCGCGGCAACGCCACCGCCCTCGACGCCGGGCAGCGGGCCAAGCTGAAGCAGCTTCACGACGAGGTCACGGCCATGCTGCGCGAACTGGGCGAACTGGGCTGATTTTTGCGAGTTCGCAAAGCCGGCCCGGATTGATGTCAGGACTGAGGCCGGGATTGGGGTGAACCTTCACCCAGCAGCGCGTCGATGCGGCGGCGCAGGTCCAGGAGCGCGTCGCGGTCGGCCATCGCCAGCGGCTCCTCCGTGGGCTCCAGCCGGGCGAAGACGCCGACCACCCGGCGCGCCGCGGCGATGGCGCGGGGCAGGGTGACCGGCCCCTCCGCCGCCACCGCCCGCCGCTTCTCGCGCGCCGCGCGCACCGTCAGCCCGCCGCGCTTGGCCAGCTCCCACATGGCCAGCTGCGCCGGCTCGTGGGTG
>NZ_DASPMG010000266.1:0-7561 GCF_035627195.1 Azospirillum sp.
GCCCCGGCAACCAGCAGGGCGCCGAGGCCCCCCGCGACGACGGATCTTCTTGACAGGGTCTTCATGGGGAAACTCCCATATCCTTGGATATCAGTGGCCGCCGTGGCCCATCTCGAACCGCGCCTGCACCGGCTTCTGGCCGGGCATGGTCAGCGCGGTCACCACCTTAACGCTGTCGTGCGCGCCGCCCAAGTTGGCCTGCCCCTTCAGCGCGTTGGCGCCCGCCGGCTCCAGCGCCACCTTCTGGGTCTGGCGGTTGGCCAGGATGGTCGCCTCGGCCTTGGCGCCGGTCACGTCCACCGGCTTGTCGGCGGCGTCGGTGACGTAGAGCACGACGTCGTTGCCCTTCAACACCAGTTCGGCGTGATACGGTCCGGCGTCGGTGCGCGCCCCGCCGTTCGGGCCGATCTTCGGGCCGTCCGCGACGGCGGCGGCCGGCACGGCAAGCAGGGCGGCGGCGAGGAGGAGGGTCGAGAACTTCACGGTGGGATTCTCCTGGTTCAAGGGGATCAGTACGCCTCGGCCGGACGCAGCGAACCGGCCTGGGCTTCGACCAGACGGTTCAGCGGCGCTTCGCCGAGCTTGAGGAAGAGGACGGGCGTCAGCACGGTGTCGAGCAGCGTGGCGCTGATCAGCCCGCCGAAGATGGTGACGGCGACCGGGTGCAGGATCTCCTTGCCCGGCGCGTCGGCGCCGATCATCAGCGGCACCAGGGCGACGCCGGCCGACAGCGCGGTCATCAGCACCGGCGTCAGCCGCTCCTGGCTGCCGCGAGTCACCATGGCCTGCCCGAAGCGCTCGCCCTCGTGCAGGACCAGGTTGATGCAGTGGCTGATCTTCAGGATGCCGTTGCGCGTCGAGATGCCGGTCAGCGTGATGAAGCCGATCATGGAGGCCACCGACAGCGGCTGTCCCGCGATCCACAGCGCCGCGACGCTGCCGATCAGCGCCAGCGGCACGTTGCCCATGATGATCAGCGCCAGCACGGCCGAGCGGTAGCGGCTGTACAGCACCAGGAAGATCAGCGCCAGCGACACCAGCGACAAAACGGCGATGGTCTTCGACGCCTCCTCCTGCGCCTGGAAGGTGCCCTCCAGGCTGGTGAAGGTGCCGGGCGGCAGCGGCGTGCGGGCCACCGCGTCGCGGATGCCGGCGACGATCCGCGCCATGTCCGTCCGCCCGTCGGTGTTGGCCAGGATGACGATGCGGCGCTTGCCGTTCTCCCGCAGGATCTGGTTGGGCCCGTCCGTCTCCTCGACGCTGGCGAACAGGCTGAGCGGCACGCGCCCCGCCGGCGTCTCGACCAGCAGGTTGGCGAGGCCACCGGTGGTGCGGTCGGCGTCCGACAGGCGCAGCACCACATCGAACCGGCGTGTGCCGTCGACGATCTCCGACACCACGCGGCCGTTCGACAGGCCCTCCAGCGCCTCGGTCGCGATGGCGGGGGTGACGCCGTAGAGCGCCGCGCGCTCGTAGTCCACCACCACCTGCACCTGCGGGATGCGCACCTGCTTCTCGACCTGGAGGTCGACGAGGCCGGGGATGCCCGACAGCTTCTGCTGGAACTGCCCGGCGAGGCTGCGCAGCGTGTCCAGCTCCTCGCCGTAGATCTTCAGCGCGACCTGGGCGCGCACGCCCGACAGCATGTGGTCGAGCCGGTGCGAGATCGGCTGGCCGATGTTCACCGACACCGGCAGCGCCGCGAGGCGCCCGCGCACGTCGGCCAGCACCTCCGCCCGGCTGCGCTCGGACGGCGCCAGATCCACGTCGATCTCGCTGGAATGCACGCCCTCCGCATGCTCGTCCAGTTCGGCACGGCCGGTGCGGCGGCCGACCGACTTCACCTCCGGCACCTGCATGATCAGGCGTTCGGCGGCCAGCCCGACGCGGTTGGATTCGGCCAGCGAGATGCCGGGGTTCAGCACCATGGAGATGGTCAGCGTCCCCTCGTTGAAGGGCGGCAGGAAGGCGCGCGGCAGGCTGGGCACCGTCGCCGCGGCGATCAGCACCGCCGCGCCGATGCCGGCGAACAGCGTGCGCGGGTGGCCGAAGGCCCAGGCCAGCAGGCGGGCGTTCCCGGCCTTCAGCCGCCGCACCAACCCGCTGTCGTGCTCCTCCAGCCGCTTCAGCTTCGGCAGTAGATAGTAGGACAGCACCGGCGTGACGGTGATGGCGGTGAGGAGGCTGGCCAGGATGGAGACGATGTAGGCCACGCCCAGCGGCGCGAACAGCCGCCCCTCGATGCCGGTCAGCGCGAACAGCGGCACGAACACCAGGATGATGATGACGGTGGCATAGACGATGCCGGACCGCACCTCCTGCGAGGCGCTCGCCACCACCTCCAGCACGGAGCGCGGGCTGCCGGCGCGGCGGTTCTCGCCCAGGCGGCGGAAGATGTTCTCCACGTCGACCACGGCGTCGTCCACCAGCTCGCCGATGGCGATGGCGAGGCCGCCCAGCGTCATGGTGTTGATCGACAGGCCGAACGCCTTGAACACCAGCACCGTGATCAGGATCGAGATCGGGATGGCGGTCAGCGAGATCAGCGTCGTGCGGACGTTCAGCAGGAACAGGAAGAGGATCACCGCCACCACGGCCACCGCCTCCAGCAGCACCGTCTCGACGTTGCCGATGGAGGCCTGGATGAAGTTGGCCTGTTTGAACAGGATCTCGTCGGCGTGCACGCCCCTGGGCATGAAGCGCGCCAGCTCGCCCAGCGCCTTCTCCACCTCGGCGGTCAGCGCGGTGGTGTCGGCGCCCGGCTGCTTCTGGACGGACAGGATGACGGCGGGCTTGCCGTTCACCCCGGCATCGCCGCGCTTCACGCGGGCGGCGAAGTCCACATCGGCGATCTGGTGCAGCAGGATCGGCTGCCCGGTCTTGTAGGCGACGACGAGGGTGCGCAGGTCCTCCAGCCGCGTGGTGCGGCCGATGTTGCGGATCAGGTACTCCTGCGCGTGCTGGTCGATGAAGCCGCCGCCGGTGTTGGCGGAGAACTGCCGGAGGGCCTTCGCCAGCTCGTCCGTGGTGATCTCCAGGTCGTGCAGGCGGGCCGGGTTGGGCGTGACGCGGTACTGGCGGATCTCGCCGCCGATGGGGATCACCTGGCTGACGCCGGGAATGGCGAGCAGGCGCGGCCGCACCACCCAGTCGGCGATCTCCCGCACCTCCATGGCGTTGGCGCCGTCGCCGGACCCATCCTTGCTGGACATGGCAATGAGCATGATCTCGCCCATGATCGACGAGATCGGGCCCATCTGCGGGCGGACGTCGGGCGGCAGCTGGCCCTGGACGATGGACAGCCGCTCGGCCACCTGCTGGCGGTTGCGGTAGATGTCGGTGCCCCAGTCGAACTCGACGAAGACGATGGAGAGCCCGACGCCGGAGACGGAGCGCACGCGGGTGATCCCCGGCATGCCGTTCATCGAGGTCTCCAGCGGGAAGGTCACCAGCTGCTCCACCTCCTCCGGCGCCAGCCCCTCGGCCTCCGTCATCAGGGTGACCGTGGGCTTGTTCAGGTCGGGGAAGACGTCGATGGGCAGGCCGCGCAGCACGAAGGAGCCGTAGGCGACCAGCAGCGCCGCCGCGGCCAGCACGAACAGCCGGTTGCGCAGGCTGAGGTTGACGAGGACGTTGAACATCGCCGCCTCACCGGATCTGGTTCAGCAGGCCGGCGCCGTCGGTGACGATGCGCGCCTCCGGCTCGACGCCGGCCAGGACCAGCACCGTCTCGGCGTCCACCGGCTGGGTGCGCACCGGGCGGGCGACGAAGCGCTGCGGGCTGTCGTGCTGCCAGACGATGGGCTGGCCGCCCGCGTTGCGCACCACGCTGCGGCGCGGCAGCACGATGCCCCGCGCCTTGCCCTGGATGGGGGCGACGATGCGCACCGGCTGGCCGACGCTCAAGCCCTCCGGCGGGGCATCGACGCGGAACAGCAGCGGGATCGCCTGCTGGCGCAGCGCCAGGCTGTGGCCCAAGTGCTCCAGGTTCAGGACCGTGCCGTCGGCGGTGGTGGCGGTGGCGAGGTGCACGGTGTTGGCCACGCGCGGATCGAAGGCGACGGCCTCCACCATCAGCTTCGTGGGGTCCAGTATCTCGAACAGCACCTGGTCGCGCCCGTCCACGACCTGCCCGGCCTTCACGTTGTTGGCCGTCACCACCCCGGCGATGGGTGCGCGCAGCGCCTCCCGCGTCGTCAGCGTCGGCGACAGGGCGGCGCGGCGTTTGCGCAGGCCGTTCAGCGTCGCCTCCGCCTCCTCCACGTCGCGCTGGGGGACGTTGTGCTCCAGCCGGCGCAGGCGCTGCAGGCGGGATTCGGCGATGACGAGGTCCTGTTCGACGGCGGCGATCTGCTGCTGGATGCCGCTGCGGTCGACGACGGTGACCGCCGGGGCGATGTAAGCCAGCACCTGCCCGGCCTCGACCCGCTGCCCGACGTAGGGCAGGCCCTGGTCGCCGGGCTCGATCCGGCCACTCTGCGTCGCCTGGACGTGGCCGCCGCCGTTCGGGTCGGCGACGATCTGGCCGATCAGCTGCACGGTCTGCGCCGCCTCCCGCGGCGTGGCGATGGTGGTGCGGACGGCCAGCAGGCGCTGCGAGGGCTTGGGCACGTACAGGCTGCCGTCGGGCAGGCGGCGCGGGCTTTCCGGCGCGCCGGTGAGACCTTCAGCCATCGGCGCCGCCGGGGCCTTGCCCTCCTCTGCATGGCTGTGGTCCTCGCCCTCGTGCGCGAGGGCGGCGCCGCCGGCCAGCAGCAGGCCCACGCCGACCAGCGCCGCCCCGGCCACCGCGCGCGCCCGGCCGCGCCGCGTCAGCGCCAGCGTGGTCAGCACGCCCAGCAGGAAGGCCAGCGCCGCACCCGGCAGCAGCGCCGCGTCCGGCCGCAGGCGGCCGAGAAGGGCCGAAGCACCACCGGTCCCGCCGGCCGCCGGTGCGCTTTCCGCCGCCGGAAGCTCCAGCGTGCCGATGAGCAGGTCGGCGGTGTCGGCCGTGGCGACGGACATGGTCAGCTCGTGCGGCCCCGGCCTGGACAGCCACGCGGCCTGAAGGCGGTAGACGCCCTCCTCCCCCCGCACCGGCGCGGCCGTGGCGGACTCGCCGCCCGTGGTGACCTCAATGGTGGCGCCGTTCACCGGCTCGTTGGTGGTGAAGCGGTCGAGGTGGATCAGCAGGCCCCCGCCCTGCGCCACCGCCACGAGTTCGAAGTCGGCGGAGGCGGTTTCCAGCGTGGGCGCGGCGGTGGTGACGACCGGCTTCGGCTCGTCGCCGTGCGCATGCCCCTCGTGCGCCTGGGCGGGGACTGCGACCGGCGCGGCCACGCCCGCAGCGATCAGGGCTGCGGCGAGAAGGCGTCGGATGGTCATGGCGGAACTCTCCAGGGGATCTGATGGCCGTCGGGCGCGAATGGCCGCGTCCGACGTCCGGCCCCACGTGAAGGCGTGGGCGGAACGCGGACGGACTCGTGGCGTCAGGCGGTCAGAGCGGGGGGCGGAGAGCGGGGTCGCCGACAATGCCGTCGGGCGTGGCGAGGGCCGCCAGAAGGTTCACCCGGTCCAGGCGCGGGACGAAGGCGGCCGGCGTGCCGGCCGGGAGCCCGCCGTGCATGGACGTGCATTGGGCGACGCTGCAGCAGCTACCGTCGTCGAGCAGGCCGCCGTCGGTGCACGGCGCCCGTTCGTGGTCATGGACGGCGGCTGTCGCGTCGTGCGCGTCGGCCGCGCCATGGTCATGGTCATGGGCGGCATGCTCATGCACATTCGCGGTGGCGTGATGCGGCATCGGGCTGGCATGGCCCGGCACGGCGTAGACGAGCAGCGTGGCCAGCATCAGCAGGCCGACGACCACCGTCCTGAAACTCCACCGCACGCCGCACGCCATGGCGATCGCCTTGCCACCTCTGCCGAACCCGTCCGCCGGAAAGCCTAGGAGCATCCCGCCGCGCACGCAACAATAGGATGGGGACGGCGGCGCGCCTTGACAGGGGTCAAAGAAAGGATATCGCGGAATACCGCTCACGCCGGGGCCGACGGCAGGCGCAGCACGGCCCGCAGCCCGCCCAGCGGCGAGGCCTCCAGCCGCGCGTCGCCGCCGTACAGCCGCGCCAGATCCCGCACCACCGCGAGGCCGAGGCCGGTCCCCGGCACGCTTTCGTCCAGCCGCACGCCGGGCTGGAGCACCGCGTCGCGCCGCCCCTCCGGCAGGCCCGGCCCGTCGTCGTCGACGGTGAGGATCAGCGTGCCGCCGTCCTCCGCCTGTACCCCGATCACCACGCGCCGGCGCGCCCACTTGCAGGCGTTGTCGACGAGGTTGCCCAGCATCTCGTCCAGGTCTTCGCGCTCCCCGGCGAACACGTGCCCCGGCGCCACGTCCACGGCGATGTCCAGCTCCGCCGCGGCGTGCAGCGTGCGCATGACGCGGGCCAGCGCGGCGGCGCATTCCGCCACCGGCGTGCTGATGCCCGGCACGCCGCGCGACGCCGCCGCCCGCGCGCGGGCCATGTGGTGGTCCACGTGGCGGCGCATCACCTCGATCTGCCGGGCGATGGTGGCGCCGACCGCGCGGGCGTTGCCCTCGTTCAGGCCGGCCGCCTCGTTCGCCAGCACGGCGAGGTTGGTCTTCAGCGCGTGCGCGAGGTTGCCGGCCTGCAGCCGGCCGCGGCCGACCACCTCCTCCGCGTGGGCCAGCAGCGCGTTCAGGTCCTCCACCAGCGGCTGCACCTCGGTCGGCATCGGGGTGGCGAAGCGCTTCCGGCGCCCGGCCCGCACGTCGGCCAACTCGCGCCGCAGCCGCGCCAGCGGCCGCAGCCCGACCCGCACCTGCACCAGCGCCGCCGCGATCAGCGCCATGGCGAGCACGCCCAGCGACAAAACCAGCGTCATGTTGAAGACGTGCGTCACCCGGCGCAGTTCGCCCTGGTCGGCAGCCACGGCGATGCGGTCGGGCCCGGCGCGGTCCGGCAGCTGGACGGTGCGTTCCAGCACGGTCAGCGTCTGCCCCGCCGGCCCGGCCACCACGTGGCGGTGGATCTCGCCGTTTGTAAGGTCGTCGGCCGGCAGGGCCAGCGTGCCGTCCCACAGCGAGCGGGAGCGCAGGGCCGATTCGCCGATCCCCACCTGCCAGTACAGGCCCGACAGCGGCCGGCGGAAGCGCGGGTCGCTCAACGGCTGGCGCACCGCCGGGCGGCCGGCCGCATCCTCCTCCAGCAGGGCGGCCAGCTGTTCCAGGTGGGTGGTCAGCTCGGCCTCGAAGCGGCGGCGGACATGGTCCTGGAACAGGCCGGACAGGATGAGGCCGGCCACCGCCAGCGCCAGCGCGATCCAGACCGCGGCGCCCGCCAGCAGGCGGAAGCGCAGCGAGCCCGTGCCGACCCGGATCAAGGCGCGTCCACGCGGTAGCCGAGCCCGCGCACCGTCTTGATGACGTCGACGCCCAGCTTGCGGCGCAGGCGCCCGACGAACACCTCCACCGTGTTGGAATCGCGGTCGAAGTCCTGCGCGTAGACATGCTCGATCAGTTCGGTGCGCGACACCACCTGCCCCTTGCGGTGCATGAGGTAGGACA
>NZ_DASPMG010000267.1:0-164185 GCF_035627195.1 Azospirillum sp.
TCAGCGCCGGCCGCTTGAAGCGCAGGCGGGGCTTGCGCTCCTCCTCGTGCGACTGGATCGGCCGCAGACCCGCGAAGAGTTCATCCGGTCGGTTCGACGTCACGATGCCGCCACAGCCTTTTCTTTAACCGATCGGGCCCGTACACGGCCCACGTGCGAGATATACGCGCCGCCCCCGCGCGGCGAAAGGACGCGCACCTCAGAACACGAATTTGTCCTGGCAACGTGGCGAAATGGTGACGGCGACGCTTGTCCCCCCACCTGCCGGTCTTCAGCCGCCGATCAGGCCATGTCGGCGCAGGTGGCCGCGCAGCTGGTGGTAGGTGAGGCCCAGCGCCGTGGCGGTGCGGCGCTGGTTGAACTGGTTGCGCTCCAGCGCCGCCTTCAGCAGCCCGGCCTCGAAGCCGCGCACCGCCTCCAGGAAGTCGCCGCAGGGGGCCGGCGGCTCCACCGGCCGCTCGGCCGGGGCAGGCTCTGGTGCGGCGGCCGGAACGGCCGGGCGGAAGGGCGAGGCGAAGGGATCGAGGACGATGGCGTCCACCGGCGCGTCCGGTTCGGCCGCCGCGACCGAGCGCTCCACCGCGTTGCGCAGCTCGCGCACGTTGCCGGGCCAGGAATGGCCGCGCAGGTCGTCCAGGGCGCGCGCGGTGAATCCGGGGAAGAGGTCCCGGCCCAGCTCGCGCGCCATGCCGATGGCGAAGTGCTCGGCCAGCAGCGGGATGTCGTCCGGCCGGGCGCGCAGGGGCGGCAGAGTCACCACGTCGAAGGCGAGGCGGTCCAGCAGGTCGGCACGGAAGCGTCCGGCCTCGGCCAGCGCTGGCAGGTCGGCGTTGGTGGCGCCGACGACGCGCACGTCCACCGTGGCCGTCCGGCCGCCCACGCGCTCGATCTCGCCGTACTCGACCGCGCGCAGCAGCTTTTCCTGCACGGCCGGGCTGGCGGTGGCGATTTCGTCCAGGAACAGGGTGCCGCCGTCCGCCTGCTCCACGCGGCCGACCTGCCGGCGCACCGCGCCGGTGAAGGCGCCGGCCTCGTGGCCGAACAGCTCGGAATCCAGCAGCGTCTCCGGCAATGCGGCGCAGTTCACCTTGACCAGCGGCCCCGCCCAGCGGCGCGACAGGAAGTGCAGGCGTGCCGCCACCAGCTCCTTGCCGGTGCCGCGCTCGCCGATCACCAGCAGCGGCCGGTCGAGCGGCGCCACCCGCGACACGTGCGCCAGCATGGCCAGGAAGACCGGCGACTGGCCGAGCAGGGCCGGCGGGGCGGGAATGGTCATGGCGGGATCGGCGATGGAATGGCGAAAATCGCGAAGGAGTGGCGGAGAACGCTAAGCGGCGTTGCCGCTCCGGTCAAGCACCTCCCGCCAGCCTCCAGCCTTTCCAATGGGTTGGGGCGCTGCCGCCCATCTGGCACGGGCCTTGCCATAGGAGGGACCGTGAAGGAGGCTCCCATGAGCGACGATTTCTACCGTTCCCACCGCACCGCCCGCGACGCACCGGCCGCGCCGGACACCATCGAGCGTATGCGCACCTACCTGCTGAGCCGGCCGTCCGAGTCCTGGCTGTTCTTCTTCGCCGGCATCGTGGCCGGCGCGCTGCTCGGCTGACCGCCCCTTAAGGACAAGAAACCATGAGCATCTTTTCGCGCCTGACTGACATCGTGCAGTCGAACCTCAACTCCCTCCTCGACCGCGCCGAGGATCCGGAGAAGATGATCCGCCTGATCATCCAGGAGATGGAGGACACGCTGGTCGAGGTGCGCTCCTCGACGGTCAAGATCATCGCCGAGAAGAAGGAGGTCGAGCGCCGCGTCGCCGACCTGGTCCGCGAGCGCGACGAGTGGGACCGCAAGGCCGAGATCGCCCTGCTGCGCGACCGCGAGGACCTCGCCAAGGCGGCCCTGGTCGCCAAGAACAAGGCAGCCGAGCAGGCCGACGCGCTGGGCGCCCAACTGGCCCAGGTCGAGGAGGCGCTGTCGAAGGCCAACGACGACATCGCACGCCTCCAGGCCAAGCTGACCGACGCCAAGACCCGCGAGCAGGCGCTGGTCGCCCGCACCAAGACCGCGGTCAACCGCGTCAAGGTCCGCGAGCGCCTGAACGACGAGCGCATCAGCGACGCGCTGGCCCGCTTCGAGCAGGTCGAGCGCAACCTGGACGACCTGGAGGGCCGCGTCGAGATCCACGACATCGGCCGCCGCAAGTCGCTGAACGAGGAGATCGCCGAACTGGAAGCCGCCCACAAGCTGGACGAGGATCTGGCCGCGCTGCGCGCCCGCGTCGCGGCGCGCAAAGGGCAGTAAAGTCCATATTCCCTCCCCCGCCTTGCTCTCGCCGGATCTTCGATCCGGCTGCCGCGACAGGCGGGTCCTTTGGACCCGCTGAGAGCGGGGGAGGGGTAGGGTGGGGGCAATAGTCTCCGCCGCTTTACCGCTCCCGCGACCAACAAGAAGACTGCCCCGCCATGGACGTGTTCACCTTCGTGCTGTCGATCCTGGTCGTCACCATCGTCCTGCCGCTGTGGATCATCTTCCACTTCATCAGCCGCTGGCGCGCCCAGCGCGGGCTGTCCGCCCAGGACGAACGGCTGCTGGCCGAACTGTGGGACACCTCAAACCGGCTGGAAGGCCGCATCCACGCGCTGGAGCGCATCCTCGACGCCGAGGCGCCCGGCTGGCGCAACAAAACCTGATCCCATAAGACCTGATCGGAGGAGGCCATGAGCCGCTCCCCCTACGACTCGCCCAACCCGCACCGCCTGTACCGCAACCCGCAACGCGGCTACATGGCCGGCGTCTGCGCCGGCATCGGCGACTATTTCGGCGTCGATCCGTTCCTGGTGCGGCTCGCCACGGTGATCGGGGCGATGTTCTTCTTCCCGTTCGTGCTGGTCGGCTACATCATCGCCGCCCTGGCGCTGCCGTCGCGCCCGCCGCAGCTCTACCGGACGCCGGACGAGGAGACGTTCTGGCGCACCGTCGCCACCAAGCCCGACCGCTCGCTGGCCGGGCTGGCGCAACGCTTCCGCGACTTCGAAAAGCGCGTGGCGGGCCTGGAGGCCTACGTGTCCTCCAAGGACTACGAACTCAACAAGGCGTTCCGCGACCTCGAACGTTGAGGGGAACGCTGAGGGGCGTCACGGCCGGCGGCGACGCCGGCCGTCCTTGCTGCGGATGCGCACGGGGATGCGGTCGTCCGTGCCGCGCATCGCCGCCGTTCCGGCGATCACCAGCGCCAGCACCGTGCCGAGAAGAGCCAGTTCCATGGTCGGTTCTCCCATCGTTACCATCGATGGTGAGCCGAAATTATTGACAAGAGGTGGACAAAAAAGCGGACACGGCATCCGCCGGCCCTCATTCCGCCTGCCGCGTCACACCGGTGATGGCGAAGCCCTTGTGGTCGTGGAAGCGCGCGGTCACCTTCTCGCGCGCCTTCTTCTCGTCCAAGGCCCAGACCAGGAAGCGGCGCCCGCGCTTCCAGGACTCCAGCGCGGATTTCTCCAGGTTGGCGTTGACGCGCTGGCCGTAGTCCGGGTTGGCGACGCGCACGATCCAGCCCAGGTCGTTCTGCGTGCGCCGGTCATCCAGCACGTAGAGCCGCCTGTCGACGGCGTTCGACGCGCGCAGCCGCTCCTCCAGGTCCTCGCAGGCGATCTCCTGCGCATTCCTGCGCCGTTTGGCGTCGCGCAGCTCGCGCGACAGCGCCAGGCAGGCGCGGCCGGCGCGGCGGATGCGATCCACTTGGGCTTGGCGGCGGGCCTCGCCCTTGGCGATCGTCTGCTCGGTCTCCTTGATGCGCTTGATCGCCTGCGCCAGCGCGTAGCACAGCGCGGTGAGCCCGATCAGGCCGGCGAACAGATAGGCGATCATGGCACCCTCACGATGCCTTGCGGGCCGGTTCGGCGGCGCTGGCGCCGGCGATCTGCTGCACGCGCATCACCACATAGCCGAAGGCCGGCGGGTAGCGCCGCTCGATCTCCTTGCGCGCCTCGGGCAGGCTGGTGGTCCACACCTCGATGGTCTGCGGCTGCGACCAGGACCGGTCGATGAAGGCGTGCTCGCGCGTCTGGTCGGCGCCGGTTCCGACGTACTTGTTGGCCACCTGGGCGATGAAGCAGGGCACGCCCTTCACCTCCTCGCCCACCTGCCGCACCACGTGGTCGCCGGACAGCAGGGCGTCCTTCAGCTGGCGTTCCATGTGCTGGCGCCGGGCGATGACGGCGCGCACCTCGTCGTCCGCCTTCTTCAGCTCGGCGGTGCGTGCGGTGCGGCGCGCCTCCAGCCCCTGTTCCAGCTTGGCGCGGCGCGCCAGCATGTCGCGCAGGCCGATGGTGCCGTGGCGCCGCTCGATGAGCCGCTCGCCGACCACCACCACCACCTTGGCGATGCCGAAGCCCATGCCCGACAAGGCAAGGGCCAGCAGGAGCGCCTGGACGTAGGACTGCCACATGGAAGGTGACCTGGACGCGGAGGGGAGATCGCAAGAGCAATCATATTACCCGGTCGCCCCCACGTGCGCGAGTCCCCAGCGCAATCGGGGTAGGTCAGGCCACGGCGATGCGGTTGCGGCCGCGCTGCTTGGCCTCGTACAGCGCGCTGTCGGCACGGCGCAACGCCAGTTCGACCGACGGCTCGCCCTCCTGCCACGCGGTCACGCCGATGCTGGCCGTCACCGGGAAGCGTTCGGCGTCGAAGTCCACCGGGCCGCCGTCGATCGCCTGGCGCACCCGTTCGGCCACCACCCTGGCCTGCTCCAGGTCGGTCTCCGGCAGCAGCACCACGAACTCCTCGCCGCCGAAGCGGCCGATGGCATCGGTGGCGCGCAGCGCCTGCCGGGCGCGCGTCACAACCACGCGCAGCGTCTCGTCGCCGGCCGCGTGCCCATAGGTGTCGTTGACCTGCTTGAAGCGGTCGAGGTCGAACAGCAGCACGGCCAGGGGCCGCTGGTAGCGTTGCGCCCGGCGCACTTCGTTGGCTGCCAGCTCCATGAAGTGGCGGCGGTTCCACACCTCCGTCAGCGCGTCGGTGGTGGCCAGCAATTCCAGCTTGGCGTTGGCGTCCTCCAGCGCGCGCGTGCGTTCGGTGACGCGCGCCTCCAGCAGCTCGTTGGCCTCGCGCAGACGCTCGTAAAGGCAGACGTTGGCGAAGCTGATGGCGATCTTCGACGCGAAAACCTCGACGAGCTGGCGGTCCACCTCGTTCAGCGGGCGCTTGGTCTGCACCCAGGCGGCGACCTCCTGGGCGTCCGGACCGCGGATGTAGAGCGTGGTGTGGTCGGGCGCGAAGACCGTACGTCGGGCATGGAACGCCTCGTCGATGGCGGCGCTCACCGCCGGGTCGATGGCGCGTTCGGTGATCGGCCCTTCGACGACGGTGGAGAAGCGTCCGGCACCCGCCAGCACGTGGACGGCGTTGCAGCAGCTCCGGCCGGCGCCGGGGGCGCCGCGCTGGGCGCACAGGATGCCGTTCGCCGGCACGCCGAGGAACACGGTGAGCTGGGTCAGCACACCCGAGGCGAACTGCCGCATGGAGCGCAGCTCGAACAGCCGGTCGGTGGATTCGATGATCTGCTGCAGGCCGCGCCGGCTGGTTTCCAGCGCGATGATGTCGGAATAGGCGCGCAACGCCGCGACCACGGTGGTGAAGAGCTTCTGCGTGGTCAGCTCGGTCTTCGCCTTGTAGTCGTTGATGTCGTAGTTGAGGATGACGCTCTCTTCCGGCGCCTGCCCCGGCTGGCCGGTGCGCAGGATGATGCGCACGGCGTGGTTGGCCAGCACGTCGCGGATGGTGCGCACCAGCCGCAGGCCGGCGTCGTCCGTCTCCATCACGACGTCGAGCAGGACGATGGCGATGTCCGGCGTGTCGCGCAGCGTGTCGGCGGCCTGCGCCGCCGAATAGGCGCTCAGCATCTCCAGCCGCCGGCCCTTGAAGCGCACCTTGGCCAGCGCCAGCCGGGTGACCGCGTGCACCTCCGGGTCGTCGTCGACGATCAGCACGCGCCATGGCACGCCCGCGTCCGGCTCGGCCCGGCGCGGCGGCAGGTAGTCGTCGGCGAACAGAACGTCGTTGGCCATCGGCAAGGAAACCTTATCCGCGGCTCGGTGCCCGGCTTCGGAGGCGCTGTGCCTGCACGGGCCGGTTGCCGATAACCGCATGCGTAAGGCCTAATCCATTCCTCCCGTCGCACGCAATGGATTCCTAAGGTTGCGCAGGAGTTTTGCGGGCGCGAACCGCCTGGAAAAGCGGCGGAACGGACGGCCGCGCGGGCGGTTGGCAGGGGGGTGGCGGCCGGCTGCCGGCCGTCTCCACCCTTTGCACGGAGGTGCTCCATGAAACGGAACCTTCTCCTGGCCGCGGCGGCAACCGCCCTGATGGCGGCGTCCGGCACGGCGTCCGCCACCGGCCCGTCGCCGGCGGGCACCCAGGCCATGCAGCAGCAACAGTCCCAGCGCTCCAGCGGCCAGACGCACAGCATGGCCGCCATGGAACAGATGCTGGGCAAGACGGTGGTCGGGTCGGATGGCGCCGCCATCGGCCAGATCACCGACATCATGCTGAACCCCGACACGCGCGAACCCAACGTCGCCATCATCGACGCCCGCGGCGGCAAGCAGGTCGCCGTGGACTTCACGCTGCTCGACCCGCAGGGCGAGCGCGTCGTCGCCAACACGCTGACCCAGCAGCAACTCGCCCAGATGCCGGAATTCCGGTCGAGCGACAACAACATGGTCTCGCTCAACCAGAACCGTGGCCAGAGCGGGCAGAAGGGCCAGAAGCAGTAGCGGCGGTGGACGCCGGCCCGCGCTCCGCACGCGGGCCGGCGTCCGTCCGGATCACGCGCCGCCGAGGATGGCGTACCCGGAGTCCGCCTGCCGCCACGGCGCCAGCATGTTCGCCGCCGCGACGGAGACGCCGGCCGTGCCGCTTGCCAGGTCCAGCGTTCCCCCGGCCGTGGTGAACACGAACCCCGTGTCGTCTGCCGCCGGATTGGACAGTCCGAAGGCCGCCATCGCCGTGCCGAACGCCGGGAAGTTCGTGCTTGGCACCGTGCGGTGGTTGTCGGGGCCGTCGTCGTTCAGGATGGTGCCCGTCGCCGAGGCGTTGCCGATCGTGGCGCCGCTGGCGTTCGACAGGGTGAGGGTGAAGCCCTCGTCCGGCTCCTTCTTGTTGTCGCCGGCGACGGCGACGGTGATCGTCTTCGACGCCTCGCCGGCGGCGAACGTCACCGTGCCGTTTGGTAGCGCGTTGTCGGTGAAGTCGGTCGCGTCGGCGGGCGATCCGCCGGAGCCGGCCACCGACCAACTCGCCGACGAGGTCCCGTCGAGCACGCCGGAGCGCGTGACCGTGAAGGTGAAGGGCGCCGTCGATCTCTTGTCCGTTTCCAGCTTGTCGGTGCTGGATGCCGCGACCGACAGGCTGGTGTCGTCGTTGCGGATGGTGCCGGTGGCGCTGCCCACCACGATCGTGCCGGTGGCGTTGGAGAGCTGAACCGTGAAGCCCTCATCGGCCTCCACCGTGGCATCTCCGGCGACGGCGACGGTGATCGTCTTGCTGGTCTCGCCCGGGCCGAAGGTGACGGTGCCGTTTGGCCGCCCGCCGCCCGCGAAGTCCGCTCCGTCCGCCGCCGAATCCGACGTTACTGCCCAATCCACCGACGAGGTGCCGATCGACAGCGCGTTGCGCGAGATGGTGAAGGTGAACGGGGTGGAATCGGCGTCGCCCTCCGCCGCGTCGGCGCTCAGCGCGGTGACGGCGAAGCTGGCGTCGTCGTTGATGATGAGGCCGCTGGCGCTCGGCTGGTCGATGACGCCGCCGTCGCTGGCGTTCGAGATGCCGACGCTGAAGCGCTCGCTGCCTTCGACCGTGGTGTCCCCGGCGACGAAGACGGTGATGCTGCGCTGCGTCTCGCCGTCGGCGAAGGTGACGGTGCCGCTCGGCAAAAAGCCGCCGCTGAAGTCCGAGGCGTCGGCCGCGTCGGGGGCGAACTCGCTGGTGACCGCCCAGTCGACGCTCGACACCCCGGTCGACGTGCCGCGCGAGACGGAGAAGGTGAACGGGGTCGAGCCGTCGTCACCCTCGCCGAGGTCCACGTTGCCGGGCGAGATGGAATATCTGGTGGCCACGTCGTCGTTGATGATGAAACCGCCCGCAAGCCCCCATCCGACGGGCATGCCGCCCACCGCGTTCGTCAGTTTGACGAAGAATTCTTCACTGTCTTCCAGGACGGTGTCGCCGGCGACGTCGATGACGATCGTCTTCTGCGTTTCACCCGGGGCGAAGGACAGGGAACCGGTGGGCAGGACGCCGCCGGCGAAGTCCGTCAAGTCCGTGAGCACCGGCTCGACCTCCCAGTCGACGGAGCCGGAGCCGCTCAGCACGCCGGATCGCGTCACCAGGAACGTGAACGGCGTTGTTCCCTCGTTGCCTTCCTGGACGGCCCCATCGAGCGTGTAAATGGCGTAGGACGTGTCGTCGTTGCGGATGACGCCATTCGCGGACCTGACCGTTCCCAGCGTGCCGCCGGTGGGGTTGGAGAGCGTGACGGAAAAGCCTTCGTCGCCTTCCGCGTACGTGTCGCCGGCCACCTGGAGCGTGACGGTCTTGCTCGTCTCGCCGATGGCGAAGGACAGTGTCCCGCTCGGCATCACATCATTGGCGAAGTCCGATAAGGTCGCGCGGATGGGGCCCAAGCCGGCTGCGGCCCATTTCACCGACGCGACGGCGGTGGCATTGGTGCGCGTCACCGTGAACGTGAACGGTGTCTGGCCCCCGCTCCCCTCGGCCTTGTCGAGATCCGTGGCCGTGATCGAGAAGACCGAGTTGGAACTGGCGACGTCGTCGTTGAGGATCGTCGCCGTGGCACTCGTCGGCGAGGCGCTGCCTTCCGTCAGATTGGCGAGCCTCACCTCGAAGGCTTCGTTGCCTTCGGTCAGGGTATCGCCGGCCACGAAGACGGTGATTGTCTGCGCCGTTTCACCGGGCTGGAACGTGACGGTGCCGGTCGGCTGCACACCGCCCGCAAAATCGCTGGCAGCGGCTTTGCCAGCCGTGCCGTCGATCGTGGCATACCAGATGGCCCACGCCTCGGTATCGGCCGGTCCGTCACGGGTGACGGTGAAGGTGAAGGGCGTCGTGCCCGTGTTGCCTTCCGTCTTCGCGGCGTCGACGACCGAAACGGTCATGACGCCTTCATCGTTCAGGATGACGGCGGTTGCCTCCGCGGTGTCGATGTCGCCCTCGCTCGGGTTGGACAGGATGACGGAGAAGCTTTCGTCGGGCTCCACCCAGTCATCCCCGATGACTTCGATGGTGATGGTCTGACTGGTTTCACCCGGCATGAACGTGACGGTGCCGCTGGGCACCCAGGAGTCGATGAAGTCGTTGTAGTCGGCCGCCCCGGATCCCCACTCTTCACTTACGGCCCAGTCGACCGTGGACTCTGTATCGACGTCACCGCTGCGGGTCACGATGAATGTAAAAGCTGTCGGTACAAAGCCGGAGTCTTCGGTTTGCCGCACCGTTGCCGGTCCGATCGAGTATGTTAATGTCATATATTTTCCCCGTTCACGGCATGCGGCCAGTAGAATGAGACAGCATAGCCATGCATGACTGCTGCTTTATTACGGCGCGTTTCTATCACGTCGGGTGGGGGTGGGCTGTGACGATCGTCACACCCCCCCCAGGTCGTCTTGCGCGAGGAGAGAACGGTGAGAACGAGCAGGTGCAAGGCACTCCACCGGTCGCCCGTCACCGTCGGGCATCGCCGGCATATGGCCGCGTCGGACAACGCCAACGTGTGCTCGCTATGGCGGTTTGGTTGACGATGTGCTTCCTATGATTAAGCACAAATGATGAGTGGACTATCCCGTTTCGCTGGATGATCCGCGTCGCAAACAATGATATTCACAAAGAAAAAAGCACACAGGGAGGAGGCGTCCGAGGGCCTATCTCGGAAGAGGCGGCCGGCTGGGACCGGCCGCTTCTCGTTTGGGCACCGTCGTCGGGATAGCCGATCCATTTTCATGGAACCGGGGGCGGGGCACCGGCCTTTCACCCTTGCAGCCGTCAGGAGCAACTGGGAGGGAGAAGGCCGCCGATGCGAGACAGCGCCGCAGACACCGACGCGGCCGCCTGTGGCGGTCTCGCCGCCCGTTACCGGCGCGTGCGAGACCTGACCGAGGAACTCGCCGCCCCCTTGTCGGCGGAGGACCAGACGGCGCAGTCCATGCCCGACTGCAGCCCGGCCAAGTGGCACCGGGCGCACACCACGTGGTTCTTCGAGACGTTCCTGCTCGCTCCCTTCCTGCCCGGCTACCGGCCCTTCGACCCGGACTACGCCTACCTTTTCAACTCCTATTACGAGGCGGTCGGGGCGCGTCACCCACGGCCCCAACGGGGCATGATCACCCGTCCGGGCGTTGCCGAGGTGGCGGCCTACCGCGCCCACGTGGACGCGGCCATGGACCGCCTGCTGGCGCAGGGCGATGAGCGTACCCGCCCGCTGGTCGAACTGGGTCTCGCGCATGAGGAGCAGCACCAGGAACTGCTCCTCATGGACCTGCTGCACCTGTTCTCCCTCAACCCGCTGAACCCGGTCTACCGGCCGGCGGCACCGGAGACGGGGAGCACGGCCCCCGCCGCCGGGCGCTGGCTGGACTTCGATGGCGGCATCCGGGAAATCGGCCACGACGGGTCCGGCTTCGCCTTCGACAACGAGGGGCCGCGCCATCCGGTGCTGCTTCAGCCCTTCCGCCTGTTCTCCCGCCCGGTCCGCAACGCCGACTGGCTGGCCTTCATGGTGGACGGCGGCTACCGCACGCCGACGCTGTGGCTCTCCGACGGCTGGGCGGCGGCGCAGGGGCAGGGGTGGGAGGCACCCGGCTATTGGCGCCGGCGCGACGGCGGCTGGCATGTCATGACGCTGTCCGGCGAACTGCCCGTGGACCCGGCCGCGCCCGTCTGCCACGTCAGCTTCTACGAGGCCGACGCCTTCGCCCGCTGGTCCGGCGGGCGCCTGCCCACGGAAGCCGAGTGGGAGGTGGCCGCCGCCGGCCTGCCCCCGGCGGGCGACATGGCCGGCAACACGCTGGGCAGTGGCGCGCTGCGCCCCCGGCCCGGCCCGCCCGTGCCGGACGGTGTCCCGGCGCAGATGTTCGGCGACGTCTGGGAATGGACCGCCAGCCCCTATGGCCGCTACCCCGGCTACCGCCCGGCCGCGGGGGCCGTGGGCGAATACAACGGCAAGTTCATGGCCAACCAGATGGTGCTGCGCGGCGGATGCTGCGTCACGCCCGACGGCCACGTGCGGGCCAGCTACCGCAATTTCTTCTATCCCCACCAGCGCTGGATGTTCGCCGGCGTGCGGCTTGCGGAGGATGCATGATGGACGGTGCCGTTCCCCATCCCGTGTTGGCTGACGGCTTTCTGGCGGACGTGGTCGAGGGACTGTCGCGGCCGCGCAAGACCCTGCCCAGCAAGTACTTCTACGACGCACGGGGGTCGGCGCTGTTCGACGCCATCTGCGACCTGGAGGAGTACTACCCGACGCGGACGGAGACGGCGCTGCTCGCCCGCCGTGCCGCCGGCATCGCCGCCTTCGCCGGGCCGGACGCGGCCCTCGTCGAACTGGGCAGCGGGTCGAGCGTGAAGGTGCGCCTGCTGCTCGACGCGCTCGACCGGCCGGCCCTCTATGTGCCGGTCGACATCTCGCGCGAGCATCTGCTGGCCGCGGCGGCGCGGCTGGCGGGCGACTATCCGGCGCTCACCGTCGTGCCGGTCGCCGCCGACTACGTGCAGGGCTTCGCCCTGCCGTGCTCGCTGGTGCCGGAACGCACGCTGGCGTTCTTCCCCGGCTCCACCATCGGCAACTTCACGCCCGACGAGGCGGCGGCGTTCCTCGCCCGCCTCGGCCGCCGGCTGGGGCGGGGCAGCCGCCTGATCATCGGCGTCGACCTTAAGAAGCGCCGCGACATTCTGGAGGCCGCCTACGACGACGCGCAGGGCGTCACCGCCGCCTTCAACCTCAACCTGCTGGCCCGCATCAACCGCGAACTGGGGGGCACCTTCGAACTCGACGGCTTTCGCCACCGCGCCTTCTACGACGAGGCGCTCGGCCGCATCGAGATGCACCTGGAAAGCGTGCGGCCCCAGACCGCCACGGCCGGCGGCCACCGCTTCCAATTCGAGCGAGGCGAAACCATTCACACCGAGATATCCTGCAAGTACACCGTGTCCGAGTTCCAGAATCTGGCGGCCGGTGCCGGCTGGCGGGCGCTCGAAGCGTGGACCGACGATGCGCAATTGTTCAGCATCCACGCGCTCATCTTCGCCGGGTGATGCACCGGGGACACGCTGCACTCGGTCGCATCGCATGCGATGCTTAGGCACCTTCGCGAATTTGTATTAAACTGATAACATGCGTGCGCATGGTCCGGCGGTCTGATGCCGCGGCCGGTCTCCGCGTCGCAGCCGCCTGCGGCGATGGCGGCCTTTTCCCGAATTTGTTCCTGCCGGCGTGGCGCGTGCGCGGTCAGGATGGGACACGGCCCGCCACCGGCGGGTCGCCCCGCTGGTCGCCCGGACATGCCCACACGAATCACGTCAGCCGTTCTCGACCTGCTCCGCTTCCGCAGCCTGCACGCCCGCATGATGGCGATCGTCGGCTGCGCGCTGGGGCTGTCGCTGCTGGGTGCCATCTACCATCTGGACCATGACGTCTCGGTCCAGCTGGGTTCGGCGCGCGAGTTGGCGGAGCAGCTGACCCGTGACGGCGTGCGCCGCCAGGAGGACCTGATCAACGATGCGCGCAGCCTGATCACGCTCCTGTCGCTGGTTCCGGAGATCCGCGACGCCGACCCGTCCAGGACCGACGGCTGCGTCGACATCCTGAAGCGCATGCCGCAGCTGCACCCCTGGTCCACCGGGGTTTGGGTCACCGATCCGGCGGGCGCCATCATCTGCGACACCTCGGGGCCGGGGAAGGGCATCACGCTGGGAGACCGCGAGTATTTCCAGCGGGCACTGGCGACGCGCGACTTCGTGCTGAGCGGCTACGTGCTGGGCCGGCGCTCGGGCACGCGCGTTGTCCTCGCCGTGCAGCCGATCATCGAGAACGGCGAGATCCGGCGCATGATCGGCGTCAGCATCGACCTCAACTGGTACGCCGACCTCATCGACATCGCCAGGCAGGACGGGTCGCGCCTCGTCGTGCTGGACGGCCAGGGAACGATCCTCGCCCGCCAGCCCGACCCGGAGAACTGGGTCGGCAAGAGCTTCGGCACCCTCCCGCACGTGCAGCGCATGTTGTCCGAGCCGTCCGGCGTCATGGAGGTCACCAGCGCCGACGGGATCAAGCGCGTCTGGAGCTTCCAGCGTCTGGCCGGGACGCAGACGGTCTTCGCCGTCGGCATCACGCTCGACGCGATCTGGGCGGAGGCGCGCGATTCGCTCCTCAAGGGGCTTGGGATCCTGTTCGCGACCGGGCTGGCGTGCCTGTTCGCCACCTGGATGCTGCTGCGCCTGTCGGTGCTGCAATGGACGCGGCGCCTGTGCGACGCGGCCGAGCGGCTGGGCTCCGGCGCCGGTGCGGCGACCATCGACACGCGCGGCGCGCCGACCGAGATCGTCGTCGTCTCCAACGCCTTCAACGCCATGGCCGCGCGCCTCGAGGCCCGCGAGGCCGACCTGCGCACCGCCCGCCATGGCGCCGAGTTGGCCGAGCAGGCGGCGCGCAGCGCGTCCGAACGTCTGGCCTCGGTGCTGGAGAGCACGTCGGACTGCATCATCGCCCTCGATCGCGGCTGGCGCTTCATCTACATGAACCAGCGCGCCCGCGACCAGATCGCGGAGGGGCGCGACCTGACCGGGCAGGTGATGTGGGAAACCTTTCCCGAAGCCATCGGCTCGCCGTTCGAAGCGCCCTATCGCCAAGCCATGGAGGAGCGCGCCCCGGCGCAGATCAGCGCCTTCTCCGCACCGCACGGCATCTGGTTCGAGGGGGCCGTCTACCCCTCGCCCGAGGGGGTGGTCGCCTATTTCGCCGACGTCACCCGCCGCAAGGAGGACGAGCGCAAGCTCCAGGACGCCATGGCCGCGGCCGAGCAGGCCAGCCGCGCCAAGAGCGAGTTCCTGGCCAACATGAGCCACGAGATCCGCACGCCGATGAACGCGATCCTCGGGCTCGTCCACCTGATCCAGCAGACCGACCTGTCCGGGCGCCAGCGCGACTACGCGCGCAAGATCCACTCCTCGGCGCGCTCGCTGCTCGGCATCCTCAACGACATCCTCGATTTCTCCAAGGTGGAGGCCGGCAAGCTGGAGCTGGAACAGGTGGAGTTCCGCCTGGACGAACTGCTCGACAACCTCGCCACCATCGTCTCGACCTCGGCCGAAGAGAAGGACGTGGAGGTGCTGTTCGTCACCCGGCCCGACGTGCCGGTGACGCTGGTCGGCGACCCGCTGCGCCTGCAGCAGATCCTCATCAACCTGACCGGCAACGCCATCAAGTTCACCCGCCAGGGCGAGGTGGTGGTCTCCGTCGAAGCGGTGGAGGTGGACGAGGAGCGGGCCGTCCTCTCCTTCTCCATCCACGACACCGGCATCGGCATCTCGGCCGAGCAGAAGGCCAAGCTGTTCGAGGCGTTCAGCCAGGGCGACAGCTCGACCACCCGGCGCTACGGCGGCACCGGCCTGGGGCTGGCGATCTGCTCCCGCCTCGTTTCCCTGATGGGCGGCGGGATGAGCGTGGAGAGCGAGCCCGGCAAGGGCAGCGACTTCCGCTTCACCGCCGTCTTCGGGCGTGGCACGACGCCGCTGGAACGGCCGCTGCCGGCCCGCGCCCTGCCGCGCGACCTGCGCATCCTCGTGGTCGACGATCATGAGACGGCGCGCGCCGTGCTGCTGTCCCTGGTCGGCTCCTTCGGCTGGAGCGCCGGCGCCTGCGCGTCGGGCGAGGAGGCCCTGGACGAGCTGCGGCGCGCCGAGGCCGCCGGCCAGCCCTACGACGTGGTGCTGATGGACTGGAAGATGTCGGGCATCGACGGCGTCGAGGCCGGACGGCGCATCCGCACCAGCCACGGCGGCAAGGGGCCGATCGTCATCGTCGTCACCGCCTTCGGGCGGGAGAAGGTGTCGCAGTTGGTGACCGAGAGCGGGCTCGACGGCATGCTGGTGAAGCCGGTGACCGGATCGACGCTGCTGGAGACCGTGGCGGCGGCCTACACCCACGCGCCTGGCGCCGCGGCACCCTGCGCGCCCGGTTCGTACGCGCAGGCGGCCCCGCGGCCGCTGCCGCTGGCCGAGCGGCGCCTTCTGGTGGTCGAGGACAACGCCATCGGCCGCGAGGTGGCGCGCGAGATGCTGCGCCGCGCCGGCGCCTCGGTGGTCGCGGTGGGCAGCGGGCGTGAGGCGCTGGCCATGGTCCAGCGCGTGGCCGAGCGCTTCGACGCCGTCCTGATGGACGTGCAGATGCCGGAGATGGACGGGTTCGAGGTGACGCGGGCCCTGCGTGCCCTGCCGCAGGGGGGCGAAATGCCGATCATCGCGCTCACCGCCAGCGCCCTGCCGGCCGACCGCGCGCGCTGCCTGGAGGCGGGCATGAACGATCACCTCGCCAAGCCGCTCGACCCGGACGAGCTGATCGCCGCCGTGTTGCGCTGGACCGGCGGGCAGTCCCTGCCGTCGGCGTTGCCGGCGCTCGCACCGGTCCCGGCCTCCCCGGCGGCCGAGCGCCGCCTGCCGGCCGAGCTGCCCGGCTTCGACCTCGCCGACGCCATGCGCCGCCTTGACGGGGACGAGGCGCTGTTCCGCCGCGTCGTCGCCAGCTTCGCGCGCGACTACGCCGGGGCGGCCGACGCCGCCGTCGCCGCCTTCGCCGACGGCGACCTCGTGCGCGCCGGCCACATCGCGCACGACCTCAAGAGCCTGGCCGGGAACATCGGCGCCCGCCGGCTGTCGGCCGAGGCCGACGCCGTTCAGGTCGCCGCCAAGCGCCGTGAAGCGGACGCCCTGGCCGTCCACCTGCCGGCCCTGCGCGCCGCCCTGGCCGACGTGCTGCAGGGCGCGCGGCATCTGGAGGAGAGCGCGGCCGAACCGGCGGCGCCGCAACCCGTGATGTCCGACGGGCTGAAGGCGGAACTGGGGCGGCTCTCGCAACTGCTCGCCGACAACAACTTCGCCGCGGCCGAAGCATGGCCGGCGCTTGCCGATGGGCTCGCCACGGCGGCGGATCCGGCGCAGGTGCGCGCCCTGGCCGCGGCGATCGACTCGCTGGAATTCGCCAAGGCGCAGGGTATCCTGCAGCGGATCATCGATGAATTCCAGGCACCCCTGGTGGTCGGCTGAGGTCCGTATGCTCGAAACGCGCCCGAAAATTCTGGTCGTCGACGATGTTCCCAGCAACATCCATGTGCTCAGTCGCGTTCTGGCCGACGACTACGTGATCTACTTCGCCACGGACGGCGCCAAGGCGCTGGAACTGGTGCAGGCGCGCCAGCCCGACCTCGTGCTGCTCGACATCATGATGCCGGGCATGGACGGGTACGAGGTGTGCCGGCGCATCAAGGACAATCCGGCCACCTGCGACATCCCGGTCATCTTCATCTCCGCCCGCGGCGAGGTGGAGGACGAGACGCGCGGCCTGGAGGTCGGCGCCATCGACTTCATCACCAAGCCGATCAGCGCCCCCATCGTCCGGGCCCGCGTGCGCAACCACCTGCTGCTCAAGCAGCAGGCCGACATCCTGCGCCAGCTCTCCTTCATGGACGGGCTGACCGGCATCGCCAACCGCCGCCGCTTCGACGAGACGCTGGAGCGCGAGTGGCGCCGGTGCGGCCGCTCGAAGCTGCCGCTGTCGGTGATCATGCTGGACGTCGACCATTTCAAGCGGTTCAACGACCACTACGGCCACCACGCCGGTGACGAGTGCCTGCGCACCATCGCACGCATCCTCGCCGAGGAGGTGAAGCGCCCCGGCGACTTCGTTGCCCGCTACGGCGGCGAGGAGTTCATCTGCCTCCTGCCGGAGACGGACGGCGAGGGCGCCGCGCGCGTGGCCGAGCGGCTGCGCACCGCCGTGCTGCTGCAGGCCGTGCCGCACGCCGCCTCGCCGACGGCGCCGCAGGTCACCATCAGCCTCGGCTATGCCTGCACGGTGCCGCCGCCCGACCGCGCGGCGCAGAGTCTGGTGTCGCTGGCCGACGCCATGCTGTACGAGGCGAAGAACCACGGCCGCAACCAAGCCCGCGGAACCGACGAGTCGGCCATGGCGGACGGGGTGCTCGCGTCGCCGGAGTGAGGCGTTCCGGCGTTTGGTTTTCGGCTTCGGCCTCAACCCAACCTACAACGAAACCGTAGGTTGGGTTGAGCGCAGCGAAAACCCAACGTCAGCAGTTTATCCTTACTTCGGCTTCAGCGCCTTCAGGTTGCCGGCCAGCTGCGTTACGGCGGCCAGCGTGCGGTCGATGTGCTCCTCCGTCAGGCGGGTCGCCGTTTCCACGTCGCGCGCCAGCACCGCCTCCATGATTCCCTGGTGTTCGGCGTGCACGTCGCGCGGCATGGCGCGCGCGGTCAGCGCCAAGCGCCGGTAGCGTTCGGACTGGTGATAGAGGATGCTGCGGAAGTGCCGCAGCCACTTGGACGGGCAGGCGGCGATCAGCGCCTCGTGGAAGGCGCGGTTGCGCTCCTCCCATTCCTCGGCCACCGGCTCCGGCCCGTCGCCCAGCCGTTCCTCGACGCGCGTCAGCCGGTGATAGGCGGCGACCACGCCGGCCTCCCAGTTGTCGTCGCCCAGCGCTATCGCCTCCTTCAGCGCGCGCGTCTCCAGGAGCTTGCGCATCTCGGTGACGTCCCGCAGGTCCTCCAGCGAAATGGGTGCCACGCGGAAGCCTTTCTGCCCCTCGCTGGTCACCAGCGCGTCGGCGACCAGCAGCGACAGCGCCTCGCGCAGCGTGCTGGAGCCCACCTGGTATTCGGTCTTCAGCTGCTCGACGCGCAGGCGGCTGCCCGGTTCCAGGTGGCCGCACAGGATCTCGCGCCGCAGCCGCCCGTAGGCGAACTCGACCAGCGTGCGCGCGTTGCGCCGCTCCTCGTCCAACGGGTCCGGGGAGGTCGAGACCGCCCCGCCGATTCCTTGATCGTCCATTCCTTCACCCGGCCGCTATCGGTGCCGGACTCACCATAGTCCAGTTCCGGTGACGTTGCAAAATCTCCGAGGTTTTGCCCGTCGTTTGTCGGATGCGGGAATTCGCCGAAGCAATCCGCTATCCCCGCCCCTTCCGGTACCGATACGCCAGCTGTGGCCGCGTCAGGCCCAGCATGCGGGCGGCCTCGGCCAGATTGCCCCCGGCGCGTTCGACGGCGGCGTCGATCACCATGGTCTCCAGGTCTTCCAGCGGCAGCTCGCGCGACAGGATCTCGTCGATCACGGCGCCGGTGCCGGCCGGCGGCTCGGGCGGCGGCTTGCCGCCGTCGATCAGCGTGCCGTCGCCGCCCAGCCCGAAGAAGGGGGCGTGCACCTCCTCGCCGTTGGCGAACAGGTGGCCCAGGTCGATGGGGGCACCACAGTCCGGCGCCAGGATCACCGCGCGCTCCACCAGGTTCTCCAACTCGCGCACGTTGCCGGGGAAGGCGTAGTCGACCAGCCGGTCCATCGCCCGGTCGGTCACCGCCGTCACCGGCCGGCCGTGCCGTTCGGAGAACTTCAGCAGGAAATGCCGCACCAGCAGCGGGATGTCCTCGCGCCGCTCGCGCAGCGGCGGGATGCGGACGGGGAAGACGTTCAGGCGGAAGAACAGATCCTCGCGGAAGGCGCCGCGCTGCGTCTCGGCGCGCAGGTCCACGTTGGTGGCGGCGACCACGCGCACGTCGACCTTGCGCGTCTCGGTGCCGCCCACGCGTTCCACCTCGCGCTCCTGCAGCACGCGCAGCAGCTTGCCTTGCGCGGCGAGGTTCAGGGTGCCGATCTCGTCCAGGAAGATGGTGCCGCCCTGCGCCCGTTCGAACCGGCCGGGACGCGAGGCCACCGCGCCGGTAAAGGCGCCGCGCTCCACGCCGAACAGCTCCGCCTCGATCAGGTTCTCCGGGATGGCGGCGCAGTTCACCGCCACGAACGGGCCGTCGGCGCGGCTGCTGAGGCCGTGCAGGGTGCGGGCGAACATCTCCTTGCCCACACCCGTCTCGCCCAGGAACAGCACCGTGGCGTTGGTCCGCGCCACCTTCAGCAGCAGCTGGTAGGCCGCCAGGAACCCGGACGAGATGCCCACCAGCCCCGGCGGCGGCCGTTCGCCCTCGCCCAGCGCGCCCAGCGCCGTGACCGGCACCGGGGTGTCCTTCATCAGCGCCGCGAACTCGCCCGACTGCAGGTACAGCAGGTCTTGCCCCGGATCGTCCCATTCCGGCACCGGTTTGCCGACGATGCGGCAGCGGCGGCTTCCCGCCGCCCGGCACTCCACCTCGCGGTAGAGGATCGGGCGGTGCATGAAGGCCGTGGTGTAGCCGGTGGCGTAGCCCAGCTGCATCCAGCACACCGGTTCCGCGCTCAGGCCGAAGGCCGCCATATGGGCGTCCACCTCGCAGGAGCTGTGCCAGATGAACTCGCCGTAGAAATGGCCGGTCTCCGGGTCGGCCTCGACGCGCACCGGCTCGACGTGCACCGCCCCTTCCAGGGCGTGCAGCTGCGGCCCGACGAAAAAGGCGAGGCGGTCGTCGTTCGGGCGCACGCGCCGCGCCAGCTCCGCGTCCTTGACGCCGGATTCGTAGCCCATGCGCGTCAGCAGCGCCCGCGCCGCCGGGGTGCCCAGAGCGCTGACCAACTCGCGCCGCAGGTTGGCCAGCGCGGCCACGTGGATCAGCAGCATCCGCTGGTCGTCCAGCCAGATGCGTCCGTCCTTGGGGCAGAAGCGCAGGCGCGCCGACAGGTCGCCGATGTCCGGCACCTGGGCCGCGACTTCGGGCGGGACCAGTGGAACGGAGGTGGGTGGAATGGACTGGGCGCCGCCGGGGCCGGTGATCCGCCAGCCGCGTTCGGAGCCCGACGACGATGCGCGGCTCACTGGGCAATTTCCCCCGATCTGGGCCGCCGATCTCGCGCCGGCGTGCCGCGCCGGCCCCGGCAACGGGGCGTCGGCGCATTCGACCGAATGTTACGCGGCAGCCACCCTGAACGCAACGGCATGCTTTTGCGGCGCAGCTTGACGAATTGATCAACCGCTCCGGCCGACCCCTATGGCGAAGCGACGATTTCGTCAACGCATCCGGTGCGGCATCGGATCTGACATTCGCAAAAATCCCGACATTTCCTGCAAAAAGCGGGATCACGGTCGTTTGGCACGCTGATTGCTTTTATCGGCGCCAACCACCAAAGGCTCGGCGCTCGCCGCCAGCCTGCAAAAAGTGTCGCGGAGAGAAACGTCGGAGAAGCGCCCCATGCTGCCAGCGATGACCGCGTACGTCCGAGTCGTCGGCGTACGAAACGACCGCTTCGTCGAGTTCGAATTCTCGTTGAACGATGAAGATCTCACGGTCGAGCTGATCCTGCCGCTCCAGTCCTTCGACGAGTTCTGCCGGCGCTACGACGCCGTGGTGCTCGACGACGGGGGCGCCTTGCAGGGCCGCGGCGCCGGCCTCTACCGCCGGCCGGAGCAGCACCCGCAGCCCGATCCCCGCTGACCACCCGTTCGCCCGGCGGCGACCTCCCACCCGCCGGAGCCGCACCAGACAAAGGGAGGAAGGAGGAACGCGTGACCATCGACATCAAGACGCTCAAGGTCGAACCGCGCCGCCAGACCTACGCGAACATCGCGCGCCGGTTCGGCACCGATAAGCCGGCCTCGCGCTACGAGGAAGCGACGCTCGACGTCCAGGCGACGGCGAACTTCCACTACAAGCCGCTGTGGGGCGCCGACCACTGGCACTTCGACGAGCGCCGCACCGCCGTGGTGATGAAGGACTGGTACGCCCTGCGCGACCCGCGCCAGTACTACTACGCCACCTACAACATCGCGCGCGCCAACCAGTACCAGGCGACGGAGCGCAACTTCGACTTCGTCGAGAAGCGCGGCCTGCTGGCGGTGATGGAGCCGGCGTGGCGTGACACGGTGTCGTTCTACCTGCTGCCGCTCCGTCACATGGAGTGGGGCGCCAACATGAACGCTGCCGACATGTGCGACAAGGGCTACGGCACCGCGGTGACCGCACCCTGCATGTTCTCGGCCGGCGACCGTCTCGCCATGGCGCAGATCATCGGCCGCATCGGGCTGGCGCTCGACGGCAACTCCGGCGCCTCGCTCGACCGCGCCAAGGAGGCGTGGATGACGGCGCCGGAATGGCAGGAGCTGCGCCGCCTGACCGAGGACACGCTGGTGATCAAGGACTGGTTCGAGCAGTTCGTCGCCCAGCACCTCGCCATCGACGGCATCCACTACCCGCTGGTCTACGGCCGCTTCGACGCCGAGGGGCAGCGCGTCGGCGGCGCCGGCGTGTCCATGCTGACCGAGTTCATGAGCGAGTGGTCCGGCGAGCACGGCAAGTGGGCGGACGCCGTCATCAAGACGGCCGCCGCGGAGTCGGCGGAGAACAAGGCGCTGATCTCCGGCTGGTTCGCCGCCTGGAGCCGCCGGGCCGCCGACGCCTTCCGCCCGCTGGCCGTGCGCGTGTTGGGCGAACAGGCGGGGCCGGCCGCCGTGGAGGAGGCGCTGGGCAACCTCGCCGCCCGCGCCCGCAAACTCGGCCTCGACGCCTGAGCAAGTAAGGATACGCCGACATGCCGCGCATCGTTTCCATCACGCTCCAGAACAACGACACCGCCCGCCCGATCATCGAGGCGATCACCGAGGACAACCCCGGCGCCGTCGTCCACTCCTTCCCCGGCATCGTCAAGATCGACCGCGAGGGCAGCCTGATCGTCAAGCGCGAGTCCGTCGAAAGCCGCATCGGCCGCGACTGGGACCCGCAGGAACTGCACCTCAGCCTCGTCTCCATGGCCGGAAACGTGGACGAGGAGGACGACTACTTCAGCCTCGCCTGGTCGAACTGAGAAAAACAGGGGAAACGCCACCATGAACGCCATCGGCAAGCTGGGCCTGAAGCAGCGCTACGCGCTCCTCACCCGTGGCCTCGACTGGGAGCCGTCGTACCAGCCCAAGGAAAAGATCTTCCCCTACGCCGAGTTCGAGGGGATCAAGATCCGCGACTGGTCGAAGTGGGAGGATCCCTTCCGCCTGACCATGGACGCCTACTGGAAGTTCCAGGCGGAGAAGGAGCGCAAGCTCTATGCCGTGCTCGACAGCTTCGCGCAGAACAACGGCCAATTCGGCCTGACCGACCCGAAGTACGTCAACGCCATCAAGCTGTTCCTCACCGGCGTGTCGCCGCTGGAATACCAGGCGCACCGCGGCTTCGCGCACACCGGCCGCCACCTGCCGGGGGTGGGCACGCGCATCGCCGCGCAGATGCAGTCGCTGGACGAGCTGCGCCACGTGCAGACGCAGATCCACACCTTCAGCCACTACAACAAGTTCTTCGACGGCTTCGCTGAGTGGCAGCACATGCACGACCGCGTGTGGTACCTGTCGGTGCCCAAGTCGTTCTTCGACGACGCGCGTTCGGCCGGGCCGTTCGAATTCATGATCGCGATCGGCTTCGCCTTCGAATACGTGCTGACCAACCTGCTGTTCGTGCCGTTCATGTCGGGTGCGGCCTACAACGGCGATCTCGCCACGGTCACCTTCGGCTTCTCGGCGCAGTCGGACGAGAGCCGGCACATGACGCTGGGCATCGAGGTCATCAAGTTCCTGCTGGAACAGGACCCCGACAACCTGCCGATCGTGCAGAAGTGGGTGGACAAGTGGTTCTGGCGCGGCCACCGCGTGCTGGGTCTGGTCGGCATGATGATGGACTACATGCTGCCCAAGAAGATCATGTCCTGGCGCGAGGCCTGGGACATCTATTTCACCGAGGCCGGCGGATCGCTGTTCGAGGATCTGGCGCGCTACGGCCTGCGCCCGCCGAAGTACGCCGACGTCGCGACGGCCGAGGCGGAGCACGTCTCGCACCAGAACTGGTGCACCTTCTACCAGTACACCCACGCCGCCGCCTTCCACACCTGGCTGCCCAGCAACGAGGAGATGGACTGGCTGTCGGAGAAGTACCCGAACAGCTTCGACAAGCACTACCGTCCCCGCTACGAGATGTGGCGGGAGATGGAGAAGGACGGCAAACGCTTCTACAACAACGCGCTGCCGCAACTCTGCACGACCTGCCAGATCCCGATGGTCTACACCGAGCCGGGCGATCCGGGCACCATCGCCTTCCGGCAGTCAGAGTTCCGGGGCGAGGCGTACCACTTCTGCTCGGACGGCTGTAAGGACATCTTCGACGACGAGCCGGAGAAGTACGCGCAGTCCTGGCTGCCGGTGCACCAGATCTTCCAGGGCAACTGCGGCGGGGCGTCGGTGGAGGATGTGCTGAAGTGGTACCGGATGAACCTGGGCGCCGACAACATGGACCAGGCCGGCTCGCCCGACCAGGCGATGTGGGACCAGTGGATGGAGGCGCGCCGGCGCGTCGCCGGCTAAGCCGCCCGGCGGGGGAGGGGCACCGTCCCCCCGCTTCCTCCCCCGTCCTTTTCCCGCATCGACGATAAGAATTCTTCGGAGGAAAACATGGCCGTCGTCGCCCTCGACAAGGACTACGCGGAAAAGATCGACGTCCGCGACCGCGTGGAGAATTTCCACGGCAACAACGTCGTCTACCTGCACTGGGAAGAGCATCTGAGCTTCTGCGCGGCCCTTGCCTTCCCGCTGCCGCCCGACATGCCGTTCGGGGCGCTGGTGCAGGAAATCATCCCCACCTACTACGGCGCCCACCCCGACTGCGCGAAGGTCGACTGGTCCAGCGTGCGCTGGACCATCGACGGCAAGGACGCCACCCCCGACATGGCCAAGTCCCTCAAGGACCACGGCGTGCGCCACAAGTCCCTGATCCGCTTCTGGACCCCCGGCCTGAACGGCTTCAAGGGCTCGCACAGCTAATCTCCCTCCCCTGCGAAGCGGGGGAGGGAAGGGGCCCACGAAGCGGGAAGGGTGGGGGCAAGAACCTTTGGGGAGGCCGTTGCCCCCACCCTGCCAGCTTCGCTGGCTTCCCTCCCCCGCCGGAGGCAGGGGAGGGAGGAATCACCGAATATCGCTGCACTGCGAAAATCTCGACATTAAGCTTGACTGTCTGAGGTTCCCCGCGCTACGTCAGACAGCGTCTATGGGAGGAAAACGGTGAGTCACACGCTGACCATCGAACCGACGGGCGAAACCGTCACCGTCGAGGACGGGCAGACCATCCTGGACGCCTGCCTGCGCCAGGGCATCTGGCTGCCGCACGCCTGCGGCCACGGCCTGTGCGGCTCCTGCAAGGTCGAGGTGACGGACGGCGAGGTCGACCATGGTGACGCGTCCAGCTTCGCGCTCATGGACTTCGAACGCGACGAGGGCAAGACGCTGGCCTGCACGGCGCGCCTCAACGCCGACACCACCATCGAGGCCGACATCGACGAGGAGCCGGACGCGCGCCGCATCCCCGTGCGCGACTTCACCGGCACGGTGGTCAAGCTGGTCGACCTGACGCACGACGTGAAGGGCGTCTTCATCGAACTGCCGGGCGAGGGCATCGACTTCCAGGCCGGCCAGTACGTCAACCTCACCATCCCCGGCGTGGACGGTCCGCGCGCCTTCTCCCTCGCCAACCCACCGTCTCAAAAGAATGTGGTCGAGCTGCACGTCCGCCTCGTCCCCGGCGGCAAGGCGACGACCTACATCCACCAGCAGCTGAAGGTCGGCGACACTCTCACGCTGGCCGGTCCCTACGGCCGATTCTTCGTGCGCACCTCGGCCACCGCGCCGATGATCTTCCTGGCCGGCGGCACCGGCCTGTCCAGCCCCAAGTCGATGATCCTCGACCTGCTGGAGCACGGCCGGACGGAGCCGATGGCGCTGATCCACGGCGTGCGCTCGGTCCGCGACCTGTACGACCGCGACCTTTTCGAACGGCTCACGGCGGAGCACCCTAACCTTACCTACATCCCCGTCCTCTCCGACCTCCAGCCGGGCGAGGCGTGGGACGGGCAGACGGGCTTCGTGCACGAGGCACTGCAGCGGCACTTCGACGGCATGTTCGCCGGCCGCAAGGCCTACCTCTGCGGCCCGCCGGTGATGGTGGAGGCGTGCATCCGCACCCTGATGCAGGGCCGCCTGTTCGAGCGCGACATCTACACCGAACGCTTCCTCACGGCCGGCGACGGCGACGCGGGCAAGGTCCGCAGCCCGGTCTTCAAGAGGATCTGACCGCCATGGACAGCCACATGGTCCGCGAGCGCCACGCCATCCGGCTGGAGGACACCGACGGCAGCTTCTCCTGCTACGCCGACGAGACGGTGCTGAAGGCCATGGAGCGCGCGCCCGGCTTCGGCTTCGCGGTCACCAGCGGCCGGCGCATTTCCGTCGGCTGCCGGCAGGGCGGCTGCGGCGTGTGCCGCGTCCAGGTGCTGTCCGGCGCCTACCGCACCGGCCCCATGAGCCGCGCCCACGTCACCGCGGAGGAGGAGGCGGAGGGCTACGCGCTGGCCTGCCGCCTCTACCCGCAAGGGGACCTGACGCTGCGCCCCGCGCGCAAGCCGCCACCCCAGAAGACGACACCTCAGACGATCACCACCGACCCCAAAGCATAAACACGAGGAGGAAACACCCATGGCCATCACCGGCGTGCTGCGCCCCGGTTTCATCCAGATCCGCGTGCTGGAAAAGCAGGCGGCGCTGACCCACTACGTCGACCGCCTCGGCCTCGACAAGGTCTCGGAAGAGGCGGACGGCCGCATCTACCTGAAGGCGTGGGACGAGTTCGACCGCCACTCCGTCATCCTGCGCCCGACCGACACCGCCGGCATGGACGTGATGGGCTTCAAGGTCGCCTCCGACGCCGACCTCGACGTGTTCGAGAAGCGCATCACCGACTGGGGCCTCACCGTCGACCACGTGCCGGAGGGCGAGCAGCCCGGCGTGGGCCGCCGCATCGGCTTCGTGCTGCCGTCCGGGCACCGGATCGAGCTGTACGCCTCGATCGAGCTGTCGGAGACGCACCCGCCCATCGAGAACCCGCACGTTTGGCCGCAGGAGCCGCGCGGCATGCGCGCCACCCGCTTCGACCACGCGCTGCTCTACGGCCCGGACATCGAGAAGAACCTGGCCTTCTTCCAGGAGGTGCTGGACTTCTCGCTGGCCGAGAAGATCGACACGCCGGACGGCGTGCTGGCGATCTGGCTGACCTGCTCGAACAAGGCGCACGACATCGCCTTCGTCCGCCACGCCGAGCCGGGCAAGTTCCACCACGCCGCGTTCTTCCTGGACACCTGGATGGACATCGGGCACGCCGCCGACATCATGGCGCGCTACGACATCTCCATCGACGTGGGTCCCACCCGCCACGGCATCACGCGCGGCCAGACCATCTATTTCTTCGACCCGTCCGGCAACCGCAACGAAGTGTTCGCCGGCGGCTACACCTACTATCCCGACAACCCCACCCGCACCTGGGGTCCGGAAGAGCTGGGCCGCGGCATCTTCTATTACGAGCGGCGCCTCAACGACGCCTTCCTCTCGGTCGTGACCTGAGGACCCGGCCATGAAGTTGACCGCCAAGGAACTCACGGTACGTCACGACAGCATCACCGCGGAGGCGGCGCTGGCCGCCGTCGCGGCGGTGGTGCGCAAGGGGCAGGAGATGGGGGTGGCGGTGAACGCCGCCGTGGTGGACGCCGGCGGCAACCTCGCCGGCTTCCTCCGTGCCCCCGACGCCTTCCTGACCTCCATCGGCATCGCCATCGACAAGGCGTACACGGCGGTCAGCTTCCGCATGCCGTCGGGTCGGCTCTACGACCTGATCAAGGACAACCCGGCGCTGCGCGAGGGCATCGCGCAGCGCGACCGGGTCGCCGCCTTCGGCGGCGGCTTCCCGATCATCGTCGACGGCCGCGTCGTCGGCGGCATCGGGGTGTCCGGCGCGTCGGAGGAGCAGGACTGCCTCTGCGCCCAGGCCGGTCTCGCCGCGCTCGGGCTGTAGGACAGCGGACATGTAGGTTGGGTTGAGGCGAAGCCGAAAACCCAACGTCTTCGCCACGTGCGGGACGTTGGGTTTTCGCTGGCGCTCAACCCAACCTACGGTCTGCTCCCGTCCCAATCAAAAGAACGAACAACAAGAAAGAAGCCAGCCGGCCCGCGCGCACGGGCCGGACCAGGGGGGAGTCATCCAAAATGGGGGAAACGTGCTTATGAATTGGAAGAAACTGCTTGCCGCGGCCGCCGTCGCCGTCGGTTTGGCCGCCGCACCGCAGGCGCAGGCGACCGAGGGCGACGCGCAATATCCCAACGGTGCGGAAGGCTTCATGGCCGGCGCGGTGCCGCCGCCGGGCACCTATTTCATCAATTACCTGATGCACTACACCGCCGGCCGCGTGAACAACGACGACGGCAAGCAGGTCCCGGTCAATTTCCGTCTGAACGCCACGGCTGAGGTGCCGCGCCTCCTCTACGTCTCCAACGTCCAAATCCTCGGCGCCAACTGGGGCGCGCACATCCTGGTGCCGGTGGTCAACCTGCGCTACGAGGTCGGCCCCTTCTCCGGCCACCAGTTCGGCCTGGGCGACATCACCATCGACCCCTTCATCCTGTCCTGGCACTGGCAGAACTTCCACCTCGCCACCGGCCTCGACATCATCCTGCCGACCGGCCGCTACGACCGCAGCCGCCCGGTCAACATCGGCGCCAACTACTGGGGCATCGAGCCGCTGGTCGCCGGCACCTACATGTCCGACGCCGGGTTCGAGGTGTCGGCCAAGCTGATGTACGCCTTCAACACCCGCAACAACGACACCAGCTACCGCTCCGGCCAGGCGTTCCACATGGACTACATGGTGGCGCAGCACTTCGGCAACTGGACGGCCGGCCTGGGCGGCTACTGGTTCCAGCAGACCACCGACGACGACCTGCGGGGCGTGAGCATCGGCAACCGCGGCACCGCCTTCGCCATCGGCCCGGCGGTCAAGTACGACGTCGCTGGCATCTCGCTGATCGGCAAGTGGCAGCACGAGTTCGTCGCCCACAACCGCCCGCAGGGCGACAAGCTGTGGGTGAAGCTGATCATGGCCTTCTAAAAAGCGGGCCGGGGCCGGGGAGCATCGGGTCAGCGCCCCGGACCAACGCCGCCGTGACACAGACGATGTGTCCGCGGTCCGGCGTCCCGCTCCACTCCAGCCGTCCTTCCCCTGCGGAAGGACGGCTTCTTTTTTATGCCTCCCCCGCTGCCCGGCCCAGGATCGCCTCCAGGTCCAGCCCCGGCGGCAGCGTGCCGTACGCCCGCCCGCCCTCATTGCCTAAGCGCGAGGCGCAAAACGCCTCCGCCACCGCCGGCGGCGCGTGGCGCAGCAGCAGCCCGGCCTGCAGCGCCAGCGCCGTGCGCTCCACCAGCAGCCGGGCGCGCGCCTCCTGGTTGGCGCGGTCGGCAAACAGCGCGCCCGTGTGCTCCACCCAGCGGTCGAGCCGCGCATCCAGCCCGCGCGCCGCCCCCAGATCCGCCGTCAGCGCGGCCAGCGCCGCCGGCTCCTTCTCCAGCGTGCGCAGCACATCCAGGCAGATGACGTTGCCCGACCCCTCCCAGATGCTGTTCAGCGGCGCCTCGCGGTAGAGGCGCGGCAGCGGCCCCTCCTCCACGTAGCCGCCGCCGCCATGGCACTCCATGGCCTCGTAGACGAGGTTGGGGCAGCGCTTGTTCAGCCAGTATTTGGCGACCGCGACGGCAAGCCGCGCGAAGGCGCGGGCGGCCGGGTCCTTCTCCCCTTCATCGAAGGCGCGCGCCACGCGGAACAGCAGCGCGATGGCCGCCTCCACCTCCAGCGCCATGTCGGCCAGCACGGCGCGCATCAGCGGCTGGTCGGACAGGCGCTTCTGGAACGCCGTGCGGTGCCGGGTGTGGTGCAGCGCCTGCGCCAGCGCCGCGCGCATCAGCCCGGCCGCCGCGAAGCTGGTATCGAGCCGCGTGTGGTGCACCATGTCGATGATGGTGGCCACACCGCGCCCTTCCTCGCCCACCGGCAGCGCCCAGGTGTCGGCGTACTCGATCTCCGACGATGCGTTGGAGCGGTTGCCCAGCTTGTCCTTCAGGCGCTGGATGAGGAAGGGGTTGCGCTCCCCGTCCGGCGTCCAGCGCGGCACCAGGAAGCAGGACAGCCCCTTGTCCGTCTGCGCCAGCGTCAGGAAGGCATCGGACATGGGCGCCGAGCAGAACCACTTGTGCCCGGTCAGGCGGTATGCCGCCCCATCTCCGTCGCGTCGGGCGCGCGTGGTGTTGGCGCGCACGTCGGATCCGCCCTGCTTCTCCGTCATCGCCATGCCCACCGTCACGCCGGTCTTCTCGGATGCGGGGATCATGCGCGGGTCGTAACGGTCGGACAGGATGCGCGGCACCCACTCCGCCGCCACGTCGGGCTGGTGGCGCAGGGCCGGCACGGCGGCGTAGGTCATGGCCACGGGGCACAGCACGCCGGCCTCCCACTGCGTCAGCATGTAGCCCATGGCGGCGTGCGCCACGTGCCCGCCCGGCCGCGCGGCCGTCCAGGCGCCGGCCGTCCAAGCGATGGAATGGACGCGATGGCGCATGGCCAGTTCCATCAGCGCGTGGTAGGCGGGATGGAACTCCACCTCGTCGATGCGGCGGCCGTAGCGGTCGAAGGTCTTCAGCACCGGCGGGTTGCGGTTGGCCTGCTCGCCCCACTCCACGACCCGTTCGCTGCCGGCCTCCGCGCCCAGGACGCCCAGCGCCTCGCCGGCCCAGGCCGCACCTTCCCGCTGCACCGCCTCGCGCAGGGCAAGGTCGGTGGCGTACAGGTCGCGAGGCGCGAAGTCCGGCGGCTGGTTGGTCACCGCGTGGGTGGCGAGCTGCGCGATCGGGCTGCGGTGGGCCATGCTGTCCTCCCCAATTTTTCGTTGAGGATACCAGCGAACGCCAACCGTGGCACCCGGCCGGAGGTGAGAGGCCCTATCCCGCCACCAGCGCCCAGAACGCCTCCGCCGCGCCGCTCAGCCGCGCGCGGGGACGGAACAGGCGGACCTCCACCGCGACGTCCCACTCCGCACCACCGGCCCGCATCAGACGCCCGCTTTCCAGGTCGTCGGCAACCAGGCTCTTCGGCAGCCACGCCACGCCGCGCCCGTCCTGCGCCATGGCGCGCAGCACGGCGGCGAGGTGGGAGGTGAACACCGCCTCCAGCCGCGCCGTGCGGCCGGACGCCGCCCGCGCCGCCGCGACGATGCGGCCCATGCCGGATTCGGCGCTGTAGGCGAGGTGGGGCAGGGGGTGGGGCAGGGTGTGCGCATGCGGCCCGTCCAGGGAGAAGCGCGCTTCCCCGTCGCCATCCGGCGCGCTGACCGGCAGCAGCACGTCCTCGCCCACGGCGACCGAGCGGAAGGCGCCGGGCTCCAGCCGCCCCGGTGCCGCCGGATGGTGGTGGCACAGCAGGAACTGCGCGTGCCCCTGCAGCATCAGCTGCTCGCACGCACTCATGCTGTCGGAGACGAGGCGGATGGCGCCCAGGCTGGCCCGCGCCTCCAGCGTGCGCAGCCACGCGGGGAAGAAGGTCAGCGACAGCGCGTGCGTGGCGGCGAAGGTCAGGGCCGACGCGGCGGCCTGCGCGCTGGCCCGCGCGTCCTCGCGGCCCTGGAGCAGGCGGCGCAGCACCTCCTCCGCCGCCGGGCGGAAGCGCTCGCCGGCCTCGGTCAGCGTCACGCGGTGGGTGGAGCGGTCGAACAGCGGTGCCCCCACCCATTCCTCCAGCGCACGGATGCGGCGGCTGAAGGCCGGCTGCGTGAGGTGGCGCATCTCCGCCGCGCGCGAGAAGTTGCCGCAGTCCACCAGCGCCAGGAAGTCGTCGAGCCAGGAGAGTTCCACGGGGCCGCTTGCCGTCCATGCCGAACATGCATCAATCCATCGAAAACTGGCATTGGCCGCGCGGACCTGTCCATCGCTATGTCTGCTGCACAGCCAACCGGCCTACCGACGGAGACCCCCATGCGCATCGTCGAGATCCGCGAGATGACGGCGTCCATCGCCTCGCCGATCGCCAACGCCTACATCGACTTCTCCAAGATGACCTGCTCGGTCGTCGCCGTGATCACCGACGTGGTGCGCGACGGCAAGCCGGTGGTCGGCTACGGCTTCAACTCCAACGGCCGCTATGCGGCCGGCGGCCTGCTGCGCGAACGCTTCCTGCCGCGCCTGCGGGAGGCCGATCCGAAGTCGCTGCTGACCGACGCCGGCGACAACCTGGATCCCTTCCGGATCTGGGCGGCGATGATGACCAACGAGAAGCCGGGCGGCCATGGCGAGCGCTCGGTCGCCGTCGGCACCGTGGACATGGCGGTGTGGGACGCCGTGGCGAAGATCGAGGGCAAGCCGCTCTACCGCGTGCTGGCCGACCGCTACCGCGGCGGTGTGGCGGACGACAGGGTGTGGGTCTACGCGGCCGGCGGCTACTACTACCCCGGCAAGGACCTGACTGCGCTTCAGGACGAGATGCGCAGCTACCGCGACCGCGGCTACAAGGTCGTGAAGATGAAGATCGGCGCCGCCCCGCTGGAGGACGACCTGCGCCGCATCGACGCGGTGCTGGAGGTGGTGGGCGACGGCGCCAACCTCTGCGTCGACGCCAACGGCCGCTTCGACCTGGACACCGCCATCGCCTATGCCGAGGCGCTGAAGCCCTACGGCCTGTTCTGGTACGAGGAGGCGGGCGACCCGCTCGACTACGCGCTCCAGGCCGAGCTGGCGAACCACTACGACCGCCCGATGGCGACCGGCGAGAACCTGTTCTCGCACCAGGACGCGCGCAACCTGATCCGCCACGGCGGCATGCGGTCCGACCGCGACTGGCTGCAGTTCGACTGCGCGCTGTCCTACGGGCTGGTGGAGTACCTACGCACGCTGGAGACGCTGGACGCGCACGGCTGGTCCAGCCGCCGCGTGGTGCCGCACGGCGGCCATCAGATGTCGCTGAACATCGCCGCCGGCCTGCACCTGGGCGGCAACGAGTCCTACCCCGACGTCTTCCGCCCCTTCTGCGGTTTCGCCGACGGCATCCGGGTGGAGGACGGCTACGTCGGCCTGCCCGACGCGCCGGGCATCGGCTTCGAGACCAAGTCGGAGCTGTTCGCCGTGATGAGGACGCTGGCGGACTGACGCGTCATCGGTGATGCGGGGCCGGCGGGGCGGCCTTGCTCCGCGTGCTCCTGGCCGGCGGGCGCCCGGCGAGGAGGTCGCCGAACAGATCCCCCACCGCGTTCAGGTCGCGGCGGAAGTTGCCGGCGAAGTCGGTCCCCGCCACCCGCGTGTCGCGCCGGGGCTTCGCCGCGGGCGGGCGCTTGGCGTTCCGGGTGTTCGCCACGCGCGTGCGGTCGCGGTCCTTGGGCGGCGACACGCCCTTGGCCGGGGGCGGCGGCTTGATGGCGGGCGGCTCGACGGTGGGCGGGTTCACGTACGGCGCCTTCGGGCTGGTGGCGAAGGCGTCCAGGCACTCGCCGCGGGCGCGCGCCCTGGCCAGCGCGTCGGCGTCGAGCAGCCAGCAATCGGCGGCGTGCGCCGGTGCCGGAACCGCGGCCAGCAGCACCAGAATCACCGCACCCCGCACCGTGCCCCACAGCATTCCCGCCGACTCCCCGCCGTTCTCCACCGTCCTGGAATACAACGGCGGCCGCACCCCGGCTCCGGCGCGAAGCGGGAGTAGGCGGCCTTTGGCGAACTACCCCCTGCGGCGGATCAGGCGCCCTTGGCACCCAGAACGCGCATCTTCTCCAGCCAAGCGCGGCGCTTGTCCTCGCTCGCGGCACCCACCATGCCGAACAGCGTCTCGCGCACCGGCGCGATGCCGACGAAGCGCAGGATGTTGCGCTCCAGCCCCTTCAGCCCGTGGGCGAAGTACCAGAACCGGTACACGAACGCCGGCATGCCCATGGTGACCACCAGCCGGGCGGAGCGGCCGCCCAGCAGCAGCTTCGGGTTGCCCTTCTCCTGGTAGGCGAAGGCGACCCCCGGGCGCATCACCTGCTCCAGGAACGCCTTGACCAGCGCCGGCATGGTGCCCAGCCACAGCGGGAAGACCAGCACGATGTGCTCTGCCGCCACGATGGCCTCCTGGGCGGGGCGCAGGCTGTCGGGCACCGGCTCGTGCTCGAAGGCGTGCTGCGTGCGCAGCAGGGGGAAATCGAGGGCGGCGATGTCCACCCGCGTCACGGAATGCCCGGCCTCCTGCGCTCCCTCGGCGTAGGCGTCGGCCAGCGCCCGGCACAGGCGGCGGGGTTCCGGGTCGGGATGTCCCTGGATGACGACAATGCGGCGTGGCATGGCGACCTCCGGTCCGCTGCGCGAAGCCTGCCATAAGCCTACACCTCAAGCGTCCCGGCGTGGGGTCCGTCAAGCAGGCCATAATGCCGCGCCCGTCCACCGTGCCCCATCGACCGTGCTAGACTGGCGGCGGAAGGAGCACTCATGTCATCTGAACCCGTTTTGAAGCTGGGCGATTGGGATCGCCCCGCCGGCCTGCCGGACAGCCTCGCCGCCGAGGTGGCCAACTGGCACTGCGTCGTCAAGAACCCCGTGGCCGCCAGCTTCTATTCGAAGCCCGGAACGCCCTGGACCCGCCCGGCCGAGGGATGCCTGCGCGTGAGCAACCGCTGGAATACCCGGACGGGCGCGGGCGAATCCGGCTTCGTCACCGACCGGCCGGTCGCCGACGGCGAATGGGCCATGGCCCGCTTCGAAGGGGGGATGTGGCGGGTGCAGTCCGCGGCCCCGGCGAACGGGCGCGCGGCGGCCGAGGCGCTGCGGCAGGCGCGGGCCGACCGGCTCGTCGCGTCGCGCCGGTGGACGCGCAGCGACCTGGACCTGCTCCAGTCCCTGGTGGACGGCGAGGTCTTCGGGGAGGCGGACCTCGTGGCCGGGGACGAGGCGCGGATGCGCTCCCTGCGCTCTCTGGTCAAGCTGCACCTGGCGATCGAAGCAGCCGAGGACGACGCCGAACTGCCGGATGCGGCGCGTGACGTCCTGCAACGCGGCGCCGGCCCGGCCGTCTGGATGGACGAGGACGCAAAGGCAGTCGGCGCCGCCATCCTGGCGTGGCACGCGCGCAAGCAGGCAAGGGCGGTCGCCCGCGCCGGCCGGGCGGCCGGGGACTCCGGCGACGCGCTGAAGCTCTCCATCGCCGACGCCGTGCGCAAGGCATTCCCCGGCATGCCCAAGGAGGTCGCCGCCGCCACGGCCGCGCGCTTGGCACCCGGCGTCGGCAAGCTGGGCCGCATGCCGAACCTTCAGGCCATCGTCGACGCCGTCGCGGAGATCCGGCTGGAGCGCTGGCGCCAGGCCGTGGCGTCGGAGCCCGAGGTGGCCGAGCGGCTGACGGCCATGCAGGTGCGCGGCGACCCCAACCGGGCGCGCAAGCGCTTCCGCGACCAGCGGGCCGTCGAGCGCGTGGAAGGCGAACTCCGGGACTGGCGCGGGGATCTCGGGCCGGTCTCCACGCGCCGGCTGGGGTGACGGGGGCGATTCGCCGCGCGGTGTGGCGCGCATCACAGTGACGTGGGCGGGAGACCTTCAGTGTGTGGATATCGGCACACGCCGATACCCCAGCACCTGCACAGGAAGGTCTCCGGCCATGACCATGAAGAGCCACGTCGCCCTGGGCACCGCCGTCCTGGCGGCCGCCGTCCTCACCCTCTCCCTGTTCGGCGCGTCGGTGCCGCAGCCGGTGCCGCCCCAACCCGTCGCGTCCCCGGCATCGGCCGCGAGCCCCGGCGGTGTGGTCGCGGAACGCCCCACGGCCGACAACGGGCTGAACGACGGACCCAGCGCGACGGGAATGGAGCGCATTCCGGTCTTCCGCTGATCCCGCGCGCCCCCTCCCTCTCCCGATCGGCCGCGACGGGGAGGGGGCCGTCCTACGCCACCGGCCGGTTGCAGCACCAGTCTGCGACCGCCGCCGCCTCCATCGGGCGGGCGATGGCGTAGCCCTGCGCCTCGGTGCACCCGCACCGGTGCAGCGCCGCCAGGAGGTCTTCCGTTTCCACACCCTCCGCCACCGCCCGCACGCCCAGTTGCCGGGCGAGCGACACCATGGTCTGTACGACGATCGCGTCGGCGTTGTCGCACAGCATGCGGCGCACGAAGGACTGGTCGATTTTCAGCGACGCGACCTGCGGCAGGTGGCGCAGCGTGGCGAAGGAGGAATAGCCGGTCCCGAAGTCGTCGATGGCGATCTCCACGCCGAAGCCGGCGATGTCCGTCAGCACCGCCATCGCCCGGTCCGGGTCGGCCATCATCGCCGTCTCGGTGATCTCCAGCTCCAGGCACTGCGGGTCCAGGCCGTGTCGCGCCAGCGTGCTCCGCACCTGCTCGGGCAGCGATTCATCCACCAGGTTGCGCGCCGACAGGTTGACCGACATGCGCCACGCGTGCCCCGCCGTCCGCCAGGCCTTGGCCTGCGCCACGGCGGTGTCGAGCACCCAGGCGGTCAGGTCGTGGATCAGGTCGCTCATCTCCGCCATCGGCACGAACTCCGCGGGCGGGACGAGCCCGTACAGCGGGTGCTGCCAGCGCACCAGCGCCTCCATCCCGCTCACGGCCCCCTCACCCATGCGCAGGATCGGCTGGTAATGCAGGCGCAGCTGCCCCTGCCGCATGGCGTCGCCCAGGTCCGCCATCAGGGCGAGGCGCGAGGCGCTGTGCGTGTCGGCGTGCGCCGCATAGTGGGAATAGCCGCTCTGCCGGCGCTTGGCGACGTACATGGCCACATCGGCGCAGCGCAGCAGGGTGGAGGAATCGCGGCCGTCCTGCGGGTGCACGGCGATGCCGATGCTGGCCCCCACCTCGATGCGCATCCCCTCCAGCGAGAAGGGCTTGCGCAGGGACGCCAGGAACTCCACCGCCCACGCCTTGGCCTCCTCCGCTCCGGCGCTGTCGAGCACGACGGCGAACTCGTCGCCGCCCAGCCTCGCCACCATTCCGCCATGGCCGGCCGCCGCCTGGGTCAGCCGTGCCGACACCATGCGCAGCAACTCGTCGCCCACGTGGTGGCCCAGCGTGTCGTTGACCTCCTTGAAGCGGTTGAGGTCCAGCAGCATCAGGGCCACGTGGCTGCCCGTCCGGTCGGCGTCGGCGATCAGACGCGCCACCGTCTCGTGCAGGCGCTTGCGGTTCGGCAGGCCGGTCAGGGAGTCGTGGTGCGCCAGGAACTCCACCGTCGCCAGATGCGCGTTGCGCTCGGTGATGTCCTTGAACTGCACCAGCCAGCAGGACCGCCCGTCGACCACCACCTCGGCCGAGGAGCCGAGGATGCTGACCACCCGGCCGTCCTTGGTGCGGAAGTCCACCTCGTGGTTGCGCAGCTGCCCCCGCTGGCGCATGACCGCGACGGTGGCCAGCCGCTGTGCCGGATCGTTCCACAGTCCGATCTCCACCGTGCTGCGGCCCAGGATCTCCTCGCGGGCGTAGCCGAACGTGTCGACGAAGCTGAGGTTGACGTCCAGGATGCGCCCGGTCTCGATCTCCGACACGATCATCGGGTCGGGACTGATGGCGAAGAGCTTGGCGAACTTCTGCTCCGACAGGAGCATCCGCCGCTCCATCGACTTGCGCAGCGAGATGTCGCGGGCGATGACGATGCGGAAGCCCTGTTCCCCCACCACGACGGGGGACAGCGTCACCTCCGCCTCCACCGGGATCCCGTCCGTCCGCATGTAGGTCCATTCGACGCGCTGCTGCCGCCCGGCCTGCACCTCGGCGCCGATGGCGAGTGCCGCTTCCGATGACAGCCGCCCGTCCGGCTGGCGTTCGGGCGACAGGTCGGCCACCCGCCAGCCGACAATGGCCTCCCGCTCGCGGCCGAACATCTCCAATGCCGCCGGGTTGCAGTCCAGTATGGTGCCTCCGGGGCCGATGACGAGGATGGCGTCGCCGGCCGCCTCCACCAGGCGCCGTCCGAGTTCCGCGCGGTCGAAAAGCCTCGGCAGCACGTCGTTCATGGGTGGGCACATGTAAGGTGGGCGCTGCGTGGCATCGGCGTGATCCGACGGTGTGTATCACGCACTGTGGCACGGGAGCGTTAACGAGCCGTAGCCATCGCCCGCAGCGCCTCCGCCGTTTCCGGGTCGGCGGGGAAGAAGGATTCCAGCGCCAGTTCCGACAGGGTGACGTCCACCGGCGTGCCGAACACCGTGGTCGTGCTGAAGAAGGACAGCATCCCACCGTCGGTCATCAGCCGGAACGGCACCACGACGCCGCCGTAATCCGTGTGCGGCCGGGCGGAGGCGGGCACGGGATACCCCTTCAGCTCCTCCATCAGGGCCGCCAGCACCGGATCGGCGGTGATCTCCACCTGCCGGGCGAGCCGGGTGAGCAAGTGCGCGCGCCACTCCGGCAGGTTGGCGATGCGCGGCGCCAGCCCGTCCGGATGCAGGCTGAGGCGCAGCACGTTGACCGGCGGCTGGAGCAGGGCGGGCGCCGCCCCGGCCATCAGGCGCTGCGTCGTCTCGTTGGCGGCGATCAGGTTCCAGTGCCGGTCCACCGCCAGCGCCGGGTAAGGGGCGTGCCCGGCGAGCACGAGGTCGACCGCACGGCGCGCCGCGCCCAGCGCCGGGTCCGACAGCGGCCGTTCCGGGAAGACCGGGGCGAAGCCGGCCGCCACCAGCATCATGTTGCGCTCGCGCAGCGGCAACTCCAGCCGTTCGGCCAGATGCAGGATCATCTCCCGGCTCGGCCGCGAGCGGCCGGTCTCCAGAAAGCTCAGGTGCCGCGTCGAGATGTTCGCCTCGCAGGCGAGGTCGAGCTGGCTGAGCCGGCGGCGCTGGCGCCACGTGCGCAGCAGGTCGCCGACGGAAGGGGCGTCGCTGATCGTCATCATGCAGGTAAGGATAGCCCAGCGCCGCACGCCGCTCCATTACGCCACAGGTAATCGCTTCCCCTCCCCGCCGCCGCCATCCTCGGTCCCACAGGCAGCCGCACCCGGCGGCTGCGCGCTTCGAGGAAGGAGTTTCCCCATGACGACCGTGCACCCCACGCCGCTGCTGCGCCGCGTCCTGCTGGCCGATGCCGTGTCGAGCGCCGCCGCCGGCCTTCTCATGCTGTTCGGCGCCGGGACGCTGGCCGGTCCGCTGGGCCTGCCGTCCGCCCTGCTGGCCGGGGCCGGGGTCGCCCTGCTGCCGTTCGCGGCGGCGTTGCTGTTCCTTGCTACCCGCCCGGCCATCCCCCGGCTGGCGCTGTGGGCGGTGATCGCCACCAACGCGCTGTGGGCGGTGGAGAGCGTCGCGCTGCCGCTGACCGGCTGGATCGCGCCGACGGGCCTGGGGCAACTGTTCGTCGTCGCGCAGGCGCTGGTGGTCGCCGCCTTCGCCGAGGCGGAATACCTGTGCGTCCGTCGCGCACCCGTGCTTCAGGGGTAACCCCACGCAGCCGAAGCGCCTCTGACATCCGGATCCCGGCCTGCTATCGTCGTCGCCATGGTCGATGGCCTTGCCCCGTGTGCGATGGACGGACCGACGCTTCGGCTGCTGGGGGGCTTCGCGCTGACCGGCGCGGGCGGGCGGACGCTCCCCGCGCCGGGCCGGAAGGCGCAGGCGCTGCTCGCCCATGTGGCGCTGATCGCCCCCAAGCCCCTGTCCCGCGAGCGGCTGGCCGGCCTGCTGTGGGAGGAGCGCGACGAGGCACGGGCGCGGCACAGCCTGCGCCAGTGCCTGATGGAGTTGCGCCGCCTGGGCGTGCAGGCCGGCGGCGACCTGATCCTTACCGAGGGCGACGCGCTCGTCCTGGCCCTGCCGGCCGACAGGGTGGACGCGCTGGCGCTCGACCGTCTGGCCGGCGAGGGCTCCCCCGAATCCCTGCACGCCGCCGCCGATCTCTGCACGGGCGCCTTGCTGCCGGAAGGGGAGGCCGGCACGGAAGCCTACGACGCGTGGCTGGCCGGGGAGCGCGCCCGCGTCGCCCGGCTGACGGCCGGCGTCTTCGCGCGCCTGACGGCGCTGCATGAGGTGCAGGGCGACTGGGATGACGTTGCCTCCACGGCCGAACGCTGGCTGGCCCTCGACCCGGCGTGCGAGGAGGCGCACCGCAGCCTGATGCGGGCGCACGCGCAGACCGGGCGGCGGTCGGACGCCGTGCGGCAGTACCAGATATGCGCCGAGGCGGTGCGCCGTTGCCTGGATGCCGAGCCGGAGGAGGAAACGGTCGAGCTGCTGCGCAGCATCCGCGACCGCCCGCCGGCCGCAACGGCCGCGGCGGCCGTGGCCACCCGGACGGTCACGGGCTCCTGCGAACTCGAACGGCGGGGCGTGCCCGACCGGCCGTCGCTGGCCGTTCTGCCCTTCGCCACGCTGGACGGGCCGGCGGAGGGCGGCGGCTTTGCCGACGTTGTTTTCGGGGACGGCCTCGCCCACGACGTGCTGGCGCGGCTGGCGCGGCTGCGCCCGCTGTTCGTCATCGCCGGCGGCTCTTCCTTCCGCTTCCGGGGACCCCATGTCGACCCGCGCACCGTCGGCCGGGCGCTGGGCGTGCGCTACCTCGTTGCCGGCACGCTCCGCACCCACGCCGGGCGGCTGCGGCTGACGGTGGAACTGGTGGAGGCCGAGACCGCGAACGCGGTGTGGAGCGAGGTGTTCGAACGCCGCCTGGACGATGTGTTCGCGATCCAGGAAGACCTTGCCACGCACATCGCCGCGGCGCTGGAGGCGGAGGTCGAGTCGGCGGAGGTTCGGCGCGCCCTGACCCGGCCGCCCGCCTCGCTGGACGCGTGGGGCGCCTATCACCGTGGCCTGTGGCACATGTTCCGCTTCACGCGCGACGACAACGAGACGGCGCGCGGCTTCTTCCAGCGGGCGCTGCACCTCGACCCGATGTGCGGGCGGGCGCACGCCGGCCTGTCGTTCACCCATTTCCAAGACGCCTTCCTGCACCGCACGGCCGATCGGCGCCGCGAGGCCGGCCACGCCTACCGCTTCGCCGAGCAGAGCGTGGCGCTGGACGAGCGCGACCCGATGGCGCACTGGGTGCTGGGGCGCGCGCTGTGGCTCCTGGAACGGCAGGACGACGCGGTCGAGGAACTGGGCCTCGCGGTCGACCTCAACCCGAACTTCGCGCTCGGCCACTACACGATCGCTTTCGTCCAGTCACAGGGCGGCGATGCGCGGGCCGCGCTGGACGCCGCCGATCTGGCGCAGCGGTTGAGCCCCTTCGATCCCCTGTTGTTCGGCATGCTGGGCTCGCGCGCACTCGCCCTCATGAACCTGCGCGACTACGCCGAGGCCGCGGTGTGGGGCGAGCGGGCGGCGCGCCGGCCGAACGCCCACGTCCACATCCACGCCGTCGCCGCCTTCGCCGACGCGCTGGCGGAGCGCACCGACGAGGCGCGCGCCTACGCCCACCGGATCCGGGAGGCGGCACCTGCCTACCGTTGCAGCGATTTCCTCCAGGCGTTCCGCACGCTGCGCCCGCCGCTGGCCGACCTGATCCGCCATGTCGGCCCGGCCATCGGCATCCCGCCGTAAACGTTTCCTACGCCTCCGGCAGCACGAGGCTCGCCCTCAGCCCCGGCCGGTTGTCGTCCAGTTCCAGGTGCGCCCGGTGCAGGCGGGCCACCGCGTCCACAAGGCTCAGGCCCAGGCCGTTGCCCGGCGTGGCGCGGGCGTCGTCCAGGCGCACGAAGCGGCGCAGCACCGCGTCCCGCTGGTCCGGCGGAATGCCGGGGCCGCTGTCGGCTACGGTGACGCGGTTCCGGTCCACCGTCAGCACCACCCGCCCGCCCGGCGGCGTGTACTTGACCGCGTTGTCCAGCAGGTTGGCGACGGCCTGCGCCAGCAGCTGCGCGTTGCCCTGGACCACCGGCCGCTCCCGGATTTCCGTCGTGAAGGCCAGCCCCTTTTCCTCGGCCAGGGGTTCGTAGAGGTCGGCCGCCGTCTCCGCCACCTCGGCCAGGTCGACGGGGCGGAAGTCCTCGCGCTGCGCCCGGGACTCCACCTGGGCGATGGAGAGCAGCGCCGTGAAGATGGACAGCAGCCGGTCGGCCTCCGCCAGCGCGTCCTGCAGCGCCGCGCGGTAGGCCTCCGGCTCCTCGTCCTCGCGCAGCAGCGTCAGTTCGATGCGCGTGCGCAGGCGGGTCAGCGGCGTGCGCAGGTCGTGCGCGATGTTCTCGGTGACCTGCCGCAGGCCGGCCATCAGCCCCTCGATCCGGTCGAGCATGGCGTTCAGGTTCCCGGCCAGCCGGTCGATCTCGTCCCCGTTGCCGGACCGCGCCACCCGGCCCGACAGGTCGCCGTCGATGATGCGCCGCGTGGTGCGGTTGATCGCCTCGATCCGGTGCAGCACGCTGCGGCTCAGCAGCACGCCGCCGGCGACGCCCAGCGCCGCCGTCACCGCGAAGATCCACCCCAGCGACGACACGATCTGCCGGCGCACCGAGTCCAGCTCGCTCATGTCGCGGCCGACCAGCAGGCGCAGGCCGCCCGGCAGCGCGAAGCTGACGGCGCGCGCGGTGGCCGGGCCGCCGCTGGGGCCGCCGGTGTCGGCCACTGTGAAGTGCAGCCAGCCCTGCTCGTCCGGCGCCCCGCCCGGCCAGCCCGACAGGTTGCCGGCCAGCGCCACCCCGCCCGGCGCCATGACGAGGTAGATGGAGTTGGTGTGCGGGGCGGCGCTGCGCACGCGCACCGCGTCGATCAGGCCGGGCAGCCCGCGCCGGTCGAACTGCTCGCGCAACGCCCCGATGTCCTCGCCGATCGCCTCGTGCAGCTGGCTTTCCACGAACCCGGCGGTGGAGCGGTAGACGACGCCCAGGATCACCCCGACCGAGCCCAGGAACAGGCACAGGTACAAGAGCGCCACGCGGAACGTGGTGGTGCGCAGCAGCCGCAGCACGGCGCCCCTCAGCCCGCCGCGCGCAGGGAATAGCCGGCACCCCGCACCGTGTGGATCAGCGGCGTGGGGAAATCCTTGTCGATCTTCTGGCGCAGGCGGGCGATGTGCACGTCGATCACGTTGGTTTGCGGGTCGAAGTGATAGTCCCACACGTTCTCCAGCATCATCGTGCGGGTCACCACGCTGCCGGCGTTGCGCATGAGGTATTCGAGCAGCGCGAACTCACGCGGCAGCAAGTCGATCTCCCGGCCCGCGCGCTTCACGCTGCGCGCCAGCAGGTCCATCTCCAGGTCGCCGACGGTCAGCTTTGTCTGCGGCTGCGCCGCGCTGCGCCGCCGGGCCAGCACCTCGATGCGGGCCAGCAGCTCGGAGAAGGCGTAGGGCTTGGTGAGGTAGTCGTCGCCGCCCGAGCGCAGGCCCTTCACCCGGTCCTCGACGCTGCCGAGTGCCGAGAGGAACAGCACCGGCGTGTCGTTGCCGGCGGCCCGCAGCAGTTCCACCAGCGACAGCCCGTCGCGGCCGGGCAGCATACGGTCGACGATCATGACGTCGTAATGCTCCGACCCGGCGAGGAACAGCCCCTCGCGCCCGTCGTTGGCGACGTCCACCACGTGCCCGGCCTCCTTCAGCCCCTTGGCGAGGTAGGCGGCGGCCGTCCGATCGTCTTCGATGACCAGGACCTTCATGCATTCCATGCTACCCTCCCGACGGGCCGGGGCCAAGTGGGGGCGGCCAAGTGGGGCGGCCAAGTTGGGGGCGGCCCCGCGGCCGCCCCGTGCTGTTCACGATGCCGCTCACGACATGGCGAGCTTCAGCGCCACGAAGCTCTCGTTGCCCTGGCGGTTGACCAGCAGCAGCACTGCCTTCTTGCCCGCCTTGCCGGCCTCGGTCACCTTGCGGGCCAGCTCGGCGGGGGAGGCGACCGGCTCGCCGCCCACCGCCTCGATCAGGTCGCCGGGCTGCACCGGCACGGCACCGGCCTTCGGCGACACGCCGACCACCACCACGCCCCTGGCGCCGCGATCCAGACCCAATTGCGCCCGCGTCTCCGCGTCCAGCGCGGCGAGCTTCAGGCCGCTCAGCGCCGGGTGCGACGGCTGGTCGGCGTCCGGACCGGCGGACGCCATCTGCGGTTCCTCGGCCAGCTTCTCGATGCGGGTGGTGAGCGTCGTCTCCTTACCCCCGCGCACCACGTCGATCCTGGCGTCGGAGCCGGCCGCCGTGCCGGCCACGAGGCGGGTCAGGTCGCGCACGCCGTCCACCGGCTTACCGTCGAAGCGGACCACCACGTCGCCCTGTTTCAGGCCGGCCTTGGCCGCCGGGCTGCCCGCCGTCACCTCGGCCACCAAGGCACCCTGCGGCTTGGGCAGGCCCAGCCCCTCGGCCAACTCCGGCGTCAGCGGCTGGATGCGCACGCCCAGCCATCCGCGCTCCACGTGGCCGCGCTCCTTCAACTCGGCCACCACTTGGCGGGCGAGGTTGGAGGGGATGGCGAAGCCGATGCCCACCGAACCGCCGGACGGCGAGAAGATGGCCGTGTTGATGCCGATCACCTCGCCGTTCAGGTTGAACATCGGGCCGCCGGAGTTGCCGCGGTTGATGGCGGCGTCGGTCTGGATGAAGTCGTCGTAGGGGCCGGCGCCGATGTTGCGCCCGCGCGCCGAGACGACGCCGGTGGTCACCGTGCCGCCCAGCCCGAACGGGTTGCCGATCGCCACCACCCAGTCGCCGACGCGCGCCTTGTCGCTGTCGCCGAAGTCCAGGTGCGGCAACTCCTTGTCGGACGACACCTTCAGCAGCGCCAGATCGGTCTTGGCGTCGCGCCCGACCAGGGTGGCCGGCAGTTCCGTCCCGTCGTTCAGCGTGACGGTGATCGCCTTGCCTCCGTCGACCACGTGGTTGTTCGTCACGACGTAGCCGGCGCCGTCGATGATGAAGCCGGAACCGACGGACATGCCGCCGCCGCGCGGCTCTTGGTCCGGCGCGTCCTGGCCGCCGGGAGCGCCGTCCGGCAGGCCGAAGCGGCGGAAGAACTCCTCGAACGGGGAACCGGGCGGGAAGGGCAGCCGGCGCTGCGGTGCGGCGTCGGCGCGCACCGGCCCGCCTTGCGTGACGGAGATGGTGACGACCGCGGGCGAGACCCGCTCGGCCAGTGGCGCCAGGCTGTCGGGCATGGCGCGGGTTTCGGCTGGCGCCGCGGCGGCGGTGGCCGGGGGCGGGACGGCGACCGCCGCCGTCCCCGCCAGCACGGTCGTGCCCAGCAGCACGGCGGCGACGGCGTTGCGCAGCCGGCGCTTGGGGGCCGTGCGGTCGGAGTGAGGGGCCGTGGTCATGACAGGGTGTCTCCTTGCAAGCATCGCAGGCATCTCTCGGGGGGAACGGATCCCCATGCCCCGATGCTTACCGGCGCGCCCCTGACAGCGCCGTTGCCGCCGGATGAAAAGAAATTCATGCGGCACCATCTTCCGGAGCATGAACCCTTATGCACAGTCATCTCAGGCCCGCGAGCCGCTCTCCGGCCTTGTCGAGCGGGTCACCTTCCACAGCGCGGAGACGGGGTTCTGCGTGCTGCGCGTCAAGGTGCGCGGCCAGCGCGACCTGGTCACCGTCGTCGGGCACGCGGCGTCGATCTCCGCCGGGGAGTTCGTCCAGGCCATGGGCGCCTGGATCAACGACCGCACGCACGGCCTGCAGTTCAAGGCCGACTTCCTGCGCGCCACCCCGCCGACCACCACGGAAGGGATCGAGAAGTACCTGGGCTCCGGCCTCATCAAGGGGATCGGGCCGGTGTACGCGAAGAAGCTGGTCAAGGCCTTCGGCGAGGCGGTCTTCGACGTGATCGAGCGCGAGCCCGGCCGCCTGCGCGAGGTGACCGGCATCGGCGCCAAGCGCGCGGCGCGCATCACCGCCGGCTGGGCCGACCAGAAGATCATCCGCGCCATCATGGTGTTCCTGCACAGCCACGGCGTGGGCACCTCGCGCGCCGTGCGCATCTTCAAGACCTACGGCCCCGACGCCATCCAGCTGATCACCGAGAATCCTTACCGGCTGGCCCGCGACATCCGCGGCATCGGCTTCAAGACCGCCGACGCCATCGCCGCGCGCCTGGGCATCGAGAAGACCGCGATGATCCGCGCCCGCGCCGGCATCGCCTACGCGCTGGCCGAGGCGACCGACGAGGGGCACTGCGGCGTGCCCACGGCCGAGCTGGTGCCGCTGGCGGAAAAGCTGCTGGAGATCGAGGCGCCGATCATCGAGGAAGCGCTGCGCCTGGAGTTGGCGGAGGGCACCGTCGTCGCCGACACGCTGGGCGGCGAGCCCTGCGTCTTCCTGGCCGGCCTGTACCGGGCGGAGCAGGCCATCGCCGACCGGCTGCGCCGGCTGGCGGCGGGCACAGCCCCCTGGCCGGCCATCGACGCCGACAAGGCGATCCCCTGGTTCGAGGAGAAGGCCGGCATCACGCTGGCCGACAGCCAGCGCGCGGCGCTGCGCACGGCCGTCGCGTCCAAGCTGCTGGTCATCACCGGCGGCCCCGGCGTGGGCAAGACCACGCTGGTCAACGGCATCCTGAAGATCCTATGCGCCAAGGGCGTCTCCATCCTGCTGGCCGCCCCCACCGGCCGCGCGGCCAAGCGCCTGTCGGAGAGCACGGGCATGGAGGCGCGCACCATCCACCGCCTGCTGGAGACCGACCCGAAGAACGGCGGCTTCAAGCGCGAGGAGGGCAACCCGCTGGACTGCGACCTGCTGGTGGTGGACGAAACCAGCATGGTGGACGTGCCGCTGATGAACGCACTCGTGCGCGCGGTGCCCGCGCGTGCGGCGCTGCTGCTGGTGGGCGACGTGGACCAGCTGCCGTCGGTCGGGCCGGGGCAGGTGCTGGCCGACGCGATCGCCAGCGGCGCCGTGCCCGTGGTCCGCCTGACCGAGGTGTTCCGGCAGGCGGCCACCAGCCGCATCATCGTCAACGCCCACCGCATCAACGCCGGCCAGATGCCGGAATGGCCGAAGCCCGGCGAAGACAGTGACTTCTACTTCGTCGAGGCGGCGACGCCGGAGGTGGGCGTGGCCAAGCTGATCGAGATGGTGCGCGAGCGCATCCCCCGCCGCTTCGGCGCCGACCCGGTGCGCGACATCCAGGTGCTGTGCCCGATGAACCGGGGCGGGCTGGGTGCCCGCTCGCTGAACGTCGAATTGCAGAAGGTGCTGAACCCGCCGGGCGATGTGCGCGTCGAGCGCTTCGGCTGGACCTTCGGCGTCGGCGACAAGGTCATGCAGGTCGAGAACGACTACGACAAGGAGGTCTACAACGGCGACCTCGGCATCGTCACCGCCATCGACCCGGAGGAGGGCACGCTGACCGCCGACTTCGACGGCCGCCCGGTGACCTACGAGTACGGCGAACTGGACGAGATCGTGCTGGCCTACGCAACCACCATCCACAAGAGCCAGGGGTCGGAATACCCGGTGGTCGTCATCCCCATCGTGACGCAGCACTACACCATGCTGCAACGAAACCTCGTCTACACCGCCGTCACCCGCGGCAAGCGCCTCGTCGTGCTGGTCGGCCAGCGCCGCGCGCTCGCCATGGCCGTGCGCGGCGGCCAGGGCCGCCGGCGCTGGACGAAGCTGGCCGAGTGGCTGCGCGGCGGCTGAGCGGGGAGGGCGGTGCCGGCGGCGCGGTCCCGCGTCAGGACCGGCTGACGCTCACCACCCGCAGGTTGTTGGTGGTTCCCGGCTGCGCGAACGGGATGCCGGCGACGACGACCATCGAATCGTCGGGACGCGCGAACCCTTCCGCCTGCGCGATGCCGACCGCGCGCTCCACCATCTCTTCGTAGGTGTGGATGTCCTCGGACAGCACGCTGTGGGCACCCCACAGGAGGCACAGGCGCCGGGAGACGGCCCCATCCGGCGTGATCGCCAGGATCGGCACGGCCGGACGCTTGCGCGCGATGCGCGCCGCCGTCGTCCCGCTGGAGGTGAACGCCACGATCGCCGAGGAGCGGATGACCTCCGCCAGATCGGCCGCCGCGGCGGCGACGGCGTGCGGGGCGGTCTGCTCCTCACCCGGGTCGGAGGCGTCGATGATCGAGCGGTAGAGCTTGTGCTGCTCGGTCGAGCGGATGATGCGGTCCATCATCTCCACCGCCTCCACGGGGAAGGAGCCGCTGGCGGATTCGGCCGACAGCATGACCGCGTCGGCGCCGTCGTAGATCGCGGTCGCCACGTCCGACGCCTCCGCCCGCGTGGGCGTGGGTGCCGCCACCATGGAGTCGAGCATCTGCGTCGCCACGATCACCGGCTTCACCGCCAAGCGGCAGGCGCGCACCAGCTCCTTCTGGCGGCCCGGCACCTCCTCGTGCGGGATCTCCACGCCCAGGTCGCCGCGCGCCACCATCACCGCATCCGACAGGCGGATGATGTCCTCGATCCGGTCGAGGGCCGACGGCTTCTCGATCTTCGCCATCAGCCCGGCGCGCTCGCCGATCAGGCCGCGCGCCTCCAACAGGTCGGCGGGCTTCTGGACGAAGGACAGGGCAACCCAGTCGACGCCGAGGTCGAGTCCGAAGGCGAGGTCGGCGCGATCCTTGGGCGTGAGCGGCGACAGGTCGAGCACCGTGCCGGGCAGGTTGACGCCCTTGCGGTTCGAGATCGCCCCGCCGAAGATCACCTCCGCCTCGATGAAATCGTCGCCCAGCCGCGTGACGGCCACGCGCACGCGGCCGTCGTCGATCAGCAGATGGTGCCCCGGCATGATCGCCGCGAAGATCTCCGGATGCGGCAGCGGGATGGCGTTCCTGTCGCCCTCCACACCCGAGGGCACGAAGCGGATCACCTCGCCGGCCGTCACGGCGATCTTGCCGTCGCGGATCGTGCCGACGCGGATCTTGGGTCCCTGCAGATCCTGGAGGATGCCGATCGGGCGGCCGACCTCGGCTTCGAGCGCGCGGATGGCGGCGTGCACCCTGGCGTGGTCGTCGTGCGTTCCATGGCTGAAGTTCAGCCGGAACGTATCGACGCCGGCCAGGAACAGCCGCTTCAGCATGTCGGGCGACGCGCTGGCCGGTCCGACGGTGGCAACGATCTTCGCACGGCGGTGACGACGCATGTCTTCTCGGCCGCGGGGGCCGCCTCTTCGATGGGGTCGCGGGGTGATCGGCCCGTCAGGCGATCGGGACGGCATGGATGCCGTTCGCGTTGGGTGGCGTCCGGCCGGCAACCGCAAGGCCGCCGGCATCGCGGAAAAAGCTATGGCGCCCATGCCCGGCCGCAAGGTTCGGCCGCCCGGTTCGAACGCTGAAACCGTCGACCGCATTCATCGGGACCATCCGGCGGGCTTTCGGATCGGCGGACACCGTCCCCCGACCGGGCGGGCTCGTCAAGAGTGACCGCCTCTAGCAAGCGCCGGTAAGGCCTGGAGCGCATCAGCATACGCACGTATTACGCGATGTCGCAGACAATCCCGCCAAATGCGACAAAATTTATACAATATGGCGCAATTAAGCGAATGTAACCTGTCATCATACGTGGATATGCAGTGTTTCATTTAAAAAATACGCATACATGGGAACGAAATTTACGGATTCTTCGTAGTTATCCCCTAGCGTAACTCGCGAGTTACCTATGACTCGTGCCGCTGGATTCGATATATGCCTGCGCATTGGTTAGCGAATCGTTGTTTGCTTATCTTAGTTCTGGCGGTGTTCGGCGCCGCCCTGGTTGCCTATCTCGATTACGCAAAGTTTGCCGCAACTTTTAGTAAGATAGACGAGACTTCTGGCGCGGCGTTGGCCTCGGTTCGCGTCCGGGTGGCCGGACTGTTCTTCCTGACGGCGGCGGGCATCGGCGCGCTTGCGTGGAGGGCACCGTCCCTGGTCCGCGCCGCCTGCCGGACGCCGCTGCGCGCCACCGCGCTGGCGGCGGCCCCAGCGGCGGCGCTTTCGCTGGGGACGGCCGCCGTGTTCGCCGCCGCCCTGGGGCCGGCGGCGGGGCGCGACCTCGCCTGGGACGTCGCGGTGGTCCTGCTGGCGTCGCTGCTGACGGTCTTCGAGGGGATGCTTCTCCTCACCGCCGCGCCCGAACCGCAAGCCGGCGAACCAAAACCCAACGAACCGAAACCCAACGAACCGAAACCCAACATCGGCGGGCTGGCCGGCATCCGTTTCGCGCTCTTCCTCTTCATGCTGGCGGAGGAGCTGTCGCGCTCCTTCCTGCCGCTGTACGTGCGCGGCCTCTACACGCCGGTTCCCGGCCTGTCGGAAGCGCTGGTGATGGGGATGCCGATCGCGCTCTTCATGCTGCTGGCGGCCGTCTTCACCCCGTTCGCCGGCGCCTGGGCCGACCGCTTCGGCACCCGGCGCACGCTGCTGCTCGGCACGCTGCCGGCGGTGGCGGGCTTCGCCGGCACCGCCGCCGCGCAGACGTTGGGCGAACTGCTGCTGTGGCGCGGCGCCTGCGCCTTCGGCTACGCCATCATGTTCATCGGCGCGCAGGGCTTCGTCGCCTGCCACAGCCGGCGCCAGGAACGGGCGCGCGGCATGGCGCAGTTCGTCGCCGCGGTCGTCGCCGCCGGCCTGTGCGGTGCCCCGATCGGCGGCATCCTGGCCGACCACGTCGGCCCCCGCGCCACCTTCGCCGTGTCGGCGCTGCTCACGCTCGCCGCGGTGGCGGCGGTCGCGGCATTGCTGCCGGCCGAGGCGCCGGAGCGCGCCGGACAGCCGGCGGCGACGCTGCGCGACTACCGCCGGCTGCTCGCCAACCCGCGCTTCCGGGCGCTGCTGCTGTTCTCCTCGGTTCCGACCAAGCTGCTGCTGACCGGCGGGCTCTTCTATCTGGTGCCGGTCACCCTGCACGGGCTGGGCGAAACGCCGTCCGCGATCGGCCGCACCATGATGGCCTATGGCCTCGGCATCGTCGTGCTCGGCCCCTGGGTGTCGCGCCTTGCCGACCGCACCGGGCGGCACGCGCTGATCGCCGGGCTGGGCGGCTTGGCCGGCGGCGCCGGGCTGATGGCGGTGCTGCTGGATCCGGGTGCGGCGGCGGTGCTGGCCGGCGTCGCGGCTCTGGGCGTGGCGCACGCGCTCAACAACGCCACGCAGCTCACCCTGGTGCCGGACGTCTGCCGGGCCGAATGCGCCCGCATCGGCACCACCGGCGTCTTCGCCATCTATCGCCTGCTGGAACGCGGCGGCGCGGTTCTGGGTCCGCTGCTGGCGGCCGCGCTGGCCGACCGGTTCGGCCCACCGATGGCCCTGGGCGCGCTGGGCGCCATCGGCCTCGGCTGCGCCGCCGCGTTCTGCCTCGTCTTCGTCCTCACGCCGGCGGTTCCCGCCGGTGCCACCGAACCGGCAAGGGAGGGTGCCCCATGACCGCCATGATGCCCACCGCCTTCATTTCCCGCAGCCGATCCACAACAGAAGCGATGACGCCGATGCCTGACCAGTGGCTCGCCGAGCCGGCCGCACCGACGCCGATCCCCGGAGCGGCCGCACGGTTCATCCCGTCCGTCACGGACCATCCCGCCGCCAACCAGCACTGCGCGGCCCCCATGTCCGTCCTGGCCGCCCTGCTGGACGCGATGCGCATCACCTCGGTCGAGGAGATGGGGTGGAAGGACTACGACAAGATCATGCGCGCCATCGAGCCGCTGATCGGCGAGGGGCACGCCCTGCGCCACTTCCCCTACACGCACGCCGCGGCGCTCCAGACCGGCACGGTGGAGCGCCTGCGCCACGACTACACCATCCGCCTCGCCTACACGGAGTGGGGCGACCCGCGGAACCCGACCATCCTGTGCCTGGGCGGCATCGCCAACTCGGCCCGGCGGTTCGACTACATCGCCCGCGCGCTGTCCAACCAGTACCACGTGCTGTGCCTGGACTGGGCCGGCCGCGGCCGCAGCGGCTGGCTGGCGGAGCAGTCCGACTACGCCTTCGAGGGCAACGTCGCCCAGGTGCTGGCGCTGATCCGGCACAAGAAGCTGAGCCGCGTCACGCTGCTGGGCTCCTCGCTCGGCGGCTGCGTGGCGATGCGCGTGGCGGTGGAGGCGCCGCACGCCGTGGAACGCCTGATCCTCAACGACATCGGCCCCTTCATCCCGGTGGAGCGCCGCCGCCGCCGGGCCGAGTCGGTGGCCCGCCACTACGTCTTCCGCCAGCCGTCCATGCTGTTCCACCGCACCGGCGCGGCGCAGAAGAACGACGGGCCGGTGGACGACACGGTGCTGCTGCACAACAGCTTCCACCAGACCCGCTGGTCGGAGGAAAACGGCGGGCGCGTCTACCGCCACGACATCCGCGCGCTGCAGGCCTACCGGGACGAGGCCTCGCACGACCACGACCAGTGGGACGACTGGAACCGCATCGAATGCCCGGTCCTGCTGGTGCACGGGCTGATGACCGACGCGCTGCTGGACACCACCATCGAACAGATGATGGCGAAGCCCCGCTTCGGCGCCGTGCACATCCCGCACGTCGGCCACACGCCGACGCTCAGCGATCCGCTGCACATCGCCACGGTGCGGCGCTGGCTGCACGACAGCGACGGCTGGCCGAAGGAGACCACCATCGGCTGGACGCCCGGCGCCGAACGCATCCTGTTCCGCTGACCGGGGAGAGGCCGCCATGACCGCCGGCACAGCTGAAGGCTTCCTCTTCGTCCGCCACGGCCAGACGCAGGACAACGTGCTGGGCGTGCGCTGCGGCGGCGACCGCGACGTGCCGCTGACCGGGCGCGGCCTTGCCGACGCCCGTGCCGCGGCGGCGCGCCTGTGCGAATCCGGCCGGCCGTGCGGGCTGGTGATCGCCGGGCCGCTGCAGCGCACCGCCGTCACCGGCGCCCTGTTCGCCGACGCGTTGCGCGTGCCGCTGCTGGAGCGCGAATGGCTGCGCGAGCGCACGCTGGGTGCGTGGAACGGCCTGTCCATCGAGGACACCCGGGCGTGGTTCGCGATGGGGCGCACGCCCCCCGGCGGCGAGAGCGAGGCGGCGTTCGCCGCCCGCGTGCTGGCCGGCGTGGCCGGGCTGGCCGACGTGATCGCGCGCCGGCCGCTGCTGGTCGGCAGCAAGGGGGTGGGCCGGGTGCTGCTGCACCGGCTGGCCGGGCTGCCGGGTGTGGAACTGGGGAACTGCGAGATCGTCGCGTTCGAACGCGTCGCCAGCGGGGCCGGCGATGCCCTGCCGCCGGACCACTGGCGATGGCGATGCGTTCGCGAAACCGAATCCGACCTGACGGAACTGCGCCTGTCGCGCGCGTGAAGACGACGAGGAGTGAGGAGCCATGAAGCTCAAGATCGGAATGCGGCTGCTGATGCTGGTGTTCGGCGTGGCGCTGCTGGGTGCCGTGTCGGGTGCCGCCATCCACCTGACGGGCATGCGCGAGACCCTGGTGGAGCAGCGCAAGGCCAAGGTGAAGGAGATGGTCGATGCCGCCGCCTCCGTCGTCGCGCTGTACGGCGAGCAGGAGAAGCAGGGCAAGCTGACGCGCGAGCAGGCGCAGGACGCCGCCCGCGCCGTCGTGCGCGGCATGCGCTACGCCAACAACGAATACTTCTTCGTCTACGACTATGCCGGCGTCAGCGTCGTGCACGGCCTGCGGCCGCAGGTGGAAGGCAAGAACCTGCTGAACCTGAAGGACCCGAACGGCGTCGAGTTCAACGTGCTGCTGACCCAGGCGGCCAAGGCCGGCGGCGGTTTCGTCGCCTACCACCACAAGCGCACGGACACCGCCGACCCGACGCCCAAGATCGCCTACGCCACCGGCTACCAGCCCTGGCAGTGGATGATCGGCACCGGCGTCTACACCGACGACGTGGACGCCGAGTTCTACGCGCTGGCCGGGCGCGAGATGCTGGGCACCCTGCTGGTGCTGGTGCTCAGCCTGGGCATCGGCGTGTGGGTGGCGCGCAGCCTGTCGCGGCCGCTGCTGGACATCCGCGACGTTCTGGCGCGCATGGACGGCGGCGATTTCGCCGTTACCGTGGCGCACGCCGACCGGCCGGACGAGATCGGCGAGATGGCGCGCACGGTGGCCGGGCTGGCCTCCACCCTGTCGGCGGCACGCGCCACCTCGCAGAACCTGGACCAGGAGCGCGCCTCGCGCGATCAGCAGCGCGAGCGCCTGTCCGCCCGCGCCACCCGGTTCGCCCGCGCCATGGACGAGGTGGTGGCGACGCTGAGCCGCGCCGCCGGCTCGCTGCACGAGCGCTCCGCCGCCCTGCTGGGCGACGCCGCCAGCGCCACCGAACAGGCGCAGTCGGCCGCCGGCGCCGCGCAGGGCGCCTCGCACAGCGTCGATTCCGCCGCGCAGGCCAGCGAGGAGCTGCGCAGCTCCATCGCCGCCATCAGCCGGCAGGTGGAGAGTGCGGCGCAGACCGCCGCCCGCGCGGTGACCGAGACGGCCAACACCACCGGCATCGTCTCCGGCCTCGTCTCGGCGGCCGAGCAGATCGGCGCGGTGGTCGAACTGATCAACTCCATCGCCGGGCAGACTAACCTGCTGGCGCTGAATGCCACCATCGAGGCGGCGCGCGCGGGCGAGGCGGGCAAGGGCTTCGCCGTGGTGGCGAGCGAGGTGAAGAGCCTCGCCAACCAGACCGCCAAGGCGACCGAGGACATCCAGAACCAGGTCGGCGCCATCCGCGCGGCCACCGGCAACGCCATCGGCGCCATCGAGGGCATCGCCGCGCTGATCAAGAACCTCAGCGCGCTGAACGGCGAGGTCGCCTCGGCCGTGCAGCAGCAGGAGGCGGCGACGCACCAGATCTTCTCCAACGCCCGCACCGCCGCCGACAACTCCCGCCAGGTCACCGCCAGCGTGCAGTCGCTGTCGACGACGGTGGCGGCCACCGGCGAGCGGATGCGCGACGTCACCGCCGGTGCCGAGAGCGTGGCCAAGGAGTCCGACCGCCTGCAGGAAGAGGTGCGCCGCTTCGTGGCCGAGGTCAGCGCCGCATAACGGAAAAAGGCGGGAGCCCGTCGGGGCTCCCGCCTCATCGCACCAATAACGCCGGCTGGCGGCGTCAGTTGGTGACGCTGCGCTGGCCGCCGGCTTCGCCGACCTGGGTGGAGATGGCCGGAGGCTCGGCCGACAGGCCCAGCATGCCGCGGGCGAAACGCAGGTAGTCGCGCGCCCCGGCCTCGTCGCCGCGGGCGTGCAGGGATTCGGCGACGCTCAGGTGCGTCGCGGCGGTGCTGGCCGCCTCGCGCCCGGCGCCGGACGCGACCGCCTTGGCTTCGCGCAGCTGCGCCTCGAAGCTGCCGGCGCCGGTCTGCGCGGCGAAGGCGGTGCCCGACAGGAGCATGGTGGCGGTCAGGGTGGCGGCGGCGATGTGACGAAAGGTCATGGCAAAAGTCTCCTCGTGTTCTTGAGAGTCTGGTTTTGGGGGAGGCCCGCCGGACGGCGCGAAAGCGGTGGAGCGCCGCCGTCCGGCGGGGCGTCGACCGAGGCGGGGCACGTCGATCGACGCCCCAAGTTTTGCCGGGCGGATGTCGCGAGAGTGTGTCGGCCGGACGGGTATTGCGTATCGCCCTGTGACGATCCCCGGCCCCTGACACATTTCGGTACAAACAGGCGGAAAAAAGCCCCTTACTCCGGCATCTCGGCGGAGCGGATCCAGGGCACCCGGTGGCGGGCCGCGGCGCGGCGAGCGGCGCGTTCGGCCGTGGGTGGCATGGCGGGCAGGCTGAGGATCGCGCGCAGGCCGCCTTGCGGGCGGTTCTCCAGCACGATGTCGCCGCCATGCCCGCGGGCGATGGAACGGGCGATGGACAGGCCGAGGCCGACGCCGCCGGTGCGGCGGTTGCGCGACGCCTCCAGCCGCACGAAGGGTTCGAAGACGCGCTCCAGCTCGGCCGGGTCCATGCCCGGCCCGTCGTCGTCCACCGTCACGCGCACCTCGTGCCCGGCGGGTACCACCGCGACCCGCGCCGCCGCACCATAGGCCACCGCGTTCTCCAGGAGGTTGCGGATCACCCGCCGGATGGCGGCGGGGCGGCAGACGACCGGCAGCTTCGGCGCGCGGTCGAAGCGCACGGGCGAGCCCAGGTCGGCCATGTCGTCGCACACGCTCTCCACCAGGGAGGCGAGGTCGGCGGGGCGCGCCTCCTCCCCCGCCTCCTCGCGGGCGAAGGCCAGCATCGCCTCGGCCGTCTGGCGCAACTCGTCGACGTTGTCCAGCATGCGGGACTTGGTCTCACCCTCCTCAAGCAGCTCCACGCGCAGGCGCAGGTTGGTGATGGGCGTGCGCAAATCGTGGCTGACGGCGGCCAGCATGCGGGTGCGGTCGCAGACGAAGCGGTGCAGGCGGGCACTCATGGCGTTGAAGGCGGCCGCCGCGCGGCGCACCTCGTCGGGGCCCTTGGCCGCGTCCAGCTCCACCGTCTCGCCGCGCCCCAGCCGCTCCGCCGCATCGGCGATGGAGCGCAGCGGGCGCGAGATGCGGCGCGAGATGAAAAAGGCCACCAGCGCCACCATGCCCACCGCCGACAGCGTGGAGAACACGGCGGAGCGCGTCACCATCGGCGGGCTGGCGGTCTGCAAGGTGGCGGCGTTCAGCCACTGCCCGTCGGGCAGCAGGACCGAGACCTTGAACAGGATCTCCGCCGTGCCGTTTGGCGCGTCGGCGGTGTCGCCGTTGGGGCGCATGATCTTCAGGCGCACGTCGCGCGCCGCGTCGCCCACCAGCGTGCGCAGCCGTTCGCGCGCGTCCGCCGCCTCGGACGTCACCGGGCGGTGGCCGACGGTGTCCTTGGCGTCGCGCCAGAACCGGAACTCGCGGCTGCTGGCCGCCTCCAGGATGTCGGTGTGCAGCGCCGCAGGCGCGGTGGAGAGCACGCGGACCGTCGCGGCGACGCGCGCCACCGTGTCGTCCACGCGCATCTGCTGCACGGCGAAGGCACGCTCGTCCATGTAGGCGTACCAGCTGCCCAGCTTCGCCACGATCACGGCCGCCGCCAGCAGCAGCACCATCTGCATGAACAGCGTGCGGGGCACCAGGCGGCGCAGGGGCGAATTCACGGTTCGTCCCTCACCGTGGCGGTGAAGCAGTATCCGCCGCCCCACACCGTCTTGATCAGGGTGGGGTTGCGCGGGTCGGCCTCCACCTTGCGGCGCAGGCGGCTCACCTGGTTGTCGATGCTGCGGTCGAAGACGTCGGCGCTGCGCCCCTTGGTGAGGTCCAGCAGCTGGTCGCGCGACAGCACGATGCCGGGATGGCGCACGAAGGCCTCCAGCAGCAGGAACTCCGACGTGCTGAGGGAGACGGCGATGCCGTCCGCCCCCATCAGCTCCCGCCGGCCGAGGTCGAGCATCCAGCCGTCGAACGCCACGCGGGCACTGTCGCCGCGCCGCCGGGTGGAGTCCACCGGCAGGCTGCGGCTGCGGCGCAGCACCGCCTTCACCCGCGCCAGCAGTTCGCGCGGTTCGAAGGGCTTCGTCACATAGTCGTCGGCCCCCATCTCCAGCCCGATGACCCGCTCGGTCGGTTCGCCCAGCGCCGTCAGGAAGATGATGGGCAGGTCGGTGGTCTCGCGCAGGTGGCGGCAGAGGCTCAGCCCGTCCTCCCCCGGCATCATGATGTCGAGGACGACGAGGTCGAGGGCAGCGGTGCGCAGCACGCGGCGGGCGGCGGCCGCATCCTCCGCCGTCGTGGTGCGCAGGCCGTGGCGGTCGAGGTAGCGGGCCAGCGTCTCGCGGATGTCGCGGTGGTCGTCGACCAGCAGGACGTGGGCGGAGGTGTCGTCGGTCGTCAGGGGCATGGGGCACCGTCGGGGCTGCGCGGCCCGGTCGCCGACGACTGTGACACGGCCGTCCGGGCCGCCCAAGCGCGCGTTTGTACCAAAGTATGTCAGGCGTGCCGCTTTGCGACAGGTCGATACAGAAAAGCCGCCCGTCCGACACACTCTGGCGACATCCGCGGGCGAGAACCGAGGGGAACGGTCCGCAGCACCCGACTTTCGTGAAGCTTGGCGCCGGCACGGCCGAGACCAAGTTTGTTGCCGGGCACGCCGCTTGCCGCGCCGAGAAGATGCCCAAAGCAAGGGAGGAGACAGGATGGTCCGGCTCACCATCAACGGAACCGTGCGCGAGGTGGACGCGGAACCGGAGACCCCGCTGTTGTGGGTCATCCGCGAACAGCTCGGCCTGACCGGCACCAAGTACGGCTGCGGCGTCGGCCAGTGCGGGTCGTGCACCGTGCACATCGACGGCACGGCGGTGCGCGCCTGCACACTGCCCGTCTCGGCCGTCGACGCGGCGCAGAAGATCGTCACCATCGAGGGGCTGTCGCCCGACGGCTCCCACCCCGTGCAGAAGGCCTGGGCGGCGCTGGACGTGCCGCAGTGCGGATACTGTCAGGCCGGCATGATCATGAGCGCCGTGGCGCTGCTGCAGCAGACGCCGAAACCGACGGACGCCGACATCGACCAGGGCGTGACCAACATCTGCCGCTGCGGCACCTACAACCGCGTCCGCGCCGCCGTGAAACTCGCCGCCGAGGGCGGCGAGACCGGCCGCACCTGAACCGGGGGAGGGAACGATGAACGCACAGGTCTCGCGCCGCGCCTTCCTCGCCGGCTCCACGGCCGCCACGGCTGCGGCAGCCGGCGCCTTCACCTTCGGCTTCCACATCCCCTTTGCCGTTGCGGCCGAAGCCGCCGGAGCGGTGCCGGAGGTCAATGCCTGGGTGGTGATCAAGCCGAATGAGACGGTGGTGATCCGCATCGCGCGGTCCGAAATGGGCCAGGGCACGCTGACCGGCCTCGCCCAGCTGGTCGCCGAGGAGCTGGAGTGCGATTGGGCGCGCGTCACCACGGAATACCCCACGCCGGGCCAGAACCTTGCCCGCAAGCGGGTGTGGGGCAACTTCTCCACAGGCGGCAGTCGGGGCATCCGCGAATCGCACGACTACGTCCGCAAGGGCGGCGCCACGGCCCGCGTCATGCTGGTGCAGGCCGCCGCCGACGGGTGGAAGGTGCCGGCGTCCGAATGCCGGGTGGAGAAAGGCGTCATCACCCACGTGCCCACCGGGCGCACCACCACCTACGGCAAGGTCGCCGAGGCGGCGGCGAAGCTGACGCCGCCCGCCGACGTGCCGCTGAAGGACCCCAAGGACTGGACCATCGCCGGCAAGCCGCTGAAGCGGCTGGACACCGCCGAGAAGCTGACCGGCAAGCAGGTCTACGGTCTGGACTTCACGCTGCCCGGCATGCTGAACGCCGCCATCCGCGACTGCCCGGTGTTCGGCGGCACGGTGAAGCGCTTCGACGCCGCGGCGGTCGCGCGCATGCCCGGTGTCAAGAAGGTGGTGCAGGTCGGCGACAGCGCCGTCGCCGTGGTGGCCGACACGTGGTGGCGCGCCAGGACGGCGCTGGACGCCCTACCGGTCGAGTGGGACGAGGGGCCGAACGCCAAACTGTCCAGCGCGGAGGTGGCGGAGACGCTGCGCGCCGGGCTGGACGCCGGGGAGGCCTTCGTCGGCAACCAGGCCGGCGACGTGGCGGCGGCGATCAAGGGGGCGGCCAAGGTGGTGGAGGCGGTGTACAGCTACCCCCACCAGAACCACGCCACCATGGAACCGATGAACGCCACCGCGCTGTTCACCGGCGACCGGTGCGAGGTGTGGACGCCCACGCAGAACGGCGAAGCGGCGCTGGCCGCGACGGCCGAGGCGTCCGGCCTGCCGGCCGCGCAGTGCGAGGTGCACAAGATCCACCTGGGCGGCGGCTTCGGCCGGCGCGGCTCGGTGCACGACTGGGTCCGGCAGGCGGTCGCCATCGCCAGGGAGATGCCCGGCACGCCCGTCAAGCTGATCTGGAGCCGGGAGGAGGACATGCTGCACGGCCGCTTCCACCCGGTGACGCAGGCGAAGCTGACCGGGGCGCTGGACGCGAACGGCAACCTGACCGGGCTGCACCTGCGCATTTCCGGCCAGTCCATCCTCGCCGGCATCTTCCCGCAGAACCTGCAGAACGGGAAGGACATGGCCACCTTCCAGGGCCTGCTGCCCAGCGGCGACGGCACCTTCGGCTACACCGTGCCGAACCTGCTGGTCGACCACGCCATGCGCAACCCGCCCGTACCGCCGGGCTTCTGGCGCGGGGTGAACCACAACCAGAACGCCATCTACCTGGAATGCTTCCTGGACGAGCTGGCGCACGCCGCCGGCCAAGACCCGCTGGCGTTCCGCCGCAAGATGATGGCGAACCACCCCAAGCATCTGGCGGTGTTGAACGCGGTGGCCGAGAAGGCCGGCTGGGGCACCCCGGCACCGGCCGGCGTCCATCGCGGCATCGCCCAGCACATGGGCTTCGGCAGCTACGTCGCGGCGGTGGCCGAGGTGTCGGTGAACGAAGGCAAGCTGAAGATCCACCGCATCGTCGCGGCGACCGACCCCGGCCACGCCGTGAACCCGCAGCAGATCGCGGCACAGGTGGAAGGCTCCTTCGCCTATGGGCTGTCGGCCTGCCTGTACGGCGAATGCACGCTGAAGAACGGACGCATGGAGCAGGAGAACTTCGACAGCTACCCGGTGGTGCGCATGGCGGACATGCCGGCGGTGGAGACCATCGTCATGCCGTCGGGCGGCTTCTGGGGCGGGGTGGGCGAGCCCACCATCGCCGTGGCGGCGCCGGCCGTGCTGAACGCCATCTTCGCCGCGACCGGCAAGCGCGTCCGCACACTGCCGCTGAAGAATGCCGACCTTCGGAGCGTATAGGGCCTGGGCCCTGCTCGCCGCCACGTTGGTCGCCTTGCCGGCGGCCGGCACGGCGGCGGCGCAGGGCGCCCCGCCGCCGGGGGCGGAGGGCTGTGCCGGCTGCCACCCGCCCGCCCCCATGGCGGGCGCGCCGCCGCCGCTGCGCACCGTGCCGCCGGAAGACATCGCCGCCGCCATGCTGGCGTTCCGCGGCGGTGCGCGCCCGGCCACCGTCATGGACCGCATCGCCAAGGGCTTTACCGATGAGGAGATCCGCGCCATCGCCGCCTGGGCCGGTCGCCGTCCGTAGACGGCCTAGCCGGCGGACCGTGTTGGGGCTGCTGGGTGCGGCGGCGCTGCCGCTGCCGGCGTTCGCGCAAGCGCGCGCCCGTGTTGTCGTGGTCGGCGGCGGCTTCGGCGGGGCGACCTGCGCCCGCGCGCTGCACCGCGCCGGGTTGGCGGTCACGCTGGTGGAGGCGAACCCGGCCTACGTCGCCTGCCCGCTGAGCAACGCCGTGGTCGCCGGGCTGCGCGATATGGACGCGCAGACCTTCGGCTACGATACCCTGCGGCGCGAGGGGCTGGCGGTGGTGGTTGAGCGCGCCGTCGGCATCGACCCGCAGGGGCGCACGGTGACGCTGGAGGGTGGCGGGCGGCTGCCCTACGACCGGCTGGTGCTGGCGCCGGGCATCGACCTGAACTTCGGCGCCGTGCCCGGCTATGACGAGGCGGCGGCGGTGGCGATGCCGCACGCCTGGAAGGCCGGGCCGCAGACGGTCCTGCTGCGCGACCGATTGCGCGCCATGCCCGACGGCGGCACGGTGGTGATGGCGGTGCCCGCCAACCCCTACCGCTGCCCGCCCGGCCCATACGAGCGCGCCAGCCTGATCGCGCATTACCTGAAGACCCACAAGCCGCGTTCCAAGCTGATCGTGCTGGACGCCAAGGACGTCTTCTCCAAGCAGCGCCTGTTCCAGGCCGCCTGGGCGGAGCTGTACCCCGGCCTGATCGAATGGGTGCCGCAGTCGTCCGGCGGCACGGTGACGGCGGTGGAGCCGGCGTCCGGCACGCTGGTCACCGATTTCGAACGCCACACGGCCGACGTCGCCAACGTCATCCCGCCGCAGCGCGCCGGGGCCATCGCGGTGGCGGCCGGGGTGGCCGACCGCAGCGGCTGGTGCCCGATCGACCCGGTCAGCTTCGAATCGCGCCTGCAGCCGAACATCCACGTCATCGGCGACGCCGCCATCGCCGGGGCGATGCCGAAATCCGCCTTCTCCGCCAACGCCCAGGCGCGGGTGTGCGCGGCAGCGGTCGCCAGCCTGCTGCGCGGCGAGGCGCCGCAACTGCCGAAGCTGATCAACACCTGCTACAGCCTGGTGGCGCCGGACTACGGCATCTCCGTGGCCGGCGTGTACCGGGCGGCGGATGGCCGGCTGGTGGACGTGGAAGGGGCCGGCGGCACCAGCCCGCCGGACGCCGCCCCCGCCGTCCGCGCCCAGGAGGCCGCCTATGCCGAAGCCTGGTTCCGCACGGTGACGGCCGATGTGTTCGGTTAGGGCGCTTGCCGTCCTCCTCCTCGCGGCCCTGCCGGCGCACGCCGCCGACGCCCCCGCCATGGCCGGCGACGCGATCCCGCAGTCGCTCACCGGCGCTCCCGGCGACCCGGCGCGCGGGCGCGCCATCGTCGCCGACCGGCGGCGCGGCCTGTGCCTGCTCTGCCATTCCGGGCCGTTTCCGGAGGAGCGGTTCCAGGGCGACCTCGCCCCCGACCTCGCCGGGGCCGGTGCGCGCTGGACGGAGGGGCAGTTGCGGCTGCGGATCGTGGACGCCCGGCGCTTCAATCCGGACAGCATCATGCCATCCTTTTACCGGTGGGATGGCCTGACGCGGGTCGCCCCGGCTTTCCAGGGCAAGCCGGTGCTGAGCGCCGAAGAGGTCGAGGACGTGGTGGCGTTCCTGGCGACGCTGCGTGACTGAGGATCGGAGGACCGATGACCGCACCGCACAGAGACACGCTGAACCGCCGCCGGCTGCTCGCCGCCGGGGCGGGCGCCGCCGTGGTGGCGCTGGTGCGCCCGGCGCTGGCGACGCCGCAGGGCATGGCTGACGCCATCCGCGCCTTCGCAGAGGGGGCGGCCCGGGCGCAACCCGGCCGCGTGCGGCTGGAACTGCCGGCGCTGGTGGAGAACGGCAACTCCGCGCCGCTGACCGTCACCGTGGACAGCCCGATGACGCCGGACGCCTTCGTGCGCCGCATCGCCGTGTTCAACGAGAAGAACCCGCAGCCCAACGTCGCCACCTTCCACCTCGGCCCCCGCTCCGGCCGGGCCTTCGTGTCGACGCGCATGCGGCTGGCGGATTCGCAGACCATCGTCGCCATCGCCGAACTGAGCGACGGCACCTTCTGGTCGGACAGCGCCGAGGTGATCGTGACGCTGGCCGCCTGCCTGGAAGGCTGAACGCAGGTAAGGATAGAGGAGGGACGCGCCCATGGCCCGCCCGCGCATCAACGTTCCGTCCACCGCCCGGCGCGGCGAGATCGTCGAGATCAAGACGCTGATCGCCCACCCCATGGAGACCGGCTTCCGCCCCGACGAATCCGGCCGGCTGCGCCCGCGCGACATCATCCACACCTTCGTCTGCACCCTGAACGGCGAGGAGGTGTTCCGCGCCGAGCTGTTCCCGGCCATCACTGCCAACCCCTTCATCGCCTTCACCATGGTGGCGACGGAAAGCGGCGATCTGGCCTTCCACTGGACCGACGACCACGGCACCACGCAGACCGAAACGGTCCGGATCACCGTGACATGAGGCGGCACGCCCTGACGGCGGCGCTGCTGCTGGCGCTTCCCGCCGTGGCCGGGGAGATCGGGCAGGCCGAGCGGCGCTCCGGCTTCGACTTCATGGGGCCGGACACCCAGGCCCTGCAGCGCGACGACACCGCCAATCCCGGCCTGCTGTGGGTGGACGAGGGGGCGGCGCTGTGGACCCGCAAGGAGGGGGCGGCCGGCCGCGCCTGCGCCGACTGCCATGGCGACGCGGCCGAAAGCATGCGCGGCGTCGCCGCGCGCTACCCGGCGTACGACGCCGGTCTCGGCCGGCCGCTGGACCTGGAGCAGCGCATCAACCGCTGCCGCGCGACGCACCAGCAGTCGCCGCCACTGGCGCACGAGAGCCGGGAACTGCTGGCGCTGACCGCCTTCGTGGCCCACCAGTCGCGCGGCCTTCCCGTGGCGCCGGACCCGGACCCGCGCATGGAGCCGTTCCGCGAGCACGGCCGGCAGCTCTTCCACCGCCGCGAGGGGCAGTTGGATCTGGCCTGCAGCCAGTGCCACGACGATCACTGGGGCCGCCGCCTCGCCGGGAATCCCATCCCGCAGGGGCATCCGACCGCCTATCCGCTGTACCGGCTGGAGTGGCAGGGGCTGGGCTCGCTGCAGCGGCGGTTCCGGAACTGCCAGACGGCGACGCGGGCGGAGCCCTACGCCTACGGCTCGGCCGAGTACGTGGATCTGGCGGCCTACCTGATGGAACGCGCGCGCGGGCTGCCGGTGGAGACGCCCGGCGTGCGTCCGTGAGCGGCGTCGCGGAGGGCGCATGCCCTTCCGGGCGGGCACAGGCGGGATAGGAACGCAGAATTCATTTTGGCACGTAAGGTTTGGGTGGCAAGCTTGACCCCAGCGCCGCTCCAGCGCCGCGCACGGGGCAGCCATGGGAGCTTGGACACTCAACCTCTTCGGCGGGTTCGACCTGCGCACACCGGCGGGCACGCCGTGCCCGCTGTCCGTCCGGAAGGCCATGGGCCTGCTGGCGTATCTGGCGCTGCGTCCGGACCGGGCGCAGTCGCGCGAGGCGCTGGCCGGCCTGCTGTGGGGCGACAGCCCCGACGCCCAGGCGCGCAGCAGCCTGCGGCAGGTAATCGCCACCCTGCGCCGGGCCTTCCCCGACGGGGACGCGCCGGTCCTGCTGCTGGACGGGGAACGGGTGGCGCTGGTCCCCGGCGCCCTGGAAACCGACGTGGCGGCCTTCGAGCACGCCATCGCCGATGGCACGCCGGACGCCCTGGACCGCGCCGTCGCGCTCTACCGGGGGGAGCTGTTCGAAGGTCTGTCCCTGCACGCCGACGCCTTCGAGGAATGGCTGACCGTGGAACGGCAGCGCCTGCGCGAAACGGCGTTGGGCGCCATGACGCGGCGGCTCGACCAGACGCTGGCGGCGGGCGCCACGGAGGCCGGCGTGCGCACCGCGTTGCGCCTGCTGGCGCTGGATCCCCTTCAGGAAGCGGCGCACCGCGCGCTGATGCGGCTCTACGCCCGCCAGGGGCGGCACACGGTGGCGCTGAAGCAGTACCAGATCTGCCGCGCCCTGCTGGAGCAGGAACTCGGCGTCCCGCCGGAACCGGAAACCGAGCGCCTGTACCGCGCCATCCGCGAGCGCCGCCACGGCGGCGGCCGGGCGGAGGATCCGTCCCCCGCCGTCCCGACGCCGCCCGACATGCCGCCGCCCGACATGATGGCGCCGGAGGACGCGCCCGGCGCCCCTCCGGCCATGGAGGAGGTTTCCGGTCCGGAGATGCGGCACGGAACCATCCTCTGCGTGTCGCTGGCCGGGATGGAACAGGCCGGCGCCGCCCTCGATCCGGAGGAGGCGCACGCCTTCACCACCCGGCTGTTCGACCGCATCGGCAGCATCGTCGCCGATTATGGCGGGGAAACGCTGCGTCACGCCGGGGACACGGCGCTGGCCGCCTTCGGCGTGCGGCGGGCCTTCGGCGACGAGCCCTGGCGCGCGGTGCGCGCCGCCATGGAGATCCACGGGGAACTGCCCGGCGCGGCCGGGGCGCAGCCGGTAACCGCGCGGGCCGGGGTCGCCTGCGGCATGGTCGTGGTGGACGCGGCCGGCGGTCCGGCCGTCACCGGCCGGGCCATGCACGACGCGCCGCGCCTCGCCGCGCTGGCCGCACCCGGCGAAACGCTGGTCTGCGACGGGGTGCGCGGGGCCCTGGGCGCGCGGATCGCGCTGGCGGCGGCCGTCCCGGTGCCGGATGGGCGCCCGTGCTGGCGCCTGACCGGGCTGCACAGCGTGGACGTGGTCCTGCCGCAGCGTCCCCTGGTCGGGCGGCAGGCGGAGTTGCGGCAGTTCGGCGCCGCGCTGGCCGCATGCCGGGAAACCGGCGGCGGCACCACGATCCACCTGCGCGGCGAACCCGGCATCGGCAAGAGCCGCCTCGTCGAGGAATTCCGGCGCGTCGCGGAATCGCAGGGCCTGCGCTGCGCCGCCGGGGCGGTGGTGGGCGTCGGCGTCGGACGCGGACAAGACGCCTTGCGGGCGTTGATGCGCAGCCTCGCCGGGCCGCCGGCCGACCTCGATCGGCTGTTCCTGGAAGGGCGCCTGCCGGAGGGGGCGCGGCTGCACCTGCCGCCGCTGATCGACCAGCCGCAGCCGCCGGAGCTGCGGCGGATGTACGAGGCGCTGGATCATCCCGCGCGCGACCGCGGCCGGCGTGACGCCATCGGCGACCTCGTGCGTGCGCGTAGCGCCGGGCAGCCGCTGCTTCTGATCGTCGAGGACGTGCACTGGGCGGACGCGCAGACCCTGTCCTATCTGGCGATGCTGGCGGGGATCGTGGCCGACTGTCCGGCCGTGCTGACGCTCACCACCCGCGCGCAGGGCGACCCCCTGGGGGCGGAGTGGCGTGCGAGCGTGGCCGGCGGGCCGGTGCTGACGCTCGACCTGGCGCCGCTGCGCCGGGCCGAGGCGCTGGCGCTCGCCGGCCTTTACGCCGACGCGGGCGACCCGCACGCGGAGCGGTGCGTGGCACGGGCCGGCGGCAACCCTCTGTTCCTGGAGCAGCTGCTGCGCGGCCGCGAGGACGGTGCGGCGGTGCCCGGCACAATCCACGGCATCGTGCTGGCCCGCACCGACGCGCTGGCGCCGCGCGACCGGCGGGCGCTGCAGGCGGCGTCCGTCCTGGGCCAGCGCTTCGCGCCGGACGCGTTGCGGCACCTGATCGGCGACCCCGGCTACGGCTGCGCGCCGCTGGTGGAGCAGGCGCTCGTCCGGCCCGACGGGGACGAGTTCCTGTTCGCCCACGCCCTGGTGCAGGAAGCGGTGTACGGCGCGCTGCTGCGCTCGCAGCGCACGGACCTGCATCGGAAGGCGGCCGGCTGGTACGCCGCGCGCGACCCGGTGCGCCACGCCGAACACCTGGACCGGGCCGAGGACCCGGCCGCCGCCGGCGCCTATCGGCGGGCGGCGGAGGCCTGCGCCGCCGATTTCCGCTTCGAACGCGCCCTGGGGCTGGCGGAGCGTGGCCTGGAACTGGCCGCCGCGCCGCCGGAACGCTTCGCGCTGGCCTGCCTGCGCGCCGAACTGCTGGAGTCGCTGGGCGAGGTGCTCCGGGCGGTGGAGGCCTTCGCCGAGGCCCGCGCCGCGGCGACCGACGACGCCGGGCGCTCCCGCGCCGGCCTGGGGCTGGCGGCGGCCAAGCGGGTGACCGAGGACCTGGACGGCGCCATGGCGGCGCTGGCCGAAGCCGAGGCGGCGGCGATCCGCGCCGGGCTGCCGGCCGACCGCGCGCGCATCCACCACATGCGCGGCAACCTCTGCTTCCCGCGTGGCGACCTGGAGGGCTGCCTGCGCGAGCACCGGGCGGCCCTGGACTGGGCCCGGCAGGCGGGTGCCGCCGACCTGGAGACGGCGGCGCTCGGCGGACTGGGCGACGCGCACTACGCGCACGGCCGCATGGTGACGGCGCACGAGCACTTCGCCCGCTGCGTCGCCCTGGCGCGGGAGCAGGGGCTGCGCCGGGTGGAGGTGTCGAACCTCTACATGGTCGCGATCACCCGCCTGTACCTGAACGACGTGCGCGGCGCCGCCGAGGATGCCCGCGCCGGGGCGCGGGCGGCGCAGGCCATCGGGCACCGCCGGGCGGAGCTGCTGTCCCACATCTGCGTCTACGAGATCCTGTACGAACTGGGCGACACGGCGGCCGGCCGCGACCATCTGGCCCGCGCGCGGGCACTGACGCAGCAGCTGGGGGCGCGGCGGTTCGAGGCGGAACACCTGCTGTTCGACGCGCGCCTGGAACGCAACGCCGGCAACCACGAGGCGGCCTGCGCCCTGCTGCACCGGGCCCTGGCGATCGCCCGGGAAACCGGGCCGGGCTACATCGGCCCGTCGATCCTGGCGGAACTGGCCGTATGCGGCGGCGACCCGGCGGCCCGCCGCGCGGCGCTGGACGAGGGGGAGGGGCTGCTGGCGGACGGCAGCGTCGGCCACAACCACCTGCAGTTCTACCGCGACGCCGTCGACACCGCGCTGGATCTGCGGGACTGGGCGCTGGCCGAGCGCTATGCCGCCGCGCTGGAGGACTACGGGGGCGGCGATCGGCTGCCGTGGTGCACGCTGTTCGCGGCGCGCGGCCGGGCGCTCGCCGCCTGGGGCCGCGGCCAGCGCGACGCGCAAACGCGCGCGGCGCTCCTGGACGCGCTGGAGGAGTGCCGGCGCGCGGGCTTCGTGCCGCCCGTGGAGCGGCTGGAGGCGGCGCTGCGCGGCTGAGCGCCCGCGCTCAGGGGTGGGCGTGGTACAGCAGCGCCTCCCCCGTGTGGCGGATCATCGGGTGCGGAACCACGGCGCGGCGGTCGACCACGGCGAAGCCATGGTTCTGGAAGAGGCGGCGCGAGGCCGTGTTGGCCGCGAAGACGATCGCGCTCATGCCGTCCAGCGCCTCCGCGCGCATCCGTTCTCGGGCGACGGCCAGCAGCCGGGTGGCGATCCCATGGCGGCGGTATCCGTCCGCCACGGCGATGTCGGCGATGTACAGGCTGCCGGGGACTTCGAGTTCCGCGTAGGGGCGCAGGATGGGGTCGGCTTCCACGCCGGCCTCCGCTTCCCGGCGTGGCGGCATGGCGAAGGCGAGCATCAGGCCGACGACCGCGCCGTCGTGTTCGGCCAGAACGGCGTTCTGGTGGCTGAACGCGACACCGTCGCGGGCGTAGCGGCGCGCGCCCACGTCCAGCAGGTCCTCGCCCGGCTGCGCGAGCGTGCTCCAGATGTAGTCGGCCACGCCGTCCGCGGCGATGCGCACCAGTTCGGCGATGCGACGGCTGTCGCCGCGCCGCGCCGGGCGGATGAGGACGCCGGTGGCGGCGATGGCGGTGGTGATGGGGGCGGGAACGGTCACGGTCGGCATGGCGGCGGCTCCGGTCGGCGGTTGCGATGCCCCTTTTTTGCCGGCCGTCCGTCAGCCGGGCGTGCGCGCGGCCGTGAAGCGGGCGTGAAAACGCGCGATCACGGCCGGAAAATGCGTTTTTACGCTTCGCCCCCGGCCGCTTTCACGCCCGCATCACGCGGCATCGCCAGAAAGACGCCAACCGCAACGTCTTTCAGGGAGAGAAGATCATGACGCTGCACGACACCCGCGGGCTGGCCGTTTCCACCCGCAGCCGCACCGCGCTCGACCGCTACGATGCCGCCGTCGAACTGCTGAACGGGTACTACGTCGACTTCGTCGCCGCCATCGACGAGGCGATGGCGGAGGATCCGGACTTCGTGATGGGGCACTGCTTCAAGGCGGCGGTCTACGCCGGCTGCAACGAGGCGACGGTCCTGCCCGAGCTGCGCCGCAGCGTCGAGGCGGCCGAGGCGCTGGCCGGCCGCGCCAACGACCGCGAACGCGCGCACATCGCCGCCGCCCGCGCCTGGATGGAGGGCAACCTCGAACGTTCCGCCGCGCTGTACGGCCGGATCGTGCAGGAGCACCCGCGCGACATCCTGGCGCTGCAGATCGGGTACCAGGCCGACTTCTTCCTGGGTGAATCGCGCATGCTGCGTGATCGCGTGGCACAGGTGCTGCCGCACTGGGACGAGGGGGTGCCGGGCTACGGCTACGTGCTCGGCATGCACGCCTTCGGGCTGGAGCAGATGAACCTGTACGGCCGCGCGGAGGAGGCCGGCCTGCGGGCGCTGTCGCTCAACCGCCGGGACCCGTGGGCGATCCACGCCGTGGCGCACGTGCTGGAGATGCAGGGCCGGGTGGACGACGGCGTCGCGTTCCTGAACGCGCGGCGCGCGGATTGGTCGGACAACAACGCGCTCGCGCTCCACAACTGGTGGCACCTGGCGCTGTACCACCTGGAGCAGGGCGAGACGGAGCGGGTGCTGGCGCTCTACGACGCGCACGTGCGGCCGAACCCGGCGTCGACGGCGCTGGAACTGGTGGACGCCGCGGCCATGCTCTGGCGCCTGCACCTGCGCGGCATCGACGTGGGCGGACGCTGGGGTGCCGTGGCCGACGGATGGGAGCGGGCGGCCTGCGACGGCTTCTACGCTTTCAACGACGTTCACGCCATGATGGCCCTGCTGGCCGACGGCCGCACGGCGGCGGCGGACCGCGTCCTCGCCGTGCAGGAGGCGACCGCCCGGCGCGACCAGGGCACCGCGGCCATGTCGGCGCGCGAGGTCGGCGTGCCGGTGTGCCGGGCCTTGCGGGCGTTCGGCCGGGGCGACTACCGCACGGCGGCGGATCTGCTGTACGCGGTGCGCACCCGCGCCCACCGCTTCGGCGGCAGCCACGCCCAGCGCGACATCATCGACCTGACCCTGGCCGAGGCGGCCATCCGCGGCGGCGACGCGCCGCTGGCCCGCGCGCTGGTCGCCGAACGCAACGACCTGAAGCCCCACAGCCCGGCCAACCGCACGCTGACGGCGCGCGCCGTGGCGATGGCGGACCGCCACGGCTCCGTCGGCCGTTCCGGGACGGCGCCGCACGTGGACGTCCTCGTGCTGGAAGGCTGACGCCGCGGGTCCGGGGACGGGGACGCCCGTCCCCGGACCGTGCGTGCCGCAACTCTCCTCATCCCGGCCCGGCGCCGACGCGCAGCACCGCGTCGGCGCCGCTCATGATCTCCGGGCGGTGGGCGCCTTCGACCATCCGGTCCTGGTCGAAGGTGGAATCGAAGAAGCGGATGTCGTCGGCGATGGATCCAGGCCGAAATTTGGGTAACCTGTGGTTGCTTCGTTTCCCGCGCCTCCTCCCGTCAATCGCAGGACCCCCCGTGACCCCGTTTACAGACCTTCTCGCCCGGCTTGCTCCGGACGCCGCCGCGCAACACATCGACCTGCCGGAGGACTGGCTCCAGGGCCGCACGACCTATGGCGGGTTGACCGCCGCGCTGTGCGTGCAAAGCGTCCTCAACACCGTGCCGGACCTGCCGCCGCTGCGCTCGGCCCAGTTCGCCTTCCTCGGGCCGGCCACGGGCCGCCTCTCGTTGCGGCCGCAAACGCTTCGCCAGGGCAAGTCCGCCACCTTCGTCGCGGTGGACGCGGAGGGCGAGGCGGGCGTCGCGGCGCGAGCCATGCTGTGCTTCGCCGCGGCCCGGCCATCGCAGTTCGACCACCGGGACGTGACGCCGCCGGACGCTTCCCATTGGGACGCCTGTCCCGACTTCTTCGGCACCGCGGCCCGTCCGAACTTCACACGCCACTTCGTGACGCGTCTGGCCGAAATGTCCGGACAGCAGGGTGGCTCCCCCGCCCTGACGGTGTGGGCCCGGCACCTCGACGGCAAGGCGGGTGGCGCGTTCGCGGCTCTGGCCGCGCTCGGCGACACCCTGCCGCCGCCGGCGCTGGCGGTCGCCGCCACGCGTTTCCCGATCAGCACCATGACCTGGTCCTTCGACGTGCTCGACGACGCGCCGGACAGCGCGTCGGGCTGGTGGCTCCTGCACAGCAAGGCGGAAAGCATCGTGCACGGATACTCGTCGCAGATCATGACCCTGTGGAACGACGCCGGCCAGCCGGTCCTCCGCGGCCGGCAGACCGTCGCCATCTTCGACGCCAAGTCGGCCGCCGGGTAAGGCGCGCGGCGGATTCGCGGCTCGTCCACGGCACGCGCGTTCGAATCCGGGTGTCCGCACCGCTTTGACGACGTTGGCTGAGACAAGGCGTTTGACAGGAGCGCCGCGCCCTGGTACCAACCGCGCCCCGCGGTTTGCTGCCGTAGCTCAGTGGTAGAGCACTCCCTTGGTAAGGGAGAGGTCGAGAGTTCAATCCTCTCTGGCAGCACCACGGCGGGGCCGTAGCTCAGCTGGGAGAGCGTCGCAATGGCATTGCGAAGGTCAGGGGTTCGATCCCCCTCGGCTCCACCATTTTTGGATGTTTCTGTACTTGCGCCTGCGGCCAAGCTTCCGTATAAGGCGCGCTCTATTGCGCGGGTGTAGCTCAGTTGGTTAGAGCGCCGGCCTGTCACGCCGGAGGCCGCGGGTTCAAGTCCCGTCACTCGCGCCAGTTTCTGCGGGCGTAGCTCAGGGGTAGAGCACAACCTTGCCAAGGTTGGGGTCGAGGGTTCGAATCCCTTCGCCCGCTCCAGTTTGGAATGTCGAGGTCCTGTAGCTCAGCGGGAGAGCACCACGTTGACATCGTGGGGGTCGCTGGTTCAATCCCAGCCGGGACCACCATTTCGTGACGGCCACCAGTGAGCGATGTCGCGCTTGCGGTCTCCTCTTCCCAGGCTTATGTTCAGGCCGTCGCAACTTCACGGATCGGAGGATTTTTTGATTGTCGCTGTTTCCGACTTGGCTGGACCGGTCGCGTGATCTGATCCTTCCCATGTAGGGAATTGACCGAACGTCGGGCGTGTTCCCGCGTCGGCAAGGGTGTTCACCGGCCCGATACCAGCCGCAAGAGGGGTGCCCACGCGGGCGCCGGATCCTTTTTGCGCTCTCCGCACCCCGTGTGCGGATCGGAAACAGTTGGTGAAGACCGAAATGACATCGAAAAATCCGGGTCTGGCCGACCTCGGCTGGACGGCCTTCTTTCAATCGCAAATCTCGATCGACGACCTTTCCCTCTCTCTCCCTGTTCGCGTTCTGGCGGTCCATCGCGGCCAGTTGTGCGTGGCAGGCGACGGGGGTGAAACGATGATCCCCTCCTACCTGCACGACGCCCGGTCGGAGGAGGAGTACCCGACCGTCGGCGACTGGCTGCTGATCAACCGCGACACGCACCGCCCCGACCGCGTGCTGCAACGCACGAGCCTGTTCAAACGGCGCGCACCGGGGACGGGCCGCAGGCTGCAGCTGATCGCGGCCAACATCGACACGCTGTTCATCGTCTCCTCCTGCAACCAGGACTTCAACGTGGCGCGGCTGGAGCGTTACCTGGTCCTGGCGCGGGAAGCGGGCGTCACGCCGGTCGTCGTGCTGACCAAGGCCGACCTGACGGACGAGCCAGAGGCTTACGCCAGGGCGGCCCGCGCCTTGCAGCGGGGCCTGCTGGTCGAAACCGTCAATGCGCTCGAACCCGGTGACCTCGCCGGGATCAGGGCGTGGTGCGGTTCGGGGCAGACGGTGGCCCTGATGGGTTCGTCCGGCGTCGGCAAATCGACGCTGATCAACACGCTGACGGGTGCCCGCGCGCTTGCGACCCAGGCGATTCGCGACGACGACGACAAGGGGAGGCACACCACGACCGCCCGTTCGCTGCACCGCCTGGAGGAGGGCGGCTGGCTGATCGACACGCCGGGCATGCGGGAACTGCAGCTGACCGATACGGCAGCCGGCGTGGAGGAGGTGTTCGAAGACATCGTTTTGCTGGCGAAGGCCTGCCGCTTCTCCAACTGCACGCACGAAGCCGAACCCGGCTGCGCCGTGCGGGCGGCGATCGAGGCGGGAACGCTGCCCCCGGAACGCCTCGCCCGCTGGCGCAAGCTCGCCGCCGAGGAGGCGTTCAACACGGAAACCCTGGCCGAACGCCGCGCCCGCGACCGCTCGTTCGGCAAAATGGTGAAGTCGGTGCTGAAAAGGAAAGAGAGGACGCGGTTTTAGGCAGGCGGGCGGAGTGACGATGCAGGCGGCAGGCCAGCATTCGAGCTTCGGAAACGCCATGACACATAATGTGCGAACGGGGTTCCGTTCGCACATTATGTGTCACAATTCTCAAGTTATGCGTCAGGCGACACAAACACCATCACACGTCCAGGTTCGCCACCTTCAGCGCGTTGTCCTGGATGAACTCACGGCGCGGCTCGACGATGTCGCCCATCAGGGTGGAGAAGACCTCCTCCGCCTGGTCGGCGTGGTTGACCTTCACCTGCAGCAGCGAGCGCTTGGTGGGGTCCAGCGTGGTCTCCCACAGCTGGTCCGGGTTCATCTCGCCCAGGCCCTTGTAGCGCTGGATCGTCACGCCGCGGCGGCCCAGTTCCATCACCGTGTCGAACAGCGCCGCCGGGCCGTTCAGCGTCCGCAGCTCCTTCTGCTTCTCGAAGGCGCGGCCGGGCTCCAGGAAGGTGCGCTTCAGCGTGGCCGCCAGGGCGTCCAGCTTGCGCGCCTCGGCGCTTTTCAGCAGGTCGGCGTCCAGCACGTGGCGGTGCGTCACGCCGCGCCGCGTGCGGATCAGCACATAGCCGCCGTCCGGCCATGCCTCGCCGCGCCAGCCGCCTTCGGCGTCCTGCGCGTTCAGGCGGGCCGCCACGACCGCCGCAGCCTCCGCCGCCTTTTCGGCATCCGTCGCCAGCCCCAGGGACAGGGCGCCGGCCACCGCCGCCTGCTCGACCACCGCCGCGTTGCCGGCCTTGCGGGCCAGCGCTTCCAGGTGCTGGCGGGCGGAGCGGGCCTGCTCCACCACCTCCTTCAGCGGCTCGCCGTGCAGCAGCGTGCCGTCGGCCAGCGTCACCGACAGGTCGCCCAGCGCCGCCTCGATCAGGTACTCCTCCAGCGCGCGGTCGTCCTTCAGGTACCGCTCCTTCGCATTGCCGCGCTTGATGCGGTACAGCGGCGGCTGCGCGATGTACAGGTAACCCTTCTCGATCAGGTCCGGCATCTGCCGGAAGAAGAAGGTCAGCAGCAGCGTGCGGATGTGGGAACCGTCCACGTCCGCGTCGGTCATGATGATGATCTTGTGGTAGCGCGTCTTCTCGACGTTGAACTCGTCGCGGCCGATGCCGGTGCCCAGCGCCGCGATCAGCGTGCCGATCTCGGCCGACGACAGCATCTTGTCGAAGCGCGCGCGCTCCACGTTCAGGATCTTGCCGCGCAGCGGCAGGATCGCCTGGAACTGGCGCGAGCGCCCCTGCTTGGCCGAACCGCCCGCCGAGTCGCCCTCGACGATGAACAGCTCCGACAGCGCCGGGTCGCGCTCCTGGCAGTCGGCCAGCTTGCCGGGCAGCGACGCCATGTCGAGCGCACCCTTGCGCCGCGTCAGCTCGCGCGCCTTGCGCGCGGCCTCACGGGCGGCGGCGGCCTCGACCACCTTCTGCACGACGCGCTTGGCGTCGGCCGGGTGCTCCTCGAAGTACTGGGCCAGGAACTCGCCGACCACCGATTCGACGACCGGACGGACCTCCGACGAGACCAGCTTGTCCTTGGTCTGGCTGGAGAACTTCGGGTCCGGCACCTTCACGGACAGCACGCAGGTCAAACCCTCGCGCGCGTCGTCGCCGGAGAGGTTGACCTTCTCCTTCTTGGCGATGCCGGATTCGTTGGCGTAGTTGTTGATGGCGCGCGTCAGCGCCCCGCGGAAGCCGGCGAGGTGCGTGCCGCCGTCCTTCTGCGGGATGTTGTTGGTGAAGCAGAGCGTCGTCTCGTGGTAGCTGTCGTTCCACTGGAGCGCGCATTCCACGGTGACGGTGCCGCCGTGCTCGGTCGGCCGCTCGGCCTTCATGGTGATGGCCGGCTTGTGCAGCGCCACCTTCGAGCGGTCGAGCCACTGCACGAACGCCTCCAGCCCGCCTTCGTAGTGCAGGTCGTGCACCTTGGGCTCGACGCCACGCTTGTCGGTCAGCACGAGGCGAACACCGGAGTTCAGGAAGGCCAGCTCGCGCAGCCGGTGCTCCAGCGTCGCGAAGTCGAACTCCGTGTTGGTGAACGTCTCCTTCGACGGCAGGAAGGTCACCTCGGTGCCGGTCAGCTGCTTGCCGTCCACCACCGGGGCCTCGCCCACGTCGGCCAGGCGCGCGTCGGCGACGCCGTGGCGGAAGCGCATGAACCACTCCCGCCCGCCGCGCCAGATGCGCAGCTCCAGCACCTCCGACAGGGCGTTCACCACCGACACGCCCACGCCGTGCAGGCCGCCCGACACCTTGTAGGAGTTCTGGTTGAACTTGCCGCCGGCGTGCAGCTGGGTCATCACGACCTCCGCCGCCGACACGCCTTCCTCGGCGTGGATGTCGGTGGGGATGCCGCGGCCGTTGTCGCGCACCGTGACGGAGCCGTCGGCGTTCAGCGTCACCAGGACGGCGTCGCAATAGCCGGCCAGCGCCTCGTCGATGGCGTTGTCCACGACCTCGTAGACCATGTGGTGCAGGCCAGAACCGTCATCGGTGTCGCCGATGTACATGCCCGGACGTTTGCGGACGGCGTCCAGACCACGCAGAACGGTGATCGCGTCGGCGCCGTATTCCTCCTGCGGGAGGACGGGTTTCAAAGCTTCCTGTGCCATGGCTCGATTATAACAGAGGTCGTTCCAAATATGGTGCGTCGCGGCGCGCCTGGCCGCATTTTTTTGTGTGTGACTCTACCCCGGCGCCACCCGCGCGTCCTCCACGCGGAAGCGGCAGGCGTCCTCGCCCAGCGGCGCGAAGACGGCGGCGTCGGTGCCGGTCATCCATGCCTGGGCGCCCAACGCGAGCAGCTCGCCGAACAGGGCGCGGCGGCGTTCCTCGTCCAGGTGCGCCGCCACCTCGTCCAGCAGCAGCAGCGGCGCCGCGCCGCGTTCTGCGGCCAGCAGCCGGGCGTTGGCGAGCACGATGGCGATCAGCAGCGCCTTCTGCTCGCCGGTCGAGCACAGGCCGGCCGGCATGTCCTTGTCCTGGTGGCGCACGGCCAGATCGCTCTTGTGCGGGCCCACCGCCGCCCCGCCGGCCTCGGAATCGTGCCGGCGCGACGCGCGCAGCTGCTCGCGCAGCGCGTCCTCCGCCGCCAGGGCCGGGCCGTTGCCCAACCAATCCTCAACGGCACCCTCCACCGCCAGCTCGGCGCCGGGGAAGGGGCCCACCGCGCGGGCGCAGGCGGCGCGCAGGCGCTGCACCACGTCCAGGCGCGCCGCCGCCACCGCCATGCCGGTGGTCGCCATCTGGTCCTCCAGGCTGGACAGCCAGCCGTCGTCGCCGCGCCCGTCGCGCAGCAGCCGCGCCCGCTCGCGCATGGCGTGCTCGTAGCGGCTGAGCCGCCCGGCGTGCGCCGGGTCGAAGCCGAAGACGAGGCGGTCGAGGAAGCGGCGCCGGCCGCTGGAGCCCTCCAGGAACAGCCGGTCCATCTGCGGCGTCAGCCACACCACCGCGACATGCTCGGCCAGCACGGTCTGTCCCTTGGCCGGGTGGCCGTCGATGCGGACGACGCGGCGGTCGGTCTCGTGGATGCCGGGTTCGCGGCCGGTGCCGATCTCCACCGGGCCGGCCGGCGTCTCCACCACCGCCGCCACCGCCCAGCCGGCGCCGGGGGCGGAACCGATGCGCTCCACCTCCGCCAGCTTCGCCCCGCGCAGGCCGCGGCCGGGGGCGAGAAAGCTGACGGCTTCCAAAAGGTTGGTCTTGCCGGCGCCGTTCGGGCCGATCAGCACCACCGGCCGCCGGTCCGGCTCCAGCCGCGCCAGTTCATAGCCGCGGAAACGCGTCAGCGTCAGCCGCGTGACCGCCAGGGCGTCGGGTTGCCGGGGGTCTATCCGAAGTGCTTCGAGCAACTGGTCCGTTCCGTTGGGGCCGCAGGGCACGCCCTTCGTCCGTGGGTTGGGTTGAGCGCCAGCGAAAACCCAACGTTCCGGCACGGCGTCCGCGTTGGGTTTTCGGCGTGCGCCTCAACCCAACCTACGAACCTGCGACTCCGTTGCCGGTCAGACGCGCATGGGCATCAGCACGTACAGCGCGGTGCCGTCGGCGACGTCGCGGATGATGGTGGGCGACGCCGCGTCCGCCATCGTGAAGCGGGCGCCCTCGCCCTCGATCTGCTGAGTGATGTCAAGGAGATAGCGAGAGTTGAAGCCGATTTCCAGGGGGCCGTCCTGGTAATTGACCTCCAGCTCCTCGGTGGCGCTGCCGGCTTCCGGGCTGGTGGCGGACAGCGTCAGCGTGCCGCGCGTCACGGCCAGCTTCACCGCCCGGCTCTTCTCGGTGGAGATGGTGGCGACACGGTCCACGGCGCTGGCGAACAGGCGGGCGTCCACCTCCATCACCTTGTCGTTGCCGGTGGGGATGACGCGCTCGTAGTCCGGGAAGGTGCCGTCGATCAGCTTCGACGTCATGACGATCGAATCGAAGGCGAAGCGGACCTTGTTCTCCGACAGCGAGATCTCGATGCGGTCGGCCGCCTCGTCGATCAGCTTGCGCACCTCCATCACTGTCTTGCGCGGGATGATGACGCCGGGGATGTTGTCCGCCCCGTCCGGCAGCGGCATCTCGACGCGCGCCAGACGATGGCCGTCGGTGGCCACGGCGCGCAGCACCGGGATGTCGCCGGTGGCGGCGGCCTGCCGGGCGGCGTGCACGTAGATGCCGTTCAGGTAATAGCGCGTCTCCTCGGTGGAGATGGCGAAGCGCGTGCGGTCGATCAGCGCGCGCAGGTCGCCGGCCGCCAGCGGGAAGCGGTGCTTCAGGTCGCCGCCGGACAGCTGCGGGAAGTCCTCCACCGGCAGGCACGACAGCTTGAACTGCGACCGCCCCGACCGCAGCGTCAGCTGCGACCCGTCGCCCGCCACGTCCAGCTCCACCTGGCTGCCGTCGGGCAGCTTGCGCACGATGTCGTACAGCGTGTGCGCCGGCGCCGTGGTGCCGCCCGGCCGGGAGATGGAGGCCGGGACGGACTCGACGATCTCCAGGTCCATGTCGGTGGCGGCCAGCGACAGCTCGCCGTCCTGGGCCTTCAGCAGCACGTTGGAGAGGATGGGAATGGTGTTGCGGCGTTCCACCACGCTCTGCACGTGACCGAGGGACCGGAGCAGGGCGGCGCGTTCGATGATGATGTTCATGCGGGTCGTCTGTCTTGCGCAGGCTCGTTGGTCGGAAGACGGCGAGTCGCCGGTGGTGGACCGCCGCACGGCCCGGCGAACCGGGCGCGGAGCGGGCGCGCATGATAGCACAACCACGGTTGTACCGAACCAAATTCGTCGCCCGGCGGCGGCCTGGGCGCGGCGGTGGGCGCGGCGGCGGGCGGGCTATGAGGTTTGTCAGCCTTATTCCGGGGGCGTCCGGCAAATAACATGCACTCGAAACCTCCGATTGCCGGCCCGATGTCGATACGCCAGCGCCTGATCGTCTTCACCATGGTCCTGCTTGCGCCCGTGGTGCTGGCGGCGGGGGCCTTCGTCCTGCACGACTACGGGCGGGAGCGGGCGGCGCGCGAGCGTGGGTTGCAGGAGACGGCCCGCGCCCTGGCCCTGGCCGTCGACCGCCAGCTCGGCCAGGCGGAGGCCATGCTGCGCGCGCTCGCCACCTCGCCGCACCTGGCGTCGGGCGACCACGAGGCGCTCCACCGGCAGGCGCGCGCCGCGGCGCCCGAGGGCACCTGGGTCGTGGCCCAGGATTCGCAGGGGCGCATGATGTGGAACGGCAGCGTTCCCTTCGGCACGCCGATGCCGGAGCAGCCGGTGCCGGAGGCGCGCAGCGTGTTGGAGACGGGGCGGGTGCACGTCTCCGACATGCGTGTCGGCCGGGTGACGGGGCGCGGCGTCGTCGGCGTCAACGTGCCCGTCGTCGAGGACGGCAAGCCGACGCGCGTGCTCAGCCTCATCATCCCGCCCTCGCAGTTCCGCCGGGTGCTGAGCGAGCAGGGGCTGGAGCCGAGCTGGGTCGGCACCGTCCTCGACCGCAAGGGCACGGTCATCGCCCGCACCCGCGCCTCCGAACAGTTCGAAGGGCGATCGGCCACCCCGGATCTGCTCGCCCGCCTCGCCGAAGCACCGGAGGGCGTGATGCCCAGCGCGTCGCTGGAGGGTGATCCGACGCTGGTCGCCTACAGCCGCTCGCCGGTGTACGGCTGGACCTTCGTCATCGCCGTGCCGCGCGCCGAGGTGGAGGGGCCGGTGCGCCGCTCGCTGCTGTGGCTGGCGGCGGGCGGGCTGGCCATCGTGGCGCTGGCCGCCCTGCTGGCGGCGCTGCTGGCGCGAACCATCGCCCGCCCGGTGGAGGCGCTGGCCGGCCGCGCCGCCGCGCTGGGCCGGGGCGAACCGCTGGCCCCGCTGGCCACCGGCCTGACCGAGGTGGACGCGGTGGGCCGCGCCCTGCACCGCGCCGGGGAGGAGCTGCGCCGCACCAACGAGGCGCTGGAGGAACGCGTCGCCCAAGCGGTGGCCGAGGTGGAGCGCACCCAGGCCGTGCTGGTCCAGGCGCAGAAGCTGGACGCCATCGGCCAGCTGACCGGCGGTGTGGCGCACGACTTCAACAACCTGCTCCAGGCGCTGTCCGGCTGCCTGCAGATGCTCGACCGGCGGACCTCCGAACCGCGCTCGCACGAGCTGATCCGCGCCGGCCTGCAGGCGGTGGACCGCGGCGCCAAGCTGACGCAGCAGCTGATGGCCTTCGCCAGGCGGCAGGCGCTGCGGCCGGAGCCGACGGACGTGCGCGACCGCCTGCTGGGCATGTCCGAGCTGCTGGCCCGCGCGCTGCGCGCCGACATCCGCATGGACGTGGACTTCGCCCCCGGCCTGTGGCCGGTGCTGGTCGATCCCACGCAGCTGGAGCTGGCGGTGCTCAACATCGTGGTGAACGCCCGCGACGCCATGCCCGACGGCGGCCGGCTGCACATCGCCGCCGCCAACGTCGACCTCGACGCCGCGACGGACCCGGAGGGGCTGTCCGGCTCCTTCGTGCGCATCGATCTGGCCGACAGCGGCATGGGCATGCCGCCCGACGTGCTGGCCCGCGTGTTCGAGCCGTTCTTCACCACGAAGCCGGTCGGCAAGGGCTCCGGCCTCGGGCTGGCGATGGTCTACGGCTTCGCCCGCCAGTCCGGCGGCGCGGTGCGCCTGAGCAGCGCGCCAGGGCAGGGGACGACGGTCATCTTGCTGCTGCCGCGCGCCACCGGGGCGCCGTGCGCGGCGGCGGTGCGAACCGGGGCGGCGGAGCCGTCGGCCGGGCGCCGCGTGCTGCAGGTGGAGGACGACGCCATCGTCGGCAACATGACGGCCGCGGCGCTCACCGAACTCGGCTACACGGTCGTGCGCGCCGGCAACGCCGACGAGGCGCTGGCCGTGCTGGCCGAGGTGGACGGGGTCGACGTGCTGTTCACCGATGTCGTGCTCCCCGGCGGCCAGAGCGGCATCGACCTCGCCCGCGAGGCGCGGCGGCGCGTGCCGGATCTGCCGGTGGTGCTGGCCACCGGCTACAGCGAGAGCTTCGCCGGTGCGGAGAGCCTGCCCGTGCTGCCCAAGCCCTACCGGCTGGAAGCGCTGGTCGCCGCGCTGGAATCGGCGATGGCGGAGCGGGCGCCGTAGGCGTCACCCCCGCGTCATGCACACGGCCGAGGCCGGGCAGAGCCCAGTGAACTGCCGGCTGCCGCGCACGGCGTCGGGCACCGACTCGCGCGGCACGCGGACCCAGCCCAGGTGTTCCCAGAACGGCACGGCGTCGGTCGTCAGCAGGTGCAGCGACGCGATGCCGCCCGCCGCCGCCAGCGCCTCGGCGCGCGCGACCAGGGCGCGGGCCAGCCCGCCGCCGCGGACCTCCGGATCGACGGCCAGGGAGCGGATCAGCCCGCACTCCCCGAACGGCTCGATGCCGACGCAGCCGGCGATGCGCCCCCGGTCAACGGCGACCAGCAGGACGGTGCCGCTCTCCACGAGGTCGGAGGCCGGCAGCTTCGCCGCCTCCAGCAGCGCCTTGATGGCGGGCCGGTCGGCGGCGGCGGCGAATCGGATCGCAAGGGCATCGGTCGTCATGCCGTCAATCCAAGCGCGATTCGTACAGCCGCACAAGGCTGACGAGGTCGGCGCACTGCCAATGGCGGGAGCGGTTCAGTTCGCTGCGCACGGCGCCGGCGTAGGTGTCGATGATGAAGCGCGCCTCGGGCGAAACCTCCCCGCCCGTTTCCAGATGGTGGCGCACGATGCGCTGCAGTCCCTGGCTGACCGGGCCGATCCACGGCGTCACGTCCTCGCCGATGGCGTTCAGGATGGCGTTGACGCGCACCACGTGGCTCATGCGTTCGCCCAGGTCGTCGCCGTCCGCCACCTTGATCGCCTGCACGAAGGCGGCCCCGGCCCCGGCGACGATGCGGCTGCGCGCCGTGCGCAGTTCCAGGCTGGCGTATCCCGCCGCCTCCAGCGTTGCCCCCCAGCGCCACACGCGGTCCAGCAGCCACAGAACGTCGTCGTGGTCGGGCGCTGGGGCGTGGCGGACCTGCGCCGCCACATGCGCGCGCTCCAGCGCCACCGGGAGCACGATGCCGGTCAGCGCCGCCGCCGCCTCGTCCAGCAGGGCGCGCACGCGCGGCCCGATGCTGCGGCTCGCCGTCAGCCCGGTGGCGGACAGGGTGCCCAGCGACCGCTCGAACCGCGCCAGCGCGTCGTCCAGCGTGTCGCGCACCGGCCGCGACAGGGGCAGGGCGTGCGCGTCGCGCGGGGCGCTGTCGCCGAACAGCCCGCGCACCAGCTCCCCCAGCGTCGTGCAGCAGCCGGAGAAATGGCCGAGCAGCGCCTGCTGCAGCGGCTGCGGCTCGCCGAACGACGGCCCGCCGTATTCACGGGCGTAGCGTTGCACCACGTCGTAGCGGCGCTTGACGTTCAGCGCGTACAGCGGCGCCAGCCACGCCAGCGGGTCTTCCAGGTCGCGGGTGGGAAAGGCCGCGCGCACGCGGCGCACGAAGCCGACGATGATTGCCGCCTGCCCGTCCACCTCCGCATGCCGGGCGGCGCCGGCGGCGGGCACGTCGTTCAGGTCGTGGCGCATGCGCTCGATCAGCGGCAGCAGCGCGGCGTTGTGCTCCAGCACCGTGTGCAGGAAACGCAGCATGCCGTGGTCGATCGGCGCCTTGTAGGACAGGTGCGGCGTGCGCTGGCGCGCGTCGCGCAACGCCTCGCGGTTGGCCAGCGCCAGGAACTCCTCCAGCCGCTTGCGCTGGCGCAGCGTGTCGCCCAGCCATGCCGCCGCGGCGGCCCGCATCGATTCGCGCATCGCCATGGCCTCGGGCGAGGCCAGCACGCGGTCGATGATGTCGTCCTGGGACATGGCGTCCAGGCGGTCCTGCACCTCCATGGCCAGCAGCGGAAACGCCTGCTGGCTCAGCGCGTGCCACACCCCGCCCATGTCCACGCGCTGCAGCAGGCCCGGCACCGCCTCGTGCGTGCGGTACAGGACGGGATCGTCGACCAGCAGCGGTTCGAACAGGCCGGTGAACAGGCGCCGCGCCTTGAACGGGCGCAGGCGGTTGAAATGCTCGACCAGGGCGTCGCGCAGGTGCTGCGCGCGGTCCTTGTTCTGCGCCTGGACGCTGTCGATTTCGTCGATGACCGCGCGGATGGCGTGGCGCGGCACCCGGCTGACCAACTCGTCGACCTGCCGGTGCAGATCCTCGCCGCGTCCCTTCCGGTCCTCTGGCCTGGTCGTGGTCGCCTCCCGCCGCACGCGGTGGCCGGGTAAGCCCCGGCCTTGTGGTTATCACTTACGATCATGATGACTCGAATCGCCGCCGGCTGGCAAGCCCGCGGTTGTGCTGCATATCTTTATATGCACGCTATGGGGGTTGGCGTTGCCGGCTCCACCCCACCCGTGGCATTCTGGCGGGGGGAAAGCACGCCGGCTGGGGGGCCGATTTCCGTGAGCATGGCCGATCTGGAATGGAACGAAGCCTATGGCATCGGCGTGCCGGAACTGGACGCCGACCTGCGGCGCCTGCACGACCTGTACTGCGCGATCCGCGCCTCGCTGGAGGGCGGCGGGGTCAGCACCGACCTGCGCGCCGTCTGCGGCGAGCTGATCGACACCGCCCGCGCCCACTTCGCGCGGGAGGAGCGGCTGATGGAGGTGTGCGACTATCCCGACCGCGCCGCGCATGCCAAGCTGCACCAGTCCTTCCTGGAGCAGGTGGAGGACGTCTGGACCTTCGTGCGCGACGACGGCGCGCGCGACGACTACATGGCGCGCTTCCTGGTGCTGGGCTTCATCGGCAAGTGGCTGAAGATGCACATCATGGTCGTCGACCAGAAGTTCGGCGAGTTCCTCGCCCTGCGCGGCCACGCCGGGGGGCGGGCGTGAGGATGGCATGACCACGCAGCGGGCGCGGCAACTCCGGCAATCGGCAACGAATTCCGAACGGCTGCTGTGGGGTGCGCTGCGCGACCGGCGGCTGAATGGCCTGAAGTTCCGGCGTCAGCAGCAGATCGGACGGTACGTGGTCGACTTCGTCTGCCACGAGCGCCGCTTGATCATCGAAGTGGATGGCGGCCAGCACAGCGTTGCCGGCGATGCGGAACGCACGGCGTTCCTTCAGGCGCAGGGCTATCGGGTGCTTCGCTTCTGGAATCCGGAGGTGTTGACGACCATGCCCGTGGTCCTGGAAACGATCTTGGCGGCCGCCAAGGATCCAGCCTTCACCCGCGAAGAAAAAGCCCCTCTCCCTTGAGGGGAGAGGGGTTGGGGTGAGGGTGGTTACGGCTCGGAGAGCCGGAAAATATTCTTTATCCCGCCTGCCGGCGGTAAATACCCCTCATCCCAACCCTTCTCCCCTCAAGGGAGAGGGGCTTTTTTCTACGCTGTCGCCTTCTCCGCCTCCAGCTGCGCGGTCAGCCCTTCCCGATAGGAGGGATAGCGCAGCGTGACACCCAGATCCCGCTTCATCCGGTCGTTCTTCACGCGCTTGTTGTCGGTCCAGAAGCTCTTCGCCATCTCCGACAGCTCGGCCTTGTCGAAGGGCACCAGCGGCGGCGGCTCGACGCCCAGCAGCTCGCAGGCGAACTCGGTCACCGCGCGCGGCTCGCACGGCTCGTCGTCGCAGACGTTATAGACGCTGCCGGGGCTGGGCCGCGCCATGGAGGCGCGCAGCGCCTGCACGATGTCGTCCACGTGCACGCGCGAGAAGACGTGGCCCGGCTTGTCGATGCGCCGGGCGCTGCCGTCGCGCGCGGCGTCCAGCGCGCTGCGGCCGGGGCCGTAGATGCCGGGCAGGCGGAACACATGCACCGGCACGCCGAACTGGCGGTGCAGGTGCAGCCAGCCGCGCTCCGCGTCCACGCGGCGCTTCTGCCGGTCGCCGGTGGGCTTCAGCCACGCCGCCTCGCTCACCCACTCGCCGCCGCGGTCGCCGTAGACGCCGGTGGTGGACAGGTACCCCGCCCAGTCCAGCGTGCGCAGGTCGTACAGGTCGCGCTCGTGCCGCGCCAGCACCGGGTCGCCGCGCTTGTCCGGCGGCACGGTGGACAGCAGGTGCGTGGTCCCGGTCAGGGCGCCCGCATCCAGCGGGTGGTCGCGGTCGAAGACGAAGGCCTCGATGCCGCGCGCGGCCAGCTCGGCGCGCTTCTCCTCGCCCTGGCAGGTGCCGGCGACGCGCCAGCCCTCGGCCAGCAGCTCGGCCGCCAGCCGGCCGCCGGTGTAGCCCAGGCCGAAGACGAACAGGCGGGGCGTGGTCATGGTGCGGGACCTTTCCCTTGACGTATGGGACCCTTGCGAATGGGCGCGCGTTGGCCGAGTGTAGGGCCGCCATGACCGGACGCAACGTTTTCCCACCGCTCGCCCTCCTGCTGCCGCTACTGGCGGCCGGCCCGGCGTTTGCCGCCAGCCCCCAGCGCGCAATCGATCAGCGCGCCGTCGACCACAACGCCGAGATGCAGGCCTGCACCAGACTGGCCGAGACGCGCCCCGACGCCGCGCTGGAAAGCGCGCAGGTCTGGCAGGAGCGCGGCGGCGGCGACCGCGCGCAGCTGTGCAAGGCGCTGGCCCTGTTCCACAAGGGCGACTTCAAGGCGGCCGGCGCCCGGTTCGAGGAGGTGGCGCCACGCCTGGGCCGGGACGACCCGCAGGCGGCCGCCGCGCTGTACGGCCGCGCCGGCTGGGCGTGGCTGCGCGCCGGCGATCAGGCGCGGGCCGAGAAGGCCTACGGCGAGGCGCTGAAGCGCCAGCCCGACGACGTCGACCTGCGCATCGACCGCGCCTTCGCCCGCGCCGAGGCGGAACGCTACTGGGACGCCGTGGCCGACCTGGACGTGGCCATCGCCCGCGACTCGACCCGGCCGGAGGCCTTCCTCTACCGCGCCGCTGCCCGCAAGGCGCTCAGCCAGTACCGCGAGGCGCTGCACGACGTGGCTCGCGCGCTGGAGCTGAAGCCGAACGATCCGGAAACGGTGCTTCTGCGCGGCAACATCAAGGTGGCGTCGGGCGACCTGAAGGGGGCGCGCGACGACTGGAAGCTGGTCCGCCGCCTCGCCCCCGATGGCCGCCCGGCCAAGTCCGCCGCCGACAACCTCGCCCGCCTGGACAAGGCGGAAGGCGCGCCGCCGCCCAAGGCGGCGGAACCGAAGAAGCCCTGAAAACCCGCCCCTGAAAACCCGCCCCTGAAATCTCGACGTGGATCCTTACTCCAGGTGATCCAGCAGCGGCTCGTCCCCGTTCCGGGCGCGCCAGCGGTTGAAGGACACCACGTCGCGCAGCGGCAGGCGCGACCGCCAGCCGGCGGTCTCCAGCTCCGGCTTCTCCAGGAAGGCGCGGACATAGCCCAAACACAGGTAGCCGATCAGCTCGACCTCCGCCGGGATGCCCAGTGCCGCGCGCACCTCGTCCGGGCGCAGGATGCTGACCCAGCCCAGGCCGACGCCCTCCGCCCGCGCCGCCAGCCACAGGTTCTGCACGGCGCACACGGCGCTGAACAGATCCATGTCCGGCATGTGCGTGCGGCCCAGCACCACCGGGCCGGCGCGCTGCCGGTCGCAGGTCACGGCGATGCCGACGGGGGCGTCCAGGATGCCCTCCAGCTTCAGCGCGCGGTAAGCCGCCTGCCGCTCCCCCTCGAACAGGTCCGCGGCTTCGGCGTTGGCGGCGCGGAAGGCGTCGTGCACGCGGCGCTTCACGCCGGCGTCGGTGACGACCACGAAGTCCCACGGCTGCATGAAGCCGACGGACGGCGCGTGGTGGGCGGCGCGCAGGATGCGCGCCAGCACCGCGTCGGGCACCGGGTCGGGCAGGAACTGGCCGCGCACGTCGCGCCGGCTGAAGATGCAGCGGTAGACGGCGTCGCGCTCGGCGTCGCTGAACGCCGGGTCGGCTTGAACGGCATGCGGATCCATGAATGGCCTCTTGCCACGGTTCGGCTGGGAAAGCCAGCGCCGCCGCGTCATACTGCACCCCAACATTCAGCAGACAAACCATAAGGGAGAGAGACCGCATGCCCGACGTGACCGAGCGCCTTCTCGCCGACCGTGCCCGCTTCAAGAGCTGGACCACCGAGAAGCTGCGCTACTGCGACACCGACCGCCAGGGGCACATCAACAACGCCGTGTTTTCCGAGATGGTGGAGGCCGGCCGCGTCCATTTCCTCTTCGAACCCGGCGCGCCGACCGCCCCGCCGGGCTGCGCCTTCGTCATCGCCCGGCTTGAGCTGGACTTCCTGGGCGAGATGGGCTGGCCGGGGACGGTGGACGTGGGCACCGGAGTGCTGACCGTCGGGCGCAGTTCGTTTCGGCTGGGGCAGGGGCTGTTCTTCAACGGGGCCTGCGTCGCCACGGCCGAGGCGGTGATCGTCCTGATGGACGAGGCGACGCGCCGCTCCGCCCCGCTGCCGGACGATTTTCGCGCCCGCCTGGAATCGCTGCGGATCGACTGACGCATTTCGCTGACAGAGAAAGTTTCGGCTGCGATCGGTCTTTTTCAATAAAACCGATCGCTGTTCTACCAGGGGGACAGCAACCTTTTTGTACCAGGAACTTGTGTCTGCTGCCGGTGTTGGCGGTTCCATCGGAGATGGGCGGGGATGACGGATCTGTGTCGCCCCGCCCTTTGTCGAGAACCCAAGATCAACAACAGCAAGGCATGGGGATCTTTTCATGGCACAGGACAATGCACAGCGACGATCCGGCGAGGACGCCGATCCGGCCCGCCGTCCGGGCGAGCGCGTTGCCGATCTGGCGGAGCAGACCGGCAACGCCGCAGCCGACACCGCCCGCCGCGCCTTCGGCGAAATGCAGTCCACCGAGCGCGCGGCCCGGAACGTGGCGGAATCCAGCCTCGGCACCGCCAACCAGATGGCCCGCGACATGGTGGAGCGGATCGGCAACGTCTTCACCATCAACACGCCGGAAGCGCAGGAAACGATCCGGCGCACCACCCAGAACATGAACGCGGTGATCGAGGCCAACACCGCCCTGTCGGAAGCCAGCCAGGCGATCTGGCGCGAATGGCTGGACTTCGCCCAGGAAGCGGCGCGCCAGCAGGCCGATGGGATACAGCGCGTGGTGGCGGCCCGCACGCCGCACGACCTGGTCGACGCGCAGATGGCGCTGCTGAAGCGCGAGGTGGAGACCTTCCTGAACACCGCGTCGCGCGTCTCCGACCTGTCCTCCCGCGCGGTGCGCCAAGCGACCACCCGCGTGCGCGAAGCCGCCTCGGAGGACGAGGAGCAGGCCCGGGCGCCGCAACGCCGCCGGGCGTAGCTGTTTCCAAGCCCCTCCCCCTGCTCCGCAGGGGCGGCCTTTACGGCAAGCAAACGCCTCGTAGGTTGGGTTGAGCCGGAGGCGAAAACCCAACCTACGGGCCGCTGATCCTTGCGGACACCTTGCCCTCCTCCTCCCCCACCGCAGGCAGGGGAGGGGGAACATCAAAAATCCAGATCGGCGTAGTGCTTGGGCGGCGGGCAGCCGGGGATGCTGTCCTGCAGCAGCGGGCGGAAGCTGGGCCGCGACTTGATGCGGGCGTACCAGTCCTTGGCCTCCGGGTTGTTGTCCCAGGGCACGTCGCCGACGTAGTCGACGCAGGAAATCTCCACCGCCGCCGCGATGTCGGCCAGCGAGAACCACGGGCCGGCCAGCCAGGGCCGCCGCTCGGCCAGGAAGGCGATGTAGTCCAGGTGGTAGTGGATGTTCGCCAGCCCGGCGCGGATCGCCGGGGCGAACGGCTGGCCCTGGCCGGACAGGCGCTTGCCCAGCTTCTCGCCGACCAGGTTCTCGGTCACCTCGCGGTCGAACTTGCGGGTGAACCACGAGACAATGCGGCGCACCTCGGCGCGGCCGGCCACCTCCGGCGGCATCAGCGGCACGTCGGGGTAGGCCTCCTCCAGATACTCGATCACCGCCCAGCCGTCGGCGATCACCGTGCCGTCGTCCTCCACGAGGACGGGCACCTCGCCGGCCGGGGTCAGGGCCAGGAAGTCCGTGCGCCGTTCCCACGGCTTCTCGACGACCGCCTCGAAAGGCAGGCCCTTCTCCGCCAAGGCGACGCGCGCCAGACGGGAGAGGGGGGAAAGGGGATGGTGATACAGGGTCCGCATGCCGGGCGGGACTGTAGCCCAAGCACATCGGCGAAAACAATCGGTCCATCGGCCGTCCCGCGGCGGTAGGCCGGATTGGGTACGGGCACCCGCCGAATCGACGGGTGGACCACACTCGTCAGTATGCCGGCATCAGTATGCCCGATGCGGCTTGCGGTAGACCACGTGCGGGCTGTCGGCCGCGTCCGCAGCGCCCACCGGCACCCAGCCGTTGTGTTCGTAGAAGGCGCGCGCGGCGGCGTTGCGGGCGGCGCAGGTCAGTTCCGCCGGGCCGTCCAGGCTGGCCAGCGCTTCCCGAAGCAGGGCGCTGCCGATGCCGCGGTTCTGCCAGTCCGGGTCGATGAACAGGTTGTGCACCACGCCCTGCGGCCCGTCGATGGAGACGAAGCCGACCACCGTGCCGTCCACCTCGGCCACCAGCACCGTCTCGTCCTCGACGCAGTCGTAATAATCATCGAGGCCGAAGCGCTCGGCCGGCTGCCAGGGAAAGGCGCGGCGCCGCCCGTCCAGGAAGATGCGGGCGCACCGGGGCCCGTCGCCCGCGGCGGCCGGGCGCGTGACGATCCGCAACCCCTTCACGAACGGCATAGCCCCCTCCCTGCCGCTGCCTCTTTTCGCGGCACGCCGCTCCGACAACCGTTTCGGGTCAACGATATTCCGGCACGCGCCGGGCGCCTAGGACCTGGGGGCAACAGTGCCAAACGAAACGGCGGCCCGGTGGTGTACCGGGCCGCCGCTGTTTCACCGCACGTTGCGGTATCCTTACTTACTCCGCGCTCACTCCGCCGGGATCGCCTTCGGCAGGGTGACGGGCACCTCCAGCCGGTTCAGCATCTCCTTCGGCACCACCTGCCAGAAGCGGCCGCGGGCGCGCTCCCAGTCGTTCAGGATCTCGGCGGCGAAGCGGCTTTGCGTCTCCTCGACGTGCTCCTCGATGAGGCGCTTCAGCTGGTCGTCGTAGTGCGCCACCTCGATGCGCTGGTAGGCGACGCTCTCGTCGTTGACATAGAGCGGGAAGCTGCCCGCCTCGTCGTAGACGTAGGCCATGCCGCCCGTCATGCCGGCGGCGAAGTTGTCGCCGACCGCACCCAGGATCACCGCCGTGCCGCCCGTCATGTACTCGCAGCCGTTGGAGCCGCAGCCCTCGACCACCACGCTGGCGCCGGAGTTGCGCACCGCGAACCGCTCACCGGCCTGGCCGGCGGCGAACAGCTTGCCCGCCGTGGCGCCGTACAGCACCGTGTTGCCGATGATCGTGTTCTTGTTGGTCTCCAGCGGGCTGGACGTGGTCGGGCGCACCACGATGGTGCCGCCCGACAGGCCCTTGCCGACGTAGTCGTTCGCGTCGCCGAACACCTCCAGCTTGATGCCCTGCACCGCGAAGGCGCCCAGCGACTGGCCGGCGGTGCCGCGCAGGCGCACCGTGACGTGGCCGGGCTGCAGCCCCGCCATGCCGAACTTCCGCGTCACCATCGACGACAGGCGCGTGCCGATGGCCCGGTGCGTGTTGCGGATGGTGTAGGCGAGCTGCATCTTCTCGCCCTCCTCGAACAGCGGGCGGGCGTCGGCGACGATGCGCGCGTCCAGCGTGTCCGGCACCTCGTTGCGGCCTTGCATGGTGCAGTAGCGCGCGTTCTCGCCCGGATCCACCTGCGCCAGCAGCGGGTTGAGGTCGAGGTCGTCCAGGTGCTCCGCACCGCGGCTCACCTGATGCAGCAGGTCGGTGCGGCCGATCACCTCGTTCAGCGACTTGAAGCCCAGCTGCGCCAGGATCTCACGCACCTCCTCCGCCAGGAACGAGAAGAGGTTGACCACCTTCTCCGGCGTGCCGGTGAACTTCTCGCGCAGCTTCGGATCCTGCACGCACACGCCCACCGGGCAGGTGTTGGAGTGGCACTGGCGCACCATGATGCAGCCCATGGCGATCAGGCTGGCGGTGCCGATGCCGAACTCCTCCGCGCCCAGCATGGCGGCGATGACGATGTCGCGGCCGGTCTTCAGGCCGCCGTCGGTGCGCAGCCGCACGCGGTGGCGCAGGCGGTTCAGCGTCAGGACCTGATGCACCTCCGACAGGCCCATCTCCCACGGGCCGCCGGCGAACTTGATCGACGTCTGCGGGCTCGCACCCGTGCCGCCCGAGTTGCCGGAGATCAGGATGACGTCGGCGTTGGCCTTGGCGACACCGGCGGCGATGGTGCCGATGCCCGACCGCGCCACCAGCTTCACGCACACCTTGGCGTCGGGGTTGATCTGCTTCAGGTCGTAGATGAGCTGCGCCAGATCCTCGATCGAGTAGATGTCGTGGTGCGGCGGCGGGCTGATGAGCGTCACGCCCGGCGTCGAGTGACGCAGCCGCGCGATCATCTCCGTCACCTTGAAGCCGGGCAGCTGGCCGCCCTCGCCGGGCTTGGCGCCCTGGGCGACCTTGATCTCCAGCTCACGGCACTGGTTCAGGTACTCGGCGGTGACGCCGAAGCGGCCCGACGCCACCTGCTTGATGGCGCTGTTCCAGTTGTCGCCGTTCTTGTCCGGGCGGAAGCGCGCCGGATCCTCGCCGCCCTCGCCGCTGTCGGACTTGGCGCCGATGCGGTTCATGGCGACGTTCAGCGTGCCGTGCGCCTCCGGCGACAGCGCGCCCAGCGACATGCCCGGCGTTACGAAACGCTTGCGGATCGCCGTGATGCTCTCGACCTCGTCGATCGGCACCGCCTTGTTCAGCGAGCGGAACTCCAAGAGGTCGCGCAGCTGCATCGGCGGGCGCTTGCGCACCTGCTCGGAATACTTCTTGAACGTGCCGTAGCTGTCGTCCGACACCGCCTGCTGGAGCAGGTGCATGATGCCGCCTTCCCAGCCGTGCCGGTCGCCCGACTTGCGGAAGCGGTAGAAGCCGCCGACGGGCAGGGTGACGACGTCCTCGTCGAAGGCGACGGCGTGCTGCTCCAGCACCTTCTTCTGGATGCCGTTCAGGCCGATGCCGGAGATGCGGCTGACCATGGCCGGGAAGTGCTCGGCGATCAGCGCGCGCGACAGGCCCACCGCCTCGAAGTTGCAGCCGCCGCGATAGCTGCTGATGATCGAGATGCCCATCTTGGACATGATCTTCAGCAGGCCCTCGTCGATGGCCTTCTTGTAGCGCGCCAGACCGGTCTCCAGCGGCATGTTGCCGAACAGGCCGCGGCGCTGGCGGTCGGCGATCGCCTCCTGCGTCAGGTAGGCGTTCACCGTGGTGGCGCCCACGCCGATCAGCACGGCGAAGTAATGCGTGTCCAGGCACTCGGCCGAACGCACGTTCAGCGAGGTGAAGGTGCGCAGGTTGTTGCGCACGAGGTGCGTGTGCACGGCACCCGTGGCCAGGATCATCGGGATGGCGGCGCGCTTGGCGCTCATCCGCTCGTCCGTCAGGATCACGTGGTTCGCACCACCGCGCACGGCGTCCTCGGTCTCCTGGCGGATGCGCTTCAGCGCGTCCTTCAGCGCGTCGGGGCCGCCGTCGACCGGGAAGGTGCAGTCGATCTCCGCCGCCGTGTCGGCCATGTAGGCGCGCATGGCGCGCAGCTCGGCCGTGGTCAGCACCGGCGATTCGAGCTGGAGCAGGCGCGTCTGGCTCTCGTCCTCGTCCAGGATGTTGCCCAGGTTGCCCAGGCGCGTCTTCAGGCTCATCACCCGGCGCTCACGGAGCGAGTCGATGGGCGGGTTGGTGACCTGGGAGAAGTTCTGGCGGAAGAAGTGGTGCAGGCCGCGGTACTTCTCCGACAGCACGGCGATGGGGCTGTCGTCGCCCATCGAGCCGACGGCCTCCTTCGCGTCCTCCACCATCGGGTGCAGGATCAGCTCCATGTCTTCCATGGTGATGCCGAAGGCCATCTGGCGGCGGCGCAGCTCCGCCTTGTCCAGGTCGGCCGGCTCACCCTGCAGCGAGGCCTTCTTGACCAGCTCGTCCAGGTGCGTGGTGTTCTTCACCCAGTTGCCCCACGGCTTCTGGGCGGCCAGCAGGTCCTTGACGGCCGTGTCGCTGTAGAGGTTGCCGGTGGCGAGGTCGACGGCGATCATCTGCCCCGGGCCCAGGCGGCCCTTCTCCACCACCTGCGTCTCGTCGATCTTCACCATGCCCGTCTCGGAGCCGGCGATGATCAGCCCGTCCGTGGTGATGGTGTAGCGCATCGGGCGCAGGCCGTTGCGATCCATGCCGCCGACGACCCAGCGGCCGTCGTACATGGCCAGCGCCGCCGGGCCGTCCCACGGCTCCATGACGGAGTTGCAGTACTGGATCAGCGCCTTATGGTTGTCGGGCGTGGTCTGCGAGCTGGTCAGCGCCTGCGGCACCAGCATCATCTTGACCATCGGGGCCGGGCGGCCGGCGCGCACCATCACCTCGAACACGGCGTCGAGCGCACCCGAGTCCGACAGGCCCACGCCGATGATCGGCTTCAGGTCGGCCATGTTGGCGCCGAACGCCGGATGCTCCATCCGCGTCTCGTGCGCCTTCATCCAGTTGACGTTGCCCTTCAGCGTGTTGATCTCGCCGTTGTGGGCCAGCGTGCGGAACGGCTGGGCCAGCGGCCACGTCGGGAACGTGTTGGTGGAATAGCGCTGATGATAGATGGCGAAGTTCGACTCGAACCGCTCGTCCAGCAGGTCGGGGTAGAAGGTCGTCAGCTGCTCCGCCAGGAACATGCCCTTGTAGATGATCGAGCGGGACGACAGCGTGCAGATGTAGAAGTCGTTGATCTGCTCGGCCCGCACCGCCCTCTCGATGCGGCGGCGAATGACGTACAGGTCCAGCTCGAACTGCTCGTCCGACACGCCCTTGGAATTGCCGATGATGATCTGTTCGATCTCCGGCCGGGTGGCGTTGGCCTTCTCGCCGATGATGTCGACGTTGATCGGCACCTGGCGCCAGCCGTAGATGTAGTAGCCGAAGTTCAGGATCTCGGTCTCGACGATGCAGCGGCAGGCCTCCTGCGCGTCCAGCGAGACGCGCGGCAGGAAGACCTGGCCGACGGCGAGGTTGTTTTCCGGCGGCGTGTGGCCGATGACGCGGACGTGGTCCTTGAAGAACTTCTGCGGCACCTGCACGTGGATGCCAGCACCGTCGCCGGTCTTGCCGTCGGCGTCGACGGCGCCGCGGTGCCACACGGCCTTCAGGGCCTCGATGCCTTTCTCGACGACCGAACGGCGGGGCTTGCCGTCGATGGCGGCGATGAAGCCGACGCCGCAGGCGTCCCGCTCCTCCACCACATCGGCGAGGTCGGCCGTGGTCAGCCGCTCCACGTTGGCGCGGTACTCGGCGACGAACTGCTCACCCTTGTTCAGCATCTTGGTCATCGGTCGACCCTTTCAGTCTTCAAGTCGCGGGGCGCGCGGCCCCGGATGTCGTCGCGCCGTGGGTTGGGTTGAGCCGCAGGCGAAGCCCAACGCGCCGGCGATGCGAGGTGTGTTGGGCTTCGCTGGCGCTCAACCCAACCTACGATCGGCTGCTTACTCCGCCGCCTCGGCGTACGCCCCGGCCTTGGCCTTGACGTAGGCGTGGATCGATTCCGCGGCGTCGCGGCCGTCGCGGATCGCCCACACCACCAGCGAGGCGCCGCGCACGATGTCGCCGGCGGCGAAGACGCCGTCCAGGCTGGTCATCTTGGTGCGGGCGTCGGCCGTCACCGTGCCCCAGCGGGTCACCTTCAGCGACGGCTCGCCGAACAGGGCGGGCAGGTCCTCCGGATCGAAGCCCAGCGCCTTGATGACGAGGTCGGCCTCGATGGTGAACTCGGAACCCTCGATCACCTGCGGGGTCTGGCGGCCGGTGGCGTCGGCCACACCCAGGTGGATGCGCACGGCGCGCACGCCCGTGACGTTGCCGTCACCCACGAAGGCCTCCGGGGCGGCCTGCCAGATGAACTCCACGCCCTCTTCCTCGGCGTGCGCCACCTCGCGCTGCGAGCCCGGCATGTTCTTGCGGTCGCGGCGGTACAGGCACTTCACCGACTTCGCACCCTGGCGGATGGCGGTGCGCACGCAGTCCATGGCGGTGTCGCCGCCGCCGATGACGACGACGCTCTTGCCCTTGGCGTTCAGCGAGCCGTCCTCGAAGGCCGGCACGGCGTCGCCCAGGTCCTTGCGGTTGGACGCGGTCAGGTACTCCAGCGCCGGCACGATGTTGCCCAGGCCCGAACCCGGCGCCTGGATGTCGCGCGCCTTGTACACGCCGGTGGCGATCAGCACGGCGGCGTGCTTGCGGCGCAGGTCGGCCATGCTGGCGTCGCGGCCGACGGTGAAGTTCGGGTGGAAGACCACGCCGGCGTCGGCCAGCAGCTGGACGCGGCGCTGCACCACGTCCTTCTCCAGCTTGAAGCCGGGGATGCCGTAGACCAGCAGGCCGCCCATGCGGTCGTAGCGGTCGTACACGTGCACCTCGTAGCCCTTGGCGCGCAGCTGCTCGGCGGCGGCGAGGCCGGCCGGGCCGGCGCCGATCACGCCGACGGACACGCCCAGCTCGCGCACCGGCGTGCGCGGCTTGACCCAGCCCTTCTCCCAGGCGGTGTCGTTGATGTAGCGCTCGACCGAGCCGATGGTGACGGCGCCGTGCGTCGACTGCTCGATGACGCAGTTGCCCTCGCACAGGCGGTCCTGCGGGCAGATGCGGCCGCAGATCTCCGGCAGGTTGTTGGTCGCCTGGGAGGCCTCGTACGCCTCCTCCAGCCGGCCCTCGGCCGTCAGCTTCAGCCAGTCGGGGATGTTGTTGGCGACCGGGCAGTGCACCTGGCAGAACGGCACGCCGCACTGCGAGCAGCGGTTGGCCTGCTCGTTGGCGCGCTGGTCGGTGAAGCGGGCGTAGATCTCGCGGAAGTCCTGGCGGCGTTCCTCGGCGGTGCGCTTGTCGGGCATCTTCTGCGCGGTGTGCACGAAGCCCAACATACGGTTCTGCGCCATGACGCCTACTCCTCGCTCGAGATCCGTCCGGCGGGGGACGGTCAAGCGGCGGGTCGCCACGAACCGGCGCCGCCGCGGTTGATTCCAAAAAGCCGCGGACGACGCGGTCGGTGGATCATATACCGCAACAGCATAAGTCGCGCGAGCAAAAAATCGCCGATAGGTCGTGTGTGCTGACCTAACTGTGACAGGGTGTCGCGGGTCCTGCCCCAATCCAGAATCGCATGCGATAATCGGAAAGAAAATTAGTACCGAAACGGACCAATCCCTCTCTTTGGGGTACCGAGCCATCCCCCGTCGCCAAATCCGGCGGGCGCTGCTATAAGCGCGGCCAAGCCTGCCGCAGCGCACCATGGCGGCGGGACGCCTGGGATTCCCACCTCCGCACAGCGACGGACCGATGTCGTATCAATACCTGGAAGCCGCCCTCCTCGGCTTCGTCGAAGGGCTGACCGAGTTCCTGCCGGTGTCCTCGACCGGCCACCTGATCCTCTTCGTCAACCTGCTGGGCTTCGAAGGCCCACCCGGCAAGGTGTTCGAGGTGGCGATCCAGCTCGGCGCCATCCTGGCGGTGTGCCTTGTGTATTTTGCACGGCTGTGGCGCGTGGCGGTCGGGCTGAAGGACGACCCGCGGGCATGGCGCTTCGTCTTCGCCATCCTGCTGGGCTTCCTGCCGGCGGCGGTGCTGGGCGCCGCGCTGCACGGCTTCATCAAGACGGTGCTGTTCAACCCCACGGTCGTCTGCGTGTCGCTGATCGTCGGCGGCATCGCCATCCTGGTGGTGGAGCGCTTCCTGCCCACCCCCCGCTATCATGAGATCGAGCGCTTTCCCGCCTCCCTGGCGCTGAAGGTCGGGCTGTTCCAGAGCATCGCCATGATCCCCGGCGTGTCGCGCTCCGGCGCCACCATCCTGGGGGCGCTGCTGATGGGCGTGGACCGGCGCACGGCGGCCGAGTTCTCCTTCTTCGTCGCCATCCCCACCATGGCCGGCGCCGTCACCTACGACCTCTACAAGAACTGGAGCAGCATGAACATGGACGGGGCGGTGCTGATCGGCATCGGCTTCGTCATGGCGTTCCTGTCCGGCGGGCTGGTGGTGAAGGCGCTGCTCGACTTCGTCGGCCGCTACGGCTTCAGCCCCTTCGGCTGGTACCGCATCGCCATCGGCATCGCCATGCTGGCGTTCCTCTATCTTTGACGCAGGGAAAAGCGCGCCGTCTTTGTCATGTGATTGAACAAATTCGTCACTGACCAGGATGTACGCGTAAGGTTCAGACAATAGATCGCTAAATTTAAAGAAATAGCGTGCATTCCCCCGCGGCTTTATTGTGCGGCTGCCGCCGAAGATGGCGGTCGTACCTTTGGCCGCCGCGATGCCTGGAAAATTCCTTACCATCGACCGTGAAGCGCCGTGCCCGTTCTGTGGGCGCGTGGTGGTGCTGTGGCGTGGGGAGTGCGTGTGCGGCAGCGTGCCGCAGCACCGGCCCAGCGCCATCGGCTGGTGCGCGCTGGCGGTGGCCGCCCCGGCGGCGCTGCTGGCCGCCTACACCACCAGCCACCTGTTCCACGACGGCGCCATGGACCCGGCCGACACGCTGCTGGTCGTCCTGTGCTGGCTGGTCATCCTGGGTGCCGGCGCGGTGGCCTGGGTGACCCGCCGGCTGGTCTGGGAACCGCCCCCGCCGCCGCGCCGCTGAGCGCGCACATGAAAAAGCCCCGGCCATCGGCCGGGGCTTTTCGCATTCCGACAGGCGTCGCGCCTCATACCGGCGGCGCTTGATCGCTTCCATCGAGCGCCGCCGGTAAAACCCGACAGCCCTTTGCCACTGGCAAAGGGCGAGAGGGTGATACGGACGGCGCCTTCAGGCGCCGTCCGTATCAGGTCGGGTACTTCTCGTGCACGCCCACGTCGCGGGTCAGCGTGTTGGTGCGGCCGCCGACGATGAAGCGGTGCAGGTAGGTGGGCAGGATCACCTCCGGCGCCGTCGGCGTGAGGCCCAGTTCCTTGAAGCCCGGCGCGTTCGCCGACACCACGTTGTCGCGCTTCAGCAACTCGACCTGATCGCGGGTCAGCAGCGGGGCGATGAGCGGCACCTTCTCCAGGATGCCGCCCAGCGTCTCCGACACGCCCCAGGGCAGCGGCAGCAGCAGGCGGTGCTTGCGCTGCACCACCTTCAGCATGAGCTGCATCAGCTCCTTGAAGGTGTAGGTGGTGGGGCCGCCCAGTTCATAGGTGCGGCCCTTGGCGTCCTCGCGGTCGATGACCGCGCAGATGGCGTCAGCGAGGTCGCTGACGCTGACCGGCTGGAAGCGCGTCTTGCCGCCGCCGACCAGCGGCAGCACCGGGCTGATCTGCGCCATGGCGGCGAACTTGTTGAAGAAGCGGTCCTCGGGGCCGAAGACGATGCTGGGGCGCAGCACGGTGGCCTCGGGGAAGGCCGCCAGCAGCGCCTTCTCGCCCGCCGCCTTGGAGCGCGCGTAGTTCGACGTGCCGCCCGCGTCGGCGCCCAGGGCCGAGACGTGCACCACGCGATCCGCACCGGCCTCCTTGGCCAGGCGCGCGATGCGGGACGGCGTGTCGACGTGCACGGTGTTGAACGACCAGGGCCCGGTCTCGAACAGGGCGCCGATCAGGTTGATGACGACGTCGCTGTCCTTCACCGCCCGCGCCACCGACGCGTCGTCGCGCACGTCCACCGCCAGGGGGACGATCTGCCCGACGGCGCCGGCGGTCTTCAGGTAGTTGGCCTGGTTCGGGTGCCGCGTGGCGATGCGGACGACGGCGAAGCTCTTGGCGAGGCGGCGGACGAGGTGGCGGCCGATGAAGCCCGACCCGCCGAACACCGTGACAACCCGATAGCGATAGGACATCGACCTTCTCCCGTGCCGATCTGACGGAACGTCCGTGATTGCGTGGAATGGCCTTCCGGCCGACCGGAAGCTGCTTATATAGAAACCACACGCGCAGGGCTAGCGTTGCTCGCCGCCGCGCGGGTGAATCCGCGTGCCGTCGCGCCGCCGCTACCCCCTTCGGAAAAACTTTCTGCGCTTCGGCAAAAAATCGTGTTGACAGAGGGGGTGGGGCAGGGGTACTCAGACGGCCCACACCGAGCCCAGGTGGCGGAATTGGTAGACGCGCAGGTTTCAGGTACCTGTGGCAGAAATGTCGTGGAAGTTCGAGTCTTCTCCTGGGCACCAATTCTGACGGCTACGCCGCGTGCTTCTTGCACCGCGGCGTTTGTCGTTTCTAGGACCCTGCTTGGGTCATGTGCGGAGGCATCCCGTGCCCATCGACCTGCATGACGGTGACCTGCCCGACGGCCTCGACCTCAAGGCCGCGGCGCGTGGCGGCGCCGTCGCCATCGACACCGAAACCATGGGCCTCAACCCGGCGCGCGACCGGCTGTGCCTGGTGCAGCTCTCCGCCGGCGACGGCACCGTCCACCTCGTGCAGTTCCGCCGCGGCGCCTACGACGCGCCGAACCTGAAGCGGCTGCTGACCGATCCCGAGGTGGTGAAGCTGTTCCACTTCGCCCGGTTCGACGTGGCCGTCATGCAGGCCTACCTCGGCGTCGTCGTGCAACCCATCTATTGCACCAAGGTCGCCTCGAAGCTGGTCCGCACCTTCACCGACAAGCACGGGCTGAAGGACCTCTGCAAGGACCTGCTGGGGGTCGAGCTTTCCAAGCAGCAGCAGTCCTCCGACTGGGGTGCCGAGGAGCTGACGCCCGAGCAGATGAAGTACGCGGCTTCCGACGTGCTGCACCTGCACGACCTGAAGGCCAAGCTGGACGCCATGCTGGCGCGCGAGCAGCGCACGCATCTGGCGCAGGCCTGTTTCGACTTTTTGCCGGCCCGCGGCGCCCTCGACCTGGGCGGCTGGGACGAGCCGGACATTCTGGCGCACTGAGGCGGCGGCGCCGGGCCGGAGTTTGACCGCCGCTCCGGCGCCCGGCATACTGCCGCCCATCGGATGACGGACCCGTGACGGACATCGTTGCAGATACCAACGTTGCAGACCCCAGCAGGGCAGTGACCGACGTGAACCGCGCCATCGACCGCCGCACCGAACCGGCCCAAGACGCCCCGCTCGCAACCCTGACGGAGCCCGAGAGCGGCCTGGCCAGCGCCGTGCGCGTCCTGCGCCTGGAGGCCGCCGCGCTGGAGCAGCTGGCCGCCGGCCTGGACGGTGCCTTCACCCGGGCGCTCGGCCTGCTGGCCGGCGTCGCCGGCCGCGTCGTCGTCACCGGCATGGGCAAGAGCGGCCACATCGCCCGCAAGATCGCCGCCACGCTGGCTTCCACCGGCACGCCGGCGCTGTTCGTCCATCCGGGCGAGGCCAGCCACGGCGACCTGGGCATGATCGCGCGCACCGACGCGGTGATCGCGCTCTCCAATTCCGGCGAGACGAGCGAGCTGAGCGACATCATCGCCTACACCCGCCGCTTCGCCATCCCGCTGATCGGCGTCACCCGCCGCGCCGGCTCGACGCTGGCCGAGCAGGCCGACGTCACCCTGCTGCTGCCGGCGGCGCCGGAGGCGTGCCCGCTGGGGCTGGCGCCCACCACGTCGACCACCATGATGCTGGCGCTGGGCGACGCGCTCGCCATCGCGCTGCTGGAGCGCCGCGGCTTCTCGGCGCAGGACTTCCACGCGCTGCACCCCGGCGGCCAGCTCGGCCGGGCGCTGCTGCTGGTGACCGACGTCATGCACAAGGCCGACGCCGTGCCGCTGTGCAACGCCGCCGCCCCCTTGAGCGAGGTCATCCTGGAGATGTCGACCAAGCGCCTGGGCTGCGTCGGCGTCACCGGCGACGACGGCCGCCTGGTCGGCATCATCACCGACGGCGACCTGCGCCGCCACATGAACCCCGCGCTGCTGACGCAGACGGCGGCCGACGTCATGTCGCACAAGCCCAAGACCATCCGCCGCAAGGCGCTGGTGGCCGAGGCGCTGCGCGTCATGAACGACAAATCGATCACCACCCTGTTCGTCAGCGACTCCGACGACACCTCCGACCGCCCCATCGGCATCGTGCACATCCACGATTGCCTGCGGGCCGGTGCGGCCTGACGGGAGAACGCCGATCATGCCGGGCAGCGGACGCGACGACGGGATGGGGGCAGGGCAGGGCCGCACGGCGCCGCGCCCGTCCACGCACGACGTCCACCGCCGCCGCGTCACCCGGCCGGTGGGGCGCGTCTACAGCCGTTTCGTCTCGCTGATGAAGTTCGCGCTGCCGGCCCTGGCGCTGGCCATGCTGGCGCTGGTCGCCGCGTGGCCGTCGCTGACCGAGCCGCCCAAGCCGAAGATCGTCGCCGACAAGGGCCAGCTGGAGATGATCAAGCCGCGCTACTTCAGCGCGGACGAGCAGAACCAGCCCTTTTCCCTGGTCGCCGTGCGGGCGGAGCAGTCGGCCGACCAGCCGGGCATCGTGCTGCTCGACCGGCCCGAGGCCGAGATGACCGAGAAGAACGGCACGTGGGTCACCCTGCGCTCCGACTTCGGCTGGTACGACCAAAACACCGGCATCCTGAAGATGCGCGGCGCGGTCCACGTCATGCGCGACGACGGCAACGAGTTCACCACCGACGAGGCCTTCGCCGACGTGCGCGCCGGCAACGCCTGGGGCGACGTCAAGGTGGCCGGCCAGGGCCCGCAGGGCGAGATCAACGCCCAGGGCTTCCGCATGACCGAGCGCGGCAAGGTGGTTCAGTTCCTGAACTCGTCCACCGCCACCGTGCAGTCGGCCGAGCGCGGCGCGCCCGCCCCGGCGGGCTCTTCGGGCGCATCGGCGCCGGCCCCGGCACCCTCCGCGATGCCCGCCGCACCGCCGCCCGCGGCGGTTCCGGCGCCTCCGTCGCCCACGGCACCCATCCCGGCCGTCAAGCCGTCCAACAGAACCCAGGGCCAGACCCAAGGCCAGAACGCGGGAGGCAACACGCGGTGAGGTTCGCACGTCCTACGGCCGCCGCCCTGCTGGCGGCCACCATGCTCTCCGCCATCACGCTCTCCGCCGTACCAACTGCGGCGCAGATGTTCCCCGGTACGTCCGGCGGCATTCCGGTGGAGATCAACGCCGATCAGGCGATCGAGTGGCACCAGGACGTGCGCGCCTACGTGGCACGCGGCAACGCCTCGGCCAAGCGCGGCGACAGCACCGTCTTCGCCGACGCGCTGACCGCCTACTACCGCGAGATCCCCGGCAAGGGGAACGAGGTCTTCCAGTTGGTGGGGGAGGGCAACGTCCGCATCGTCGCCCCCAACCAGCAGGTCTTCGGCGACCGCGCCGTCTACGACGTCGACAAGCAGACGGGCGTGGTCACGGGCAGGAACCTGAAGCTGGTGACGCCCAACGACGTGGTCACCGCCCGCGACTCGCTGGAATACTACGACGCCAAGGGCCTCGCCGTGGCGCGCGGCGACGCCGTGGCCGTGCGGCAGGACCGCCGGCTGCGCGCCGACGTGCTGATCGGCCAGTTCGTGAAGGGGCCGGACGGCGCCACCACCATGCAGCGCATCGACGGGGCCGGCAACGTCGTCGTCACCACGCCCAACGACGTGGCGCAGTCGGAGAAGCTGGTCTATTCGGTGGCCGACAACACCGCCGTGCTGCTGGGCGACGTGCGCATCACCCGCGGCGACAACCAGCTGAACGGCGAAGCCGCCGAGATGAACATGACCACCAAGATCAACCGCGTGATCGCCGGGCCGAAGAGCGGCGGGCGCGTGCAGGGCCTGCTGGTCCCCGGCTCCGAACCCGGCGCGGCGCCGGGCGGCAAGCCGGCGGCGGGCCGTTGACCCGGCCGGCGGACACCGACATGGCCCTCGACGTCGATCCCCACGCCACCGGATCCGCCGCGTCGCCCGACGCCGCGGCATCGCGCGCCGCAGCACCCGCGCCAGCGGAAGGGCTGGTCGCCCGCAACCTGGGCAAGTCGTTCAAGAAGCGGCCGGTGGTGCGCGACGTCTCCATCACCGTGCAGCGCGGCGAGGCGGTCGGCCTGCTGGGTCCCAACGGGGCGGGCAAGACCACCTGCTTCTACATGATCACCGGCCTGATCGCGGCCGACGTCGGCACCATCCTGCTGGACGGCCAGGACATCACCGGCCTGCCCATGTACCGGCGCGCGCGCCTGGGCATTGGCTACCTGCCGCAGGAGGCGTCGATCTTCCGCGGCATGTCGGTGGAGAACAACATCCGCGCCGTGCTGGAGGTGGTCGAGAGCGACCGCGACGTCCGCGAGACCATGTTGGACGAACTGCTGGCGGAGTTCTCCATCACCCACCTGCGCCGCGCCCCGGCGCTCGCCCTGTCGGGCGGCGAGCGGCGGCGCGTGGAGATCGCGCGGGCACTGGCCTCGCAGCCGCACTTCATCCTGCTGGACGAGCCGCTGGCTGGCATCGACCCGATCGCCGTCAACGACATCCGCGAACTGGTCAGCCACCTGCGCGACCGCGGCATCGGGGTGTTGATCACGGACCACAACGTGCGAGAAACGTTGGACCTCGTCGATCGGGCATACATTTTGCACGATGGTATGGTATTGATGGAGGGCGAGCCGTCGGAGATCGTGGCGCACGAGGATGTGCGCCGGGTCTACCTCGGCGATCGGTTCAGCCTCTAGACGGGTTCCTCCATCCTCCCATGGCGCTCACGCAACGGCTCGATCTCCGCCAGTCCCAAACCCTCGTGATGACGCCGCAGCTGCAGCAGGCGATCAAGCTGCTGCAGCTGTCCAACATCGAGCTGTCCGACTTCATCGACCGCGAGATCGAGCAGAACCCGCTGCTGGAGCGCGATGACGGCGACGACCGCCCCGCCGCCGGCGAGGCGCAGTTCGACGGCGCTGGCCCCGACGGGGCGGAGGACGCGGCACCGCCCGCCGCCGACGGCCGCACCCGCGACACGGTGGAACTGACCAGCTCCGAGACGATGGGCTCCTCCACCGACTCGCCGCTCGACACCGACTACGAGAACGACTACGCCGACGACCGCTTCTCGGACGGCACCGACGGCTCCTCCGACATCTACGGCTCCTGGCAGGAGCGCGGCGGCGGCGGCTTCGACGGCGAGGACGCCAACCTCGAAGCCACGCTGACCGGCGAGAAGAGCCTGCGCGAGCACCTGACCGAGCAGCTCAACATCGACCTTCCCGCCCCGGCCGACCGGCTGATCGGCCTTGCGCTGATCGACATGGTGGACGAGGCCGGCTACCTGCACGTCGACCTCGCCGCGCTGGCCGAACAGCTGGGCACCACGCTGGAGCATGTGGAGCGCGTGCTGGCCTGCGTGCAGCGTTTCGACCCGCCGGGCATCTTCGCCCGCTCGCTGAAGGAATGCCTGGCGATCCAGCTGCGCGAGAAGAACCGGCTGGACCCGGCCATGCAGGCCCTGCTCGACAACCTCGACCTGCTGGCGGCGCGCAACCTGACGGCCATCATGAAGGTGTGCGGCGTCGACGCCGAGGACGTCGCCGACATGGTCGCCGAGATCCGCAAGCTGAACCCCAAGCCGGCGCTGTCCTTCGATCACACGCCGCCGCAGCTGGTGACGCCCGACATCCTGATGCGCGCCAGCCCCGGCGGCGGCTGGCTGATCGACCTCAACCCCGACACGCTGCCGCGCGTTCTGGTCAACCAGCGCTACTTCGCCCGCATCCAGGGCGAGGTGAAGAAGAAGGCCGAAAAGGAATACCTGTCGGAGCGGTTCCACTCCGCCAACTGGCTGGTCAAGTCGCTGCACCAGCGCGCCACCACCATCCTCAAGGTGGCCAGCGAGATCATCCGCCAGCAGGACGCCTTCTTCATCCACGGCGTCTCGCACCTGAAGCCCCTGATCCTGCGCGACATCGCCGAGGCGATCGGCATGCACGAAAGCACGGTCAGCCGCGTCACCACCAACAAGTTCATGGCCACGCCCCGCGGCGTGTTCGAGCTGAAGTACTTCTTCACCTCGGCCATCCAGGGCTCCGACGGCCAGGCCGCCCATTCGGCCGAGGCGGTGCGCCACCGCATCAAGCAGATGATCGACGCCGAACCCCCCACCGACGTGCTGTCCGACGACAAGATCGTCGAGATCCTGCAGAAGGAAGGGATCGACATTGCGCGGCGGACGGTGGCGAAGTATCGTGAGGCGTTGAAAATCCCGTCATCGGTGCAGCGTCGCCGTGCCAAGATGTCACGCATGTAGCCCGTATTCGCGCAATCGGGTTTCGTTGACAGTCCGGACGCCCGCCACTATGGTCCCCGTCCGCACGTGGCGTCGCGTCACTGTTATCTGTCCAATGCGGACCAAAATCGGAAACCTCCCAAGATGCAACTGACCGTCAAAGGCAAGCAGCTTGACGTTGGCGATGCCCTGCGCACGCACGTCGCCGACAGCCTGAACACCGTCGTCGGCAAGTACTTCTCGAAGCCGATGGAAGCCAACGTCGTCCTCTCGCGCGAGGCGCACCTGTACACGGCCGACATCCAGGTCCGTGTCGGCCGCGGCATCGTGCTGCAGTGCGCGTCGCAGGCGACCGAGCCGTACCCGGCCTTCGACACGGCGGCCGACAAGCTGGACAAGCGCCTGCGCCGCTACAAGAGCCGGCTGCGCGGCCACCACGCCAACGGCGAGGGCAATGTCGAGCTGCAGCCGGCCCGCTACCAGATCCTGGAAGCGGAGAAGGACGAGCACCACGACGAGGCAGTGGCCGAGAAGGCCGCGCCGATGGTCATCGCCGAGATGCAGACGCACATCGACACCCTGACGGTGAGCGAAGCCGTGATGCGGATGGAGCTGGGCGAGCTGCCGGCGCTGATGTTCCGCAACAGCGCGCACGGCGGCCTGAACATGGTCTACCGCCGCGCCGACGGCAACGTCGGCTGGGTCGATCCGGGCGTGGAGAAGGCCGGCGCCTGATCCCTGGCGCCGGTACCCCCTAGGGCCAAAGCCGTCATGATCGATCTCATCACGCCGCAGGCGATCCTTCCGAACCTGAAGGCCGGCAGCAAGAAGCAGGCCTTGCAGGACATGGCGCGCAGGGCGGCGGAGCTGACGGGCCAGCACGAGCGGGCGATCTTCGACGTGCTCCTGGAGCGCGAACGGCTGGGCACGACCGGCGTGGGCCATGGCATCGCCATCCCGCACGGCAAGCTGCCCAGCCTGGAGCGCGTCTGGGGCGTCTTCGCCCGCCTCGAGCGGCCGATCGACTACGACGCCATCGACGAGCAACCGGTCGACCTGATCTTCCTGCTGCTCGCCCCGGAACAGGCCGGCGCCGACCACCTGAAGGCGCTGGCCCGCGTGTCGCGCCTTCTGCGCGACCAGTCCATGTGCGAAAAACTGCGCGGCTCCGACAGCGCCGACGCCATCTACGCGCTCCTGACCCAACAGGAAGCCAGCCACGCCGCCTGACGGCGGATCGCGCCGAGGAGGGCGACCTCCTCGCGCATTTTCTCCCTTTCAAACACGTTCTGGCGGCACGATGTGGAGTGCGGTACCCTAACCGCATGCCGAACGCCGTGCGCCAGCCCTGGATGCCGCCCGAGGAGTACCTGACGTACGAGCGTACGTCCGACGTCCGCCACGAGTACGTGGACGGCGAGGTGTACGCCATGGTCGGCGCCAGCCGGCGGCATGCGAGCGCCGTCCTGAATCTGGCCGCGGCGATCCGCCCTGCTGCCCGAGGCCGCGGCTGCGACGCCTACGCCACCGACGTGATGCTTCGGGTGGAGGCGGCGAACGCCTACTACTACCCGGACCTCGTGGTGACGTGCGATCCGGCCGACGACGATCCTTACATCGTCAAGGCGCCGTCCCTGATCGTGGAAGTGCTGTCGGATTCGACGGAACACATCGACCGGCGGGAGAAGCGCGCGTCTTACCAGACGATCCCCAGCCTTCGCGAATACGTCCTGGTCGCCCAGGACGAACGCCGCGTCGAGGTCTACCGCCGCCAGGACGGCGGCTGGGTGCACGAGATCGTCACCGAAGGCGAGGTGATGCTGGAGACGGTGGGCGTCACGCTGTCCCTGGACGATGTGTACGCCTGAAAACGCAATTCCGGGAGTTTCCCATGGGCAAGGCCATCGTGAACGTCGAGATCCCGGTCAGTCCGGAAGCCGCCTCGCGCCTTCAGGACGAGGTTGTCCGCCAGCGGGCCGGAGCGTTCCTTGAAGCGGTCTTCGGACCGGGCGACCCGCGGCGGGACGAACTGCTCGACCTGATGGACGCGGTGGGCCGCCGTGCCGAGGAGGCCGGCCTCACCGAGGGGGACATCGAAGCCGAGCTTGCGGCCTACAATGCCGAACGTCGTCTTTGACGCCAGCGCGCTGGTCAGTGCGCTGCTGTGGCGACGGTCGGTTCCGGCGCAGGCCTTGCTTGCGGGGTACGAGTTCGACGTTCTGGCCTATTCGGACGATACGCTGGAAGAACTCGCCACCGTACTGGAGCGCCCGAAGTTTGCCGCCATGGCAACGCTGGATGAGCGGGAACGCTTCTTGGGGTGGTTGCGCGCCGCCGGCACCCGCTACGAGCCGACCGAGCGCGTAACGGCGTGCCGGGATGCAAAAGACAACAAGTACCTGGAATTGGCGAAGGCCGCGGAGGCCTGGGCGATCGTCACCGGTGACGCGGACCTGCTGGTGCTGCATCCCTTCGGCAGGACGTCGGTTTTGCGACCCGCTGCTTATCTGGCGGCGCTTCAGGCCCGCCTGCCCTAAGCGGCGGCGCTATGCCTTCACCGCCCAGCCCATGTAGTTCACGTCCAGGTCGCGCGGGTTCAGGCGGAACTCGTCGGTCAGCGGGTTGTAGGTGATGCCCGTCAGGTTGCCGAACTCCATCCCGTGCCCGCGCAGCGCGCCCGCCAGCTCGGACGGGCGGATGAACTTGCGCCAGTCGTGCGTGCCCCTGGGCAGCCAGCGCAGCACGTACTCCGCGCCCACGATCGCCAGCGCGAAAGACTTGGCCGTGCGGTTCAGCGTCGCCAGGAACAGGATGCCGTCGGGCTTCAGCAGGTCGGTGCAGGACTTCAGGAACAGGTCCACGTCGGCGACGTGCTCGATCACCTCCATGGACAGCACCACGTCGAAGCGCCGGCTCTCGCTGGCCAGCGTCTCGGCTGTGGTGACGCGGTAGGCGACGGGGGTACCGGTCTCCTCGGCGTGCACGCGGGCGGTCTTGATGTTGCGCTCGGCCGCGTCGATGCCCAGCACGTCGGCGCCCATACGGGCCACCGGTTCGGCCAGCAGGCCGCCGCCGCAGCCGATGTCGACGACGCTCAAGCCCTCCAGCGCGCGGGGGGCGTGCGGGTCGCGGCCGAATCGGGCGCACACCGTGTCGCGGATGTAGGCCAGCCGGATGGGGTTGAACTTGTGCAGCGGCCGGAACTTGCCGGTTGGGTCCCACCACTCCGCGGCCATGGCGGAAAAGCGGGCGATTTCGTCGGAATCGACGGTGCCGGCGGTCGCGTTCATCGGACAGATCCCGTACACTAAAAGGATGAGACAAATTGCCGGGCGTTCTTGCCTCGCGCCGGCCGGACAGAGTATGGATACGCCGCCCCGCGCCGGCAACACCGGCGGCCGGTGGGCGGAGCGGAGTCTTGCCAGGCCGGCGCCGATGCCGGCGGAAAGTGGTGTGAGGGGTATGGCGCGGATCGTCCTGAAATTCGGCGGCACGTCGGTCGGCGATATCGACCGGATCAAGAACGTGGCGCGCAAGGTCGAGCAGGAGGTCAAGGCGGGCCACCAGGTGGCCGTCGTCGTGTCGGCGATGTCCGGCGTGACCAACCAGCTCGTGAAATACTGCAACGACATCGACAAGCTGCACGACGCGCGCGAATACGACGCCGTCGTCGCCTCGGGCGAGCAGGTGACCTCCGGTCTCCTCGCGGTCGCCCTGCAGTCGATCGGCATCCCGGCCCGCTCGTGGCTGGGGTGGCAGATCCCCATCCGCACCGACGCCACGCATTCCAAGGCGCGCATCGTGTCGATCGACACCGGCGCCATCGAGGCCTGCATGAACTCCGGCGAGGTCGCCGTGGTCGCGGGCTTCCAGGGCGTCACCGAAGGCGGGCGCATCACCACGCTGGGCCGCGGCGGCTCGGACACGTCGGCGGTGGCGCTGGCGGCGGCGCTGAAGGCCGACCGCTGCGACATCTACACCGACGTGGACGGCGTCTACACCACCGACCCGCGCATCGTGACCAAGGCCAGGAAGCTCTCCAAGATCACCTACGAGGAGATGCTGGAGCTGGCCTCGCAGGGTGCGAAGGTGCTGCAGACCCGCTCGGTCGAAATGGCGATGAACCATCGCGTGCGCGTGCAGGTGCTGTCCAGCTTCGAAGCCGCCGCGGGCAGCGCCCTTCCCGGAACTCTGGTTGTTGACGAGGACGAGATCGTGGAAAAGGAAGTCGTGAGCGGCATCGCCTACAGCCGCGACGAAGCGAAGATCACCCTGCTCGGCGTGGAAGACCGCCCGGGCGTGGCGGCGGCCATCTTCGGCCCGCTGACCGACGCCGCCGTCAACGTGGACATGATCGTCCAGAACATTTCCGAGGACGGCAAGTCGACCGACCTCACCTTCACCGTGGGCAAGGCCGACATCGACCGCGCCGTCAAGGTGCTGGAAGACGCGCGCGGCTCGCTCAACTACCGCCAGCTGCTGTCGGACGCCAACGTGGTGAAGGTGTCGGTGATCGGTGTCGGCATGCGCAGCCACGCCGGCGTGGCGCAGCGCATGTTCAAGGCGCTGGCCGACCGCGGCATCAACATCCAGGTCATCTCGACCTCGGAGATCAAGATCTCCGTGCTGATCGCCGAGGAGTACACCGAGCTGGCGTTGCGCGCGCTCCACACCGCCTACGGCCTCGACGCGGCCTGATTCAGGAGAGCCGGCCATGACCGCGACCCCGGCACGGGCCCGGCTCGATCTGTTGTGGGGCCGGGGGGCCAGGTTCCTCGGCGCCCCCACCGCCATCATGGGCGGGGCCATGACCTGGGTGTCGGAACGGCACCTGGTCTCGGCCATTTCCAACGCCGGCGGCTTCGGCGTGCTGGCCTGCGGCGCCATGCCGCCGGACCGGCTCGCCGGGGAGATCGCGGCGACCAAGGCGCTGACGGACAAGCCGTTCGGCGTCAACCTCATCAACATGCACCCCGACCTGGACCGGCTGATCGACGTCTGCCGCGAACAGGGGATCGGCCACGTGGTGATCGCCGGCGGCCTGCCGTCCGGCGCCGCCATCAGGCGCATCAAGGACGGCGGCGCCAAGGCCATGGCCTTCGCCCCCGCCCTGGTCGCCGCCAAGCGGCTGGTCCGCCACGGCATCGACGCGCTGATCATCGAGGGGTCGGAGGCCGGCGGCCACATCGGCCCCGTCGCCACCTCCGTCCTGGCGCAGGAGATCCTGCCGGAGGTGCGCGAGGTGCCGGTGTTCGTGGCCGGCGGCATCGGCCGCGGCGACGCCATCCTGTCGTGCCTGGAGGCCGGGGCGGCCGGCGTGCAACTGGGCACCCGCTTCGTCTGCTCCACTGAATCCATCGCGCACCCCAACTTCAAGCAGGCCTTCCTGCGCGCCGCCGCACGCGACGCGCAGCCCTCGGTGCAGATCGACCCGCGCTTCCCCGTCATCCCCGTGCGCGCCATCGTCAACGAGGGCACCAAGCGCTTCATGGAGACGCAGCGCGCGCTCATCGACCAGGTCGACCGGGGCGAGCTGACGCGCGAGGCCGCCCAGCTGGAGATCGAGCACTACTGGTCCGGCGCGCTCCGCCGCGCGGTGATCGACGGCGACGTCGAGAACGGCTCCCTGATGGCTGGCCAGAGCGTCGGTCTGGTGACCCGCGAGCAGCCGACGGCGGGCATCATTGCCGAACTGATCGAACAGGCCGAGACCGCGCTCGTCCGCCGCTGGGCCGCCTACCCCTCCGCCGCCCCGCCGGCCGCCGTCGGAGCGGCGTGACGCGGGGGACGTTGAACGCGCCTCAGCGGTGCGATACCTTTGACGTCAATGACGTCATGGAGGCCCGCATGCCCGGAAGCCTGCAAGTCCGCGGTCTGGACGACGACCTGATCAACCGTCTGAAACGCCGAGCGGCCCGCCATGGCCGATCGGCCGAAGCCGAGCACCGGGAAATACTCCGCCAAGCCCTCGCCAGCGAGACGGAGCCGTCGTTCGAGGAGTTGGCGGCGGAGTTCCGGGCGCTGACGTCGGGGCGCAAGCACACCCCATCGGAAGTGCTGCTGCGCGAGGGGCGCGGCGAGCGGTGATGGCGACGGTGGTCGTGGACGCCAGCGTCGCCGTGAAGTGGGTCGTGGCGGAGGAAGGCTCGAACCAGGCTCTCGCGTTGCGCCGGGAGCGGCATCTCACGGCGCCCGACCTGATCGTCGCCGAGTGCGCGAACATCCTCTGGAAGAAGGCGCGCCGGAACGAACTGACGGCCGACGAGGCCGCGTTCGCCGCGCGCCTGCTTCAGAAGTCCGGCATGAATCTTCGGCCGATGCTGGGCTTTCTTGAGGTCGCGACGCGGCTTGCCGTGGAACTTGATCACCCGGCCTACGACTGCGTCTATCTGGCCATGGCGCAGATCGAGGGCACGAGCTTCGTGACGGCGGACGACCGTCTGCTACGCAAGGTCAGGGCGATGCCGGCGCATCCGATGGCCGCCTGCGTCGTCGGCCTTCATGAATCGCCTTCAAGGCCAAGCCCATGATGGCAAGCGCTGTCCCACGCACGCCGCCGCGCTCTTCGCCCACCTGCGCTCCATCACCGCCCCTGCGCCACCCCCCGGTCGAGGAAACCGTGGGCCGGGGTGATTGCCGCGGGAATTGAATCGCCTATCTTCCATACGACTCTTGCATTTCCCCGCGCCGCATGGAATTCACCGGGCCATGGACCAGACGCACGCAGCCATGACCCACCACCACGCCTCCGGCACCGCCTCGCGCCGGCTGCTGGCGCGCGTGCGCGACATCATGGCCGGGTCGGGCACCGGGCAGGACCGGCTCGACAAGATCGTCACGCTGATCAAGGTGGAGATGCAGGCCGACGTCTGCTCCTGCTACGTGATGCGCGCCGGCGAAGTGCTGGAGCTGTTCGCCACCGAGGGCCTGAACAAGGACGCCGTGCACAAGACGCGCCTGCGCGTGGGCGAGGGCATCGTCGGCGACATCGCCGCCACCGCCCGCGCCATCGCGCTGGACGACGCGCCGTCGCACCCCAACTTCGCCTATCGCCCGGAAACCGGCGAGGACCCGTTCCAGTCGCTGTCCGGCGTGCCGATCCTGCGCGGCGGCCGCGTGCGCGGCGTCCTGGTCATCCAGCACAAGACGCGCCGCCTCTACGCCGAGGACGAGATCGAGACGCTGCAGACCATCGCCATGGTCGTGGCCGAGCTGGTGGCGGCGGGCGAGCTGGTCAGCCCCAACGAGGTGTTCTCGCCCGGCGACGTGGCGTTGCTGCCCACCCGCCTGTCCGGCGTGTCGCTCAGCGCCGGCCTGTCCAACGGCACCGCCGTGGTGCACCGGCCGCAGCTGACCATCCGCCAGATGGTGGCCGACGACGCCGACCGCGAGCTGGAACGCCTCAGCGAGGCGATCACCGCCATGCACGTCGCCATCGACGAGCTGCTGGCGCGCACCACCCTGGCCGGCCTGGGCGAGCCGCGCGACATCCTGGAGACCTACCGGATGTTCGCCGAGGACCGCGGCTGGCTGTCGCGCATCCGCGAGGCGATCCACATGGGCCTCACGGCGGAAGCCGCCGTGCAGCAGGTGCAGAACGACAACCGCGCCCGCATGAGCCACCTGACGGACCCCTACATCCGCGAGCGGGTCCTGGACCTGGACGACCTCACCAACCGGCTGCTGCTGCACCTCGCCGGCAAGCGCCCGGACGGCGAGGCGGCCTCGCTGCCCGACGAGATCGTGCTGGTCGCCCGCTCCATGGGCCCGGCGGAGCTGCTGGACTACGACCACCGCCGGCTGCGCGCGCTGATCCTGGAGGAGGGCACGCCGTCCAGCCACGTCTGCATCGTGGCGCGCGCCCTCGACATCCCGGTCGTGCAGTGCACCGACGCGCTCAACCGCATCGAACCGCTCGATCCGCTCATCGTCGACGGCGACAACGGCCAGGTCTTCGTGCGCCCCGCCGAAGACATCCAGATGGCCTACGTCAAGAGCATGGAGATGCGCACCCAGCGCGAGCAGATGTACGCGGAGGTCCGCGCGCTGCCCTCGCTGACGCGCGACGGGGCGCCGATCTCCATCCAGCTCAACTGCGGCCTCGTCATCGACCTGCCGCACCTGCACGCCAGCGGGGCGGAGGGCATCGGCCTCTACCGCACCGAGATCCCGTTCATGGTCCGCTCCACCTACCCGGACGTGGACACGCAGACGGCGCTCTACCGCCGCATCCTGGACGAGGCGGGCGACAAGCCGGTGATCTTCCGCACCCTCGACGTCGGCGGCGACAAGGTGCTGCCCTACCTCGCCGGCGGCGAGGAGGAGAACCCGGCGCTGGGCTGGCGCGCCATCCGCATCGGCCTGGACCACCCCATGCTGCTGCGCCAGCAGCTGCGCGCCCTGCTGCGCGCGGCCGGCGGGCGCACGCTGTCGGTGATGTTCCCGATGGTGGCCGAGGTGGCCGAGCTGGAGGCCGCCCGCCACATCCTGGGGCTGGAGGTGTCGCACGCCCTGGCGCACGGGTTCGAGCCGCCCTCGCGGCTGCGCGTGGGGGCCATGATCGAGGTGCCGTCGCTGCTGTTCCAGCTGCCGGCGCTGCTGCCGCGGGTGGACTTCGTGTCGGTCGGCTCCAACGACCTGACGCAGTACCTGTTCGCCAGCGACCGCGGCAACCCGCGCACCGCCAACCGCTACGACCCGCTGTCGCCGGCCGTCCTCTCCATGCTCCGCCGGCTGGTCGAGGCGTGCAACGAGGCGGAGGTGCCGCTCTCCATCTGTGGCGAGATGGCCGGCCGGCCGCTCGACGCCATGGCACTGATCGGCATCGGCTTCCGCACGCTATCCATGGCGCCGCCGTCGGTGGGCCCGGTGAAGAGCATGCTGCGCTCGCTCGACGTGGCGGCGCTGCGCCAGTACATGGCCGGGCTCTACCACTGCCCCGACCACAGCCTGCGCACCAAGCTGCGCGCCTTCGCCAAGGATCATGGGGTTCTGATCTAGGGCGCGGTCCTGCCCGCCGATGCGGGGATTGCTTCGAAGGGCGCCGTTTTGTTACTAAGGGCCTAGCCGGGAGGCGTGTACAACCTTCGGCTGGATACGCTTCCCGCAGGCACGACACGGCTGAACCCATGGGCGAACGCAAGAAGTTTTTCTCCGGCGGCAACGCGAACGCGGCGGCCGAGGCCTGGAACGGCGCGCCCGCGCCGGAATCCGTCGCCACGGTGCTGCGCGACGCGCGCCTGCGCCTGGGGGTCGAGCTGCGCGACGTCGCCGCGACGCTGCGCATCCGCTATCCTTACCTGGAGGCGATCGAGCAGGGCCGCTACGCCGAGTTGCCGGGCACCGCCTACGCCACCGGTTTCCTACGCTCCTACGCCGAGTTCCTGGGCCTGGACCAGGACGACATCCTGCGCCGCTACAAGGACGAGGTCGCCGGCCGCGTCGGCAAGCAGGAGCTTTACTTCCCCACGCCCGTGTCCGAGGGGCGCGTGCCCGGCGGCGGACTGCTGTTCGCCACGGTGCTGCTGGGCGGTCTGGTGTACGGCGGCTGGTACTATCTCTCGGCGACCGACCGTTCGGTGGTCGATCTGGTGCCGGCGCTGCCCGACCGCTTCGTGTCGTTGCTCGACAACCTGCCGTGGAACACCCCCGCCACCCCGCCGGCCCCGCCCGCCGACGGCGTGGCCGCCGTGCCGGACGCCGCCCCCACGACCGCCACCACGGCCGCCACCACGGCCGCCCCGGTCCTGACTCCGGCCCCGGCCGCCGTCGCCCCGACGGTGATCGCGCAGGCTCCCGCCCCGGTTCCGGCCGCCGGTGGCGCCTCCAGCACCGCCGCGCCCACTCCGCCCGCCACTCCGCCGGCCGCCCCGCCCGCCGTCGCGGCCCCGGCCCCCACCGCGCCGATCCCCACCGCGCCGATCCCGCCGCGTCCGCCCGCCCAGCTCCTGGCCCAATCCGCCACCCAGTCCGCCGCCGCCCCGGCCCCGCAGCCGGCGCCGCCGCAGCCCGCGGTACCCCAGCAGATGGTGACGGCACCTCAGGCCGAGGACGAAGAGGCCGACATGTCGACGCAGGAGCCGACGCTCCTGAAGCCCGATTCCGTGGTCCTGCAGCAGGCGACGGCCCCGCAGCCCGCCGCGGCGACCACCGACAAGCCGGTGACCGAGGGCAAGGTCTACGGCAGCCAGAACGCGGCCGCCCGCGTGCAGATCCGCGCCGTGCAGGACAGCTGGGTGCAGGTCCGCGAACCGAACGGCGAGAAGGTGCTGGAGCGCGTTCTGAAGGCCGGCGACGTCTTCCGCGCCCCGGACAAGCCCGGCCTGCGCCTGCGCACCGGCAACGCCGGCGGCCTGGTGATGATCGTCGACGGCGTCGAGGGCAAGCCGCTCGGCTCCATCGGCCAAGTGCTGCGCGACGTGCCGCTGGACGGCTCCGCCCCCCGCGCCGCCGCCGGGCGCTGAGGGCGCGCCCGCACATCTGCCCCGCACATCTGCCTTGAATCGGCGGCGCCCGTGCGCACTTCTGGCCTGGGCGCCGTTGCGCTATAACGGCGCCGTCCATTGCCGAGGCCATGTCCATGAGCAGCGTGCGCGCCTACCGCCAGATTCTGCGTCGCAAGTCCCGTCAGATCCGCGTCGGCAACGTGCTGGTCGGCGGCGACGCGCCGATCTCCGTGCAGACGATGACCAACACGCCGACCGCGGACGTGAAGGCCACGGTCGAGCAGATCAAGGCGGCCGAGCGCGTCGGCGCCGACATCGTGCGCGTCTCCTGTCCCGACCAAGACTCGGCGCTGGCGCTGAAGGAGATCGTGCGGCAGGTCGACGTGCCGATCGTCGCCGACATCCATTTCCACTACAAGCGCGCCATCGAGGCGGCGCAGAGCGGGGCCGCCTGCCTGCGCATCAATCCCGGCAACATCGGCTCGGCCGAGCGGGTGCGCGAGGTGGTGAAGGCCGCCAAGGACCACGGCTGCTCCATGCGCATCGGCGTCAACGCCGGCTCGCTGGAGCACGACCTCTTGGAGAAGTACGGCGAGCCCTGCCCGGAGGCTATGGTCGAGAGCGCGCTGAACCACGCCAAGATCCTGGAAGACAACGACTTCTTCGAGTTCAAGATCTCCGTGAAGGCGTCCGACGCCTTCCTGGCCGTGGCCGCCTACCAGGGTCTGGCGGAGGCCTGCGACTATCCCCTGCACATCGGCATCACCGAGGCGGGCGGCCTGCGCGCCGGCACGGTGAAGTCCTCCATCGGCCTGGGCATGCTGCTGTGGTCGGGCATCGGCGACACGCTGCGCGTCTCCCTGTCGGCCGACCCGACGGAGGAAGTGCTGGTCGGCTACGACATCCTGAAGTCGCTGGGCCTGCGCCGGCGCGGCGTCACGGTGATCTCCTGCCCCAGCTGCGCCCGCCAGAACTTCGACGTCATCAAGACGGTGGAGGTGCTGGAGCAGAAGCTGGCGCACATCACCACGCCGCTGACGCTGTCGGTGATCGGCTGCGTGGTGAACGGCCCCGGCGAGGCGCGTGAGACCGACATCGGCCTGACCGGCGGCGGCAACAACACGCATCAGGTCTATCTCTCGGGCGTGACCGACCACCGCCTGAAGGACCAGGACATCGTCGCCCACCTCGTCGGCCTCGTCGAAAAGAAGGCCGCCGAGATCGAAGCCGCCAAGGCCGCGGAGGCTGCCGAATAGATTCGAGACACGGATGAACACGGATGAACACGGATGGGACCGGATGAACACGGATGAAGCCCCATCCTCTTTCATCTGTGTTTATCCGTGTGCATCTGTGGCGAAATTCCGTTCAGGACATGCGCGCGTCCGGTGCGGGCGCGTGGTTTGCCACAGATGAACACAGATGGACACAGATAGTAGGGATTTGATTTTCCATTCGTGTCCATCCGTGCATAATCCGTGTTCATCCGTGTCTAAAAATCCCGCTCTCCGCCCCGACACGCCGCGGTGAGTGAAGGCCGGGAAGGCTCTCAGCGTGACCACCTCCTACCTCGTCATCGGCGCCAGCCACCGGACCTGCTCGGGCAGCCTGCGCGACCGGCTGCAGACCGAGGAGGCCGAGGTGCCGGGGGTGCTGGAGCGCCTGAAGCTGCTGGGCTTCGAACAGGCGGTGTGGCTGTCCACCTGCGACCGGATCGAGGTGGCGGCGGCCCACCCCCGGCCGCTGGAGGCCGCCCTCGACGTTGCCCGCCTGCTGGCCGAGCGCGCGGGCATCCGCGCCGAGGAGTTCGGCGACCAGCTCTTCACCCTGACCGGCGAGGCGGCGGTGCGCCACCTGTTCGCCGTCGCCTGCTCCCTCGACAGCCAGATCGTCGGCGAGCCGCACATCCTGGGCCAGCTCAAGGCCGCGCACCGCGCCGCCGCCACCGCCGCCCTGACCGGGCCGGAGCTGGAGGCGCTCTTCCAGGCCGCCTACGCCGCCGCCAAGCGGGTGCGCAGCGAGACGCCGATCGCCGAGGGCGCCACCTCGCTGGCCGCCGCCGCGGTCCAGGTCGCCCGCGACGTGCACGGCGACCTGAAGCGCTGCTGCGCCCTGCTGCTGGGCCTGGGCGACATGGGGGCGCTGGTGCTGGACGGGCTGCGCGAGGCGGGCCTGGGCCGGCTGACCGTCGCCGCCCCCGTGGACCGCCGGGCGGAATCCGCCGCACGGCGCATGCAGGGGCACTTCACCCCCTGGGCCAACCTCGATTCCGCGCTCGACACCGCCGATATCGTGGTGACCGCGGCGGGGCAGGGGCGCTATATCCTCTCCGCCGGGCCGGTCGCGGCGGCGCTGAAGCGTCGGCGTTACCGCCCAGTGTTCGTGGTGGACGCGGCGATCCCCGCCGACGTGGACCCGGCCGTCGGCAAGCTCGACGATGTCTACGTCTACGATCTGGCCGATCTGGAGCGCGTGGCGCTGCAGGGCCGTGTCGGCCGGCAGGGCGCGTTGCAGGCGGCCTGGGCGATCGTCGACGCGGCGGTGGCCGGCTTCGTCCGCGAACGGGCCGAGCGCGCCGCGGTGCCCGCCGTGGCGGCGCTGCGCGCCCATTTCGAGCAGGAACGCCGGCGCCTGCTGGCCGAGCACGGCGCGCTGGACGCCGGGGCGGCGACGCGGCTGCTGATCAACCGGCTGCTGCACCGTCCGTCGGAGGTGCTGCGCGCCATGGCGGCGGAGGCCGACGGCGGCACGCTGCCCGAGCACGCGGCGGCCGAACGGCTGCTGTACCGCCTCTTCCGCCTGAACGAGGCGGCGGAGACCAAAAGCGAGGAAGAGCGAACGTGACGCTGGACGAGAAGTTCGACAAGGTTCTGGCCCGCCATGACGAGCTGCGCGACGCGCTGGCGGCCGGGACGGCCGATTCCGGCTCCTTCGCCAAGCTGTCCAAGGAATATTCCGACCTGGAGCCGATCGCCGCCGCGATCTCCGAGCTGAAGAAGGCGAAGGCGGAGGCGGCGGATCTGGCATCCATGATCGCCGACCCCGACGGCGACGCCGACATGAAGGCGCTGGCGGAGGAAGAGTTCCATGAGCTGACCCGCCGCGTCCCGGAACTGGAGCGCAAGGTGCAGCTCTCCCTGCTGCCCAAGGACGAGGCGGACGAGAAGAACGCCATCCTGGAGGTGCGCGCCGGCACCGGCGGCGACGAGGCGGCGCTGTTCGCCGCCGAGCTGTTCGAGATGTACCGCCGCTATTCCGCCCTGCACGGCTGGCGCTTCGAGACCATGGAGGTCAGCGAGTCGGCGCTGGGCGGCTGCAAGGAGGCGATCGCCAACATCACCGGCCGCAACGTCTTCGCCCGCCTGAAGTTCGAATCCGGCGTGCACCGCGTGCAGCGCGTGCCGCAGACGGAGACCCAGGGGCGCATCCACACCTCCGCCGCCACCGTGGCCGTTCTGCCGGAGGCCGAGGAGGTGGACGTGCACATCGACGAGAAGGACCTGCGCATCGACGTCTTCCGCTCCTCCGGCCCCGGCGGGCAGAGCGTGAACACGACCGACAGCGCGGTGCGCATCACCCACCTGCCGACCGGCCTCGTGGTCAGCCAGCAGGACGAGAAGAGCCAGCACAAGAACAAGGCCAAGGCGCTGAAGGTGCTGCGCGCGCGCCTGTACGAGATGGAGCGCGCCGCCAAGGACGCCGCCCGTGCCGCCGACCGCAAGAACCAGGTCGGCTCCGGCGACCGGTCGGAGCGCATCCGCACCTACAACTTCCCCCAGGGCCGCGTGACCGACCACCGCATCAACCTGACGCTCTACAAGATCGACAAGGTGATGATGGGCGAGGCCCTGGACGAGGTCATCGACGCCCTGATCGCCGAGGACGAGGCGGCGCGGTTGAGCGAGCTGCAGTGATGCGGGCCCCCTCCCGGCCTCCGCTTCGCTCGGCCACCCTCCCCCTCTTCGAGGTGGAGGGTATAGCGGCGGCAGTCCCCTCCACCGCGAAGCGGGGGAGGGTTAGGGAGGGGGCATCAGTGATCAGCGCTCGCGCTCAACCGCAGGCATGCCCCCCAACGCATCCAGAATAACGCTCGCCACACCTTCGGGATTCGCCAGGATGTCGTTGTTCCAGAAGCGCAGCACCCGCCAGCCGAGGCTTTGCAGATGACGATCGCGCACCGCGTCGTGCGGGGATTCGTTGTGTTGCCCGCCGTCCGCTTCCACGACGAGCATCGCCTCGATGCAGGCGAAGTCGGCGATGTAAGGAGGAATGGGATGCTGCCTGCGAAAGTACCATCCACCAAGCTGCCGGCGCCGAACGATCGACCACAGCCGGCGCTCCGCATCCGTCGGAATCCGGCGCATGTCGCGGGCTTGATCCCTGGTCTTGTCCAAAATTCGCGGCATCGCAGACCTCCTGCCCCCTCCCTAACCCTCCCCCGCGTTGCGGTGGAGGGGACGAAGCGTCGCATCTGTCAGGCCCCCTCTCCCGCACAACATGGGGAGGGAGGGGGCAAGCCATGACGGACACCCTCCAATCCCTCCGCCGCGCCGCCGAGGCGCGCCTGCGCGCCGCCGGTGTCGACACCCCGGAACTTGACGCGCGCCTGCTCCTCGAACATGCGCTGGGCCTTACCCGCGACCAGATCCTTACCTGCGCCCACGACCCCGTCCCCCCCGACCAGGCCGCCCGCTTCGCCGCGCTGGTCGAACGCCGCGCCGCACGCGAACCCGTGTCGCGCATCATCGGCAGCCGGGGGTTCTGGACGCTCGACCTCGGCCTCAACGCGGACACGCTCGACCCCCGCCCCGACACCGAAACGGTGGTCGAGGCGGCGCTGGACGCCGTCCCCGACCGCGCCGCCCCGCTTCGTCTGCTCGACCTCGGCACCGGCACCGGGTGCATCCTGCTGGCGCTGCTGGCCGAGTTGCCGAACGCCACCGGCCTCGGCGTCGACGTCAGCCCGCAGGCCGTAACCGCCGCCGCCGAAAACGCCGCGCGCAACGGGCTGGCCGACCGCGCCCGCTTCCAGACCGGCGACTGGGCGGCGGGGCTGGCCGAACGGTTCGACCTCGTCGTCTCCAACCCGCCCTACATCCCCAGCGCCGACATCGCCGCCCTGGAACCGGAAGTGCGCGTGCACGACCCGCTGCGGGCGCTGGACGGCGGTGCGGACGGGCTGGACGCCTACCGCGCCATCGCCGCGCAGCTGCCCGGTCTGCTCACCCCCGGCGGCAGCGCCGTGCTGGAGGTGGGGGCGGGACAGGCGGGCGACGTGGCCGCGCTGCTGGCGGCGGCGCACATCGCCGTCACCGGCGTGTTCCGCGACCTGGGCGGCGTGGAACGGTGCGTCCGGGCGCGTAACGATCGGTAAAACCGCCGGTGAAATCCGGTGGTGCCCACAAAAAAAGGTTGGATTGCGCCCGCTTCCCGATTAGGGTGCGGGACAGCGACGCGCCGTGGGCCGGCGGGTGTCAAGGACCGCGCGGCGGGATGCCGATGGGGCCCATGCGTCGCATTGATTCCCCGAGACCGATCCGTGGCCTGACCGACCGCGGCGGGCCCGGTGGCCGGAAGGGCCGCCGGAGCGTTGACGGGGGACTCGCTTTCTCGAACACGGGGCCATAAGAGCCGAATGAGACAAGGACCCAACAACAGGCGTTCGCGCGGCCGCGGTGGAAACGGTGGCGGCGGGGGCGGTGGTGGTGGCGGTGGCGGCGGTGGTGGAGGCGGCGGTCGGCGCCAGAACGTTCCGCTCCGTCACCAGACCTTCGACAGCAACGGCCCGGACGTCCGCATCCGCGGCAACGCGTGGCAGGTCCATGAGAAGTACCTGACGCTGGCGCGCGACGCCTCGTCGTCGGGCGACCGCATCATGGCGGAAAACTACCTGCAGCACGCCGAGCACTATTTCCGCATCATCACCCAGATCCAGGAAGCGGAGAACCGCCAGCGCGGCGACAACCGCGGCGGCGGCAACGGCCAGGGGCCGCAGCCGCACGCCTACCAGGAACAGGGCGAGGAGTCGGACCAGGGCGAGGACGAGGGCAGCGGCGCCGACGAGCGCGCCCCGCTCAACGCCTGATTCAGTTAAAGACTTATTCGGTGAGCGTGACCGGATCGCCCGCGGCGATCCGGCCGCCGCCCACCACGCGGGCATAGACGCCGCAGTGCGTGTGTCCGAACCCGTCCCGCAGCGTGCGCAGGACGTTGAGGTCGCGCGCCCCGGTGCCGGGGTTCACCTCGGTGGCCGCGCATCGGCCGATCGGCCGCACCACCTCCAGCGTGGCGCCGCCCCCAGTTCCCCCGACTGTCAGCGTCCGCCCGCCCCAGTTCCGCTCCTCCCAGGGATCGAGCCCGTCCAGCCACAGGTTGCCGCGGAAGCGCGTGGGGTCCACCGGCTGCTTGGCCACGCGTTCGATGTCGTGCACGCTGGCCAGGTTCAGCAGCGAAACGAACGGCGTGTCCGTGTCGGTGTAGGCGAAGCCCTTGGCCTCCGCCAGCTTCGGCGCGCCGGGGGCGGATCCCGCCATGTAGGCGGCGAAGAACTGCTCCACCAGCATGCGGCCCATGGGCTGGTCCAGCCGCCCGCGCGACACCGGCCGGCCGCCGCGGTAGATGACCAGCGTCTGGGTGTCCTCGTCGAACTCCGTCTCCAGCGCCGCCAGCTTCTCGTGGCGGGCGAGTTGGAGGAAGTCGCTCTTCGGCCGCCAGCCTTCCTCGTGATGCCCGGCCTCCAGCGTCGCGGCGCCGTGCAGCAGGGCGTAGCGGCGGTCGCCGGGCAGCGCCTGTCCGGCCGTCAGTTCGGCGGCGGGCAGCTCCTGGGCGGTCAACCCCTTGACGGGATAGCGGAATATCTTGGCAAGCGTGATCGGCATACGGCGTATCTGAGACGTGCCGCAGCAAATCTGTCAACCATCAACGGCGCATATTTCGCCGATGCCGTCACCAGCGCCCGTCACCAGTGCTCATCCAGGGGCTTGTTCCCCAGGAACTCGGCCAGCCGGCGCCGCGTCGCCGGGGTGGTGTCCTCGGGCAGGCGGTCCAGCGGGAAGAAGGCGGCCTGGGTGATCTCGAACCGGTCGATGCGCGGCTCGCCGCTCCAGCGCTCGGCCACGAAGACGGCCACGTGGTCGCTGGCGCCATGGCGGAAGCGGGCGAACACGCCGAACGGCCGCGCCGTCTCCAGCGCCAGCCCGACCTCCTCGCGCACCTCGCGCCGCACCGCCTCGACCAGCGTCTCGCGCTTGTCGACGCCGCCGCCCGGCAGGTGCCAGCCGGGCACGTAGCTGTGCCGGATCAGCAGCACCCGATCCCCGTCCAGGATGATCGCCCGCACCCCGATGGTCAGCGGCCGCGAAATCCGGTGCCACGCGTTGCGGGCGTGCCAGGCGAGCCGGAGCGGGTTCAGCGGGTGCGGCATGGTGCCCGTGGGCAGCGTGATGTCGGTCATGCGGGTGGGGCTGTGTCCGGGACGGGGGCTGTTCCCGAACCATAGGCCCGCCGGCACCATGCCGGAAGCGGCGCAATCGGTCGAGGGACAACGGGACGGGACGGTCCGAAGGGGGTAGCGCTTGCCCGGCCTTGCCCCCACCCCGGCCCTCCCCCGCAAGCAGGGGAGGGAGCTTGGCGCGCCGTCAAAACCCTCCCCTGCTTGCGGGGGAGGGTGGCGAGCGCAAGCGATGCCGGGTGGGGGCAAGTTTCGCAAGGATCATATAAGGTCAGCGGCGCTGGTGGCATCAGCTAAAACCTTGGCGCGATCCGGCTCGCGCAGTTCGTCGAGGTACAGCACATCGAACGGCAGTCCTTCCATCCGGTCTTCGACGCCGCCCTCGATCGCATACTTCAGGTGCTGCGGGCAGGCCATGACGAGGATGTCCACGTCGGAGTGGCCGCGGAACGTGCCTCGGGCGAGGGAACCGACCACCGCCGCCTCCACCCCCTGCCGCGCCAGCCAGTCCAGTGCCGCGCGGGCACGCGCCACGGCAAGCCGGCGCCGTTCCTCGGCGCGCCGTTCCAACAGCGCCGTCATCCGCGTCCGCGCCATCGCACACCCCTGCTTCCGCTCGGCCCACGCATCATCCGCCCACCCCAATAACCCTGTAAACGGGGTGGTCTTGCACGCGGCGCAAGCTTCACCACATCTACCACAGCATCCTCCTGGATCGCACACGACAGTGGGTCAATGGCCGATCGGGCTGCCTGGCGGGCGGTCGGCCGCACGTGGGAGACACCTATGGACTTCGAGAAGTACACCGAGCGCAGCCGTGGCTTCGTGCAGGCGGCGCAGACGGCGGCGCTGCGCCGCGGGCATCAGCGCCTCACCCCCGAACACCTTCTGAAGACGCTGCTGGACGACAAGGAAGGCCTCGCCGCCAACCTGATCCGCGCCGCCGGCGGCGACCCGGCCGCCGCACTCGCCTCCGTCGAGGCCGAACTGGACAAGCTGCCGAAGGTCGAAGGGGCCGGCGCCGGCCAGGTGTACCTGTCGCCCGAACTGGCGCGCGTCTTCGAACAGGCCGAGAAGATCTCCGAGAAGGCCGGCGACAGCTACGTCACCGCCGAACGCCTCCTCCTGGCGCTCGCCATGGCCGAGGGCACGCCGTCCGCCCGCGCGCTGAAATCCGCCAACGTCAACCCGCAGGCGCTCAACACCGCCATCAACGAGATCCGCAAGGGCCGCACTGCCGACTCGGCTTCGGCCGAGCAGGGCTACGACGCGCTCAAGAAGTACGCCCGCGACCTGACGGCCGCCGCGCGCGACGGCAAGCTTGACCCCGTCATCGGCCGTGACGAGGAGATCCGCCGCACCATCCAGGTCCTCGCCCGGCGCACCAAGAACAACCCCGTGCTGATCGGCGAGCCCGGCGTGGGCAAGACCGCCATCGTGGAAGGGCTGGCCCAGCGCATCGTCAAGGGCGACGTGCCGGAGGGGCTGAAGAACAAGAAGCTGCTGGCGCTCGACCTCGCCGCCATGGTGGCCGGCGCCAAGTTCCGCGGCGAGTTCGAGGAGCGCCTGAAGGCCGTGTTGCAGGAAATCCAGGCGGCGGCCGGCGAGATCGTCGTCTTCATCGACGAGATGCACACGCTGGTCGGGGCCGGCAAGGCGGAAGGCGCCATGGACGCCTCCAACATGCTGAAGCCCGCCCTGGCGCGCGGCGAGCTGCACTGCGTCGGCGCCACCACGCTGGACGAGTACCGCAAGCACGTGGAGAAGGACGCGGCGCTCGCCCGCCGCTTCCAGCCCGTCTTCGTGTCGGAGCCGACGGTGGAGGACACCATCTCCATCCTGCGCGGCCTGAAGGAGCGGTACGAGGTGCACCACGGCGTGCGCATCACCGACGGCGCCATCGTCGCCGCGGCCACGCTGTCCAACCGCTACATCACCGACCGCTTCCTGCCCGACAAGGCCATCGACCTGATCGACGAGGCGGCCAGCCGCCTGCGCATGGCGGTGGATTCGAAGCCGGAGGAGATCGACGAACTCGACCGCCGCATCATCCAGCTGAAGATCGAGCGCGAGGCGCTGAAGCGCGAAACCGACGAGGGCTCGCGCAGCCGCCTCGCCGACCTGGAAGGCGAGCTGGCGGAGCTGGAGCAGGAATCGGCCGAACTCACCGCCCGCTGGCAGGCCGAGAAGGACAAGCTGTCCAGCGCCCAGAAAATCAAGGAAGACCTGGACCACGCCCGCACCGAACTGGAGCAGGCGCAGCGCGCCCAGAACTGGAACCGCGCCGGCGAGCTGACCTACGGCGTCATCCCGGAGCTGGAGAAGAAGCTGAAGGAGGCCGAGCAGGCGTCGGCTAGCCGCATGCTGAACGAGGAGGTGCGCGACGGCGACATCGCCGCCGTCGTGTCCCGCTGGACCGGCATCCCGGTCGACAAGATGCTGGCCGGCGAGCGCGAGAAGCTGCTGCACATGGAGGAGCGGCTGCGCACCCGCGTGGTCGGGCAGGAGGAGGCGATCGTCGCCGTCTCCAACGCCATCCGCCGCGCCCGCGCCGGGTTGCAGGACCCCAACCGCCCCATCGGCTCCTTCCTCTTCCTCGGCCCTACCGGCGTCGGCAAGACGGAGCTGACCAAGGCGCTGGCCGAATTCCTGTTCGACGACGAGACCGCCATGGTCCGCCTCGACATGTCGGAGTACATGGAGAAGCACTCCGTCGCCCGCATGATCGGCGCCCCTCCGGGCTACGTCGGCTACGAGGAGGGCGGCGCGCTGACCGAGGCGGTGCGGCGCCGTCCTTACCAAGTCGTCCTGTTCGACGAGGTGGAGAAGGCGCACCCGGACGTCTTCAACGTGCTGCTCCAGGTGCTGGACGACGGCCGCCTGACCGACGGCCAGGGCCGCACGGTGGACTTCCGCAACACGCTGATCATCATGACCTCGAACCTCGGCTCCGACGTCATCGCCGCGATGCCCGAGGGGCAGGACATCGATGCCGTCCGCACCGAGGTGATGGAAGTGGTCCGCGCCAACTTCCGCCCGGAGTTCCTGAACCGCCTGGACGAGATCCTGCTGTTCCACCGCCTGTCGCGCGGCCACATGGGCGGTATCGTCAAGATCCAGCTGGGCCGGCTCACCAAGATGCTGGCCGACCGCGACATCGCGCTGTCGGTCGACCCGGCCGCCACCGACTGGCTGGCGGAGGCCGGCTACGACCCGGTGTACGGTGCCCGTCCCCTGAAGCGGGTGATCCAGCGCGAGCTGCAGAACCCGCTGGCGACGATGATCCTGGAAGGCAAGGTCGCCGACGGGCAGGAGGTGGCGGTGTCGGCCGAAGCCGGCAGCCTGACCATCAACGGCCAGCCGGTCGCCGCCCATGTCCGCACCGCCCGCCCGGCGGAAGGCGGCACGGTGCATTGAGCGTGACGGACGATGCGGGGGCCTGCGGGCCCCCGCCTTCCGGCCGGGGGCGCAAAGCCCCTATCCCGACGCGGGATTCTGTGATTCATGGTCGTTGGACCGGCGCGGGCCGGTCCATCCCCCGCGCCAGGACACCCGACCATGAAAGCCTGGATCTGCCGCGCCTACGGCGGCCCCGACGTGCTCGCCCTCGAAGACCGGCCGACGCCGGTGCCGAAGGCCGGCGAGATTCTCATCCGCATCCGCGCCACCACCGTCGCGTCCGGCGACGTGCGGGTCCGCGCCCTGTCCATGCCGCGCGGCTTCGGGCTGATCGCGCGGGCCGTCTTCGGCTTCACCCGCCCCCGGCAGCCGATCCTGGGCACCGATCTGGCCGGCACCGTCGAGGCCGTGGGCCGGGGCGTCACCGCCTGGAAGCCCGGCGACGCGGTGATCGGCTTTCCCGGCGGCGGTATGCGCTGCCACGCGGAATACCGGGTCATGGCGACGGACGGGCCGGTCGCGCCGAAGCCGGCCAACCTCGGCTTCGAGGAGGCGGCGTCCTTGTGCTTCGGCGGCATGACGGCGCTGCACTTCCTGCGCAAGGCCGCCCTCAAGGCCGGGGAGAGGGTGCTTGTCATCGGCGCCTCGGGTGCCGTCGGCAGCGCCATGGTGCAACTGGCGACCCACATGGGCGCCACGGTGACCGCCGTCACCAGCGCCGGCAACGCCGACCTTGCCCGCGCGCTCGGCGCCGTCGCGGTGATCGACTACGCCCGCCGGGACTTCACGCGCGAGGACGAAACCTACGACGTCATCGCCGACACGGTCGGCGCCAGCACCTTCGCCGCCTGCCATCCCCGGCTGAACGAGGGCGGGCGTTACCTCGCGGTGTCGGCGGATCTGCCGGCCCTGTTCGCCCGCCCCGTCGGCACGAAGCGGTCGGTCGGCGGCCCGGCCGCGGAGCGGCGGGAGGATGTCGCGGAACTGGCCCGGCTGGCGGAGGCCGGGGTGCTGAAGCCGGTGATCGACGGGATCCATCCCTTCGATCGGCTGCCCGAGGCGCACGCCCGCGCCGGGACCGGCCGCAAGCGCGGCAGCGTCGTCGTGTCGATGGCCGGCTGAGGGGCCGAACGGGCGTAGCCGTCCGTATCACGCCACCAGCGCCGGCAGGCTGCCGAGCAGGGCGGTCAGGTGTTCGGACAGGCGGAGCGTCAGGGCGACGATGTTGATCGTCGGGTGGTCGCTGCCCATGGTGGGGAAGACCGAACTGCCGGCCACGTACAGGTTGGCCACGCCGTGCACCTTGCCGTTGCGGTCCACGACGCCCTGGCGCGGGTCGTCGTGCATGCGCGTCGTGCCCATGTGGTGCCAGCACCAGCCGACGGCGCCCGGCCACAGGTCGGCCACGTTCGCCCCCGCCTCGTCCTGCCCCTCGCCCGGGCGCGGCTCCCGGATCACGCCCTTGCTGGCCAGGGTGCCCCGGATCAGAGCGTGCGTCCTCATGAAATTGTCGCGGTCCTGCGCCGTCAGGCGCCAGTCCACCCGCGGCAGGTTCAGGCCCAGCGCGTCGCGCCGCGTCGTCAGCGTCACCCGGCTGTCGGGGTTCGGCACCGGCTCCAGCACCGTTTCCAGGGTGAAGCTGCGCCGCACCCACGACGGGTTGAGGACGTTGTCCAGCATCGCCCCGGCCAGCCGCGGCGCCTGCAGGACGATGCGCGGCAGCGCCGCCCGCAGCACGGGGCCGGCCGGCGGCCCGCTGATGCCGTACTTGCGCCGGTTCGCCAGCAGGAGCCGCAGCTCGGTCAGCGCCCGGAAGGCGTCGGTCGCCTCGCCGTGGTAGCGGGCGACGAGGTAGGTGCGCGAGTTGAGCAGCCCCATGTCCCGCTGCACCTCGGCCGTCGGCGCCACCGAGGCGCAGACCGGCAGGTGCGGGGCGTTCAGCCGCCGGCGCGACAGCAGCAGCGTCATGTCGTACAGGCCGCGGTGCCGCCCCTGGTCGGCCAGCCGCACGACGGACGACTTGACGCGCGGATGGTCGGTGAAGAACCGCCCGACCAGATCGTGGCCGTTGCCCAGCCCCGCCGCCTGCACCCGGTTGGAGAGCAGCAGCAGGCGCGGATTCTCGATGCCGCCGGCGCACAGCACGACCATGCGCGCCTTTACGGTGAAGCGCTGCCCGTCCAGCACGGCGCAATGCACGCGCTCCACCGCGCTCGCGGTGCCGTTGGTTTCCAGTTCGGTCACGTTGGCGTTCAGCAGGACGACGACGTTGCCGGCCGCGGCCAGCGCCGCGCGGTGCGCCTCGCCCAGCTTCGGCCGGGCGCTCAGCTTCGCCACGCGGTTCTCCGCCGCGGCGCCGTCGACGGGAAGGAAGCGTATCCCGTCCCCCAGCCGCTCCTGCCAGCGCCCGGTGTCGTAGTCGCAGGGGCCGAGGTCGAGGATCGCGTGGGCGCGCTCGTAGTAGGGGGCAAGCTCCTCGCGGCCGAAGGGCCAGCCGCTGTGCGGAACCCACGGGCGGGCGGCGAGGTCGATGTCCTCGAACGGCCGGCACAGCCCGCCCCAGCAGTTGCTGCTGCCGCCGAAGTAGCGGCTGCGCGCCGTCGCCAGCTGTTCATAGGGTTGGCCGACGCTTTCCCCGGCGTACAGCGCCTGGGTGGCGCCGTCGGGCTTCAGGCCGCCGCTCTCCAGCACCAGCACCCGGTGCGCGGTTCCGGCCAGGGCGCGGGCCAGGGTGATTCCGGCGGCGCCGCCGCCGACGACGCAGAGGTCGGTGGTGAGTTCGGCCCCGTCGGGCAGGGTGCGGGCGTCATCGATCATGAGCAACCCCGGTACGGTCATGTCCAAGGTTCGGACCTCACCGGTTTTGCCGGAAATTTCACAAGGCTGGAAATAATATTACTGACTACCCCTTTCGCGCGGAGGAACCATCGGCCGGGAAAAGTTCTTTCGCGGCGATGTCGGCGGGGCGGGGCCGTCATCGTCCTTGGGACGGTATCCCCTGTTCCCCGCGAAGGACGACGCCATGCCGAAGATCACCCCGTTCCTCTGGTTCGACACTCAGGCCGAGGAGGCGGCGCGCTTCTACGTCTCCATCTTCCCCAACTCCCGGATCGGCGACATCCTGCGCTACGGCGACGCCGGGCCGGGACCGGAGGGAAGCGTGATGACCATCGCCTTCGAACTCGACGGCCGGCCCTTCGCCGCCCTGAACGGCGGCCCGCACTTCACCTTCAACGAGGCCATATCCTTCGCGGTCGACGTCGCCGACCAGGCCGAACTGGACGCGCTGTGGGACACGCTCTGCGACGGCGGCACGCCGGGGCAGTGCGGTTGGCTGAAGGACCGCTACGGCGTGTCCTGGCAGGTCGTCCCCGGCGTGGTGATGGAGATGCTGGCCGACCCCGATCCCGCGCGGGTGAGGCGGGTCATGGTGGCCATACACGGCATGACCCGCATCGACATCGCCGGCCTGCGGCGGGCGTACGAGGGTTGAAGACCTTACCGCACGACCATCGGCGCCAGATCCTTGCGGATGCCGGCGTCGAGGCGGGCGTTGAGCTGGTCGGCCATGCGGCGGGTCAGGTCCTGCAAGGTGGCCTCGCGGTCGGCCAGCGAGACGTTCTCCGCCACCGTCGCCGATCCGGTGACCGTCGCCTTCGTCACGCCGCGGAAACTGCCGCCGCCGGCGATCGGCGCCTCGCCGGTGATCTCCACGTCGATGCGGCCGTCGTAACGCTGCGCCTGGTCGTTGGTGAAATAGCCCTGCACGCCGCCGGTCTTCGGCAACTGCGTCTCGATGATGCTGGCGTCCCTGATGGTGACGCGCACGGCGCCCTGGCGGCCGCCGGCCTGCAGCCGCTCGGCCGCCCAGCGGCGCACCGCCTCGGCCGGCGGCGTGGGGGAGCTTTGCTCCACGTGCTTGCCGCCGCCCGGCCGATGGCTGTCCACCACGTCGATGGCGGCGGCGTTCAGCACGATGGGGCCGAACTGCGTGAAGCCGATCGGCTGGGTGGACACGCGCGGCGGCGTGCTCTGGCAGGCGGCGAGCGTGAGCGCCGCGGCGGCGGCGGCGGTCAGCAGGAAGGAACGGCGGGTCGGCATGGTCGCTCCGGTCGGCCGGGGTCAAGGGCGGCGGCACTATACCGCCGCCCCCGCGCCATACCAAGAAGCCACCGCCATCCTTGCTGGCGCCATCCTTACTGGCCCGACCGCGAGCGGCTCAGCGACACCATGCTGCCGTCATAGCGGTATTCCGGCAGGGCGGCGAACTGGTCCTTCGTCCAGTTGGTCGCCACGATGGCGTCGCGATCGCGCGAGAAGCGGACGCGGTCGACGTCGACCGCCACGTTCTTCTCGCCGATGCCCAGGAAGCCGCCGGTGCCGACCACCAGCATCTCCGGCCGGTTGTTGCGGTTCATCAGCACGTCGTCGACGGTGCCGACCTTCTGCCCGTCGAACGCGACGACGTCCTTGCCCATCAGCTCGCGCGGCTCCAGCCGGGCCAGCGTCGACAGGTTGCGTTCGTCGAGCGGCCGCGAGGCCTGATCCGACGATCCGCCGAACCATTCGTTCATCTGCGCGCAGCCGGCCATGGACACCAACGCCGCGGCCGACAGCACGGAAAGAGCGATCTTGCGCATGCTGAACCTCCCCTTGGGTGGTTACCCGAAGGGACAACAGCCGAGCGCGCCGCTCCTCACGGACTCCGCCGTCGCGGAGTCATTTCCCGCCGGGGGCGTCCGGGACCTGTGGCGGGGGCTGGGCGCCTCGCCTCCCGCCGTAGGGTTCGGGAGCCCGGCCGTACGGACCGCGATTCCGATCATAGGGCTCGTAAGAGCGACCATACGATCCGGACGAGCGATCGTATGGATCGTAGTAGCGGTCCGGCACACAGCCGGCGGTGGCGAGCGTGACGACGAACAGCAGCAGGATGGCGCGCATGGCTGAACTCCCTCGGACCCTGTCCCAGGGAGAACAGATGGGCAGCCGGTGCCGTTCACGGTAGATGGTCACGGCACGGCCGGGCGCCTACAGCACCAGCGCCTTTTCCCGCTGCACGCTGCCCGACAGGCGCACCGTGGCGCGGTCGTCCAGCCGTTCGCGCAGGCGGGGGAAGTCGACGTCCTCCTCCTGGTGCACGTGCCCGGCGATCAGCGCGCGCAGCTCGCCGACGCGGGCGCGCCAGCGCGGGTCGTCCTTCGGCATCTGCTCCAGCGCGAAGAGGTGCATCTTCATGTCGGCGTGCTCGGCGTAGAGGCGGCGGGTGTCCTCCTCCTCGTGCGCGCGGTCGTGCAGCAGGGGGTAGACCACGTCCTCCTCGGCCAGGGCGTGCGCGGCCAGACGTCGCTTCAGGCGCAGCAGCAGCTGCGTGCGCCGCATCGTGGCGTTGTCCGGGCTGTCCTCCATCTGGTCCAGCAGGGACAGGATGACGCGATGGTCGTGCGCCAGCGCGTCGAACGGGTCGCGCCCGGCCTGCGCGCGGAGCGTGCCGGCCGCCTGCGCCACCAGCGGCGGCATGAGCCGGCTGGCGACCAGCGCCACCAGCACGCCGCCGGCGAACGCCATCAGCCCGTTCGTGGAAATCCCGCTGTCCCGTGCCTGCCGCATGGCCCGCTCCTTCCGCCCGTTCGATACAGGCAGCAAACAGCGGGCGGCGGGCGGGCGTTCCTTACGCGTCGCCGGACCCGTAGACCTTGTCCAGGTCGTCGTCGTCGAAGTGGTAGGCGGTGGAGCAGAACTGGCAGACCACCTCGACCTTGCCGGTCTCCTCGACCTTCAGGTGCTGGATCTCCTCGCGCGGCAGGTTGCCCAGCATGTCGTGCACGCGCTGGCGCGAGCAGCGGCAGCCGAAGCGCAGGTGGTGCGGCGCCCACACCCGCACGCCGTCCTCGTGGAACAGGCGGAACAGCAGGTCGTTGGCCTTCAGGTCCGGGCTCAGCAGCTCGTCGTCGGTGGTGCTGGCCATCAGCACCATGGCCCGGCGCCAGTCGTCTTCCGTGTCGCTGGACAGCAGCGCGGCCGTGCCCTGTTCCGGCGGCATGCGCTGCACCATCAGCCCGCCGGCCCGCCAATGCCCGCCGGCATCGCGGCCGACGGTCACGCGCAGGCCGGTGTCGATCTGCTCCGATTGGCGGAAGTAGTGCTGCACGCAGTCGGCCAGCGTCTTGCCGTACAGCTCGACAATGCCCTGGTAGCGGTCGGTGTTCGGCCCCTGGTCGACGGTGAAGGCGATGTGCCCGCGGCCCAGCAGGGCGGGGGCCGGGGCGATCGTCACGTCGTCGCCGGCGGCGGTCAGCGCCGCCTCGTCGAACTGGGCATAGGCGCGCACGTCGCCGACCGAGGTGACGTCCGCTACCATCAGGCGGATCGGCCCGTCGCCCTTGGTCTGCAGCGTGAAGATGCCCTCGTACTTCAGCATGCTGGCCAGCAGCACGGCCAGCGCCATGGTCTCGGCCAGGAACTTCGCCACCGGCTCGGGGTAGGCGTGGCGCGTCAGGATCTCGTCCAGCGCCGGCCCCAGGCGCACCATGCGCCCGCGCAGCCGCGACGCCTCGATCTGGAACGGCTGGACCAGATCGTCCGAACCCGAGGGGGCGCCGCTCACCGGGGCGGGAGTGGGGGTGTCGCTCATGCCTCCAGGCACCATGCCAGAACGGCCTTCTGCGCGTGCATGCGGTTCTCCGCCTCGTCCCAGACGACCGACTGCGGGCCGTCGATGACGCCGTCCGTCATCTCCTCGCCGCGGTGGGCGGGCAGGCAGTGCATGAACAGCGCGTCGGCCTTGGCCAGACCCATCAGCCGCTCGTCCACCTGGAACGGCGCCAGGGCGGCGTGGCGGAAGGCCTTCTCCTCGTCGGTGTTGTTCATCGACACCCAGGCGTCGGTGACGACGCAGTCGGCGTTGCGCGCCGCCTCGTCGGCCGTCTTCACCACCACCACGTTGCCGTGCCCCTCGCGCGCCGCCCACTCCAGCAGGGCGGGCGGCAGGCTCAGGCTGTCCGGGCAGGCCACGCGCAGCTCGAAGTCGAAGCGCACGGCGGCGTGCACCCAGCTGGCGGCGACGTTGTTGCCGTCGCCGCTCCAGGCCACGACGCGGCCGGCGATCGGCCCGCGGTGCTCCTCGAAGGTCAGGATGTCGGCCATGATCTGGCAGGGGTGCGATTCGTTGGTGAGACCGTTGATCACCGGAACAGCCGCATGCCGGGCGAGTTCCAGCAGCCGCTCCTCCGGACCGGTGCGCACCATGATGGCGTCGACGTAGCGCGACAGCACGCGCGCCGTGTCGGCGATGGTCTCGCCGCGGCCCAGCTGCATGTCGTCGTGCTTCAGCACCAGCGCGTGGCCGCCCAGCTGGGTCATGCCCACCTCGAACGACACGCGGGTGCGGGTCGACGGCTTCTCGAAGATCATGGCCAGCGTGCGCCCGGCCGCCAGCGCGCGGTGGCCGGGGATGTCGCGCTTGATCGCCACCGCGCGGTCCAGGATGCCGCGCAGCGTGGCCCTGTCCAGCCGGTCGAGGTCGAGGAAGTGCCGAGGCGTCGTCATCCCACCAGCTCCTGTGCCGTCTTGCCCAGGATCGCGACGGCCTCGTCCACCTGCGCCTCATCGATGATCAGGGGCGGCAGCAGCCGCACCACGTTGTCGCCCGCGGCGACCGCCAGCATGCCGTTGGCGCGCAGCCGGTCGACCACGGCCGTGTTGGCCGGCACGCACTCCAGGCCCAGCATCAGCCCGTGCCCGCGCACGCCGCCGTAGACCTGCGGGTGGGCGTCCACCAGCCCGGCCAAGCGGCGGTGCAGCGTGCGGCCGACCTTCTCGACACCCTGCAGGAAGCCCGGCGCCAGCATGACGTCCAGCACGGCGTTGCCGATGGCGGTGGCCAGCGGGTTGCCGCCATAGGTGCTGCCGTGCGTGCCCGGCGTCATGCCGACGGCCGCCTTTTCGGTGGCAAGGCACGCACCCAGCGGGAAGCCGCCGCCGATGCCCTTGGCCACCGCCATGACGTCCGGCGTCACGCCGGCCCATTCGTGGGCGAACAGCTTGCCGGTGCGGCCCATGCCGGTCTGGATCTCGTCCATGAAGAGCAGCAGGCCGAACTCGTCGCACACCGCGCGCAGGCCCTTCAGGAAGTCGGTGTCGCCCACGCGGATGCCGCCCTCGCCCTGGATCGGCTCCACGCAGATGGCGGCCGTCTCGTCGGTGATGGCGGCCCGCACCTCGTTCAGGTTGCCGAAGGCGACCATGTCGAAGCCGTCGGTCACCGGCCCGAAGCCCTTCACCATCTTCTCCGCCTTCGAGGCGGCGATGGCCGAGGTGGTGCGGCCGTGGAAGTTCTGCTGGAAGGTGATGATGCGCCAGCGCTGCGGGTTGCCGGTCTCGTACTGGTACTTGCGGCAGACCTTGACCGAGCACTCCCACGCCTCGACGCCGGAGTTGGTGAAGAACACCGTGTCGGCGAAGGTGGCGTCGACGAGGCGCTGCGCCAGCGACTCCTGCCCCGCGACCCGGTACAGGTTGGAGGTGTGCCAGAGCTTCCGGCCCTGCTCGACCAGCGCGTTCACGAGGTGCGGGTGGGAATGGCCCAGCGCCACCACCGCCACGCCGGCGGCGAAGTCCAGGTATCGTCGCCCGGCCGTATCGAACAGATACGGGCCTTCACCACGCTCGAACACGACGTCGGCGCGGTTGTACACGGGCATGACGACCGGAATCACGGGACGCTCCCTCCAATAGGAGTGGGTCCGGCGGACCCCCTGGCCCGACGGAAAGCGGCCAATATCAAGAGATAGGCGGCCGATGTCAACGGCTTGGGCGAGGCCGGGGGCGCATGCCAGCGTTACAGGCGGCTTTACGCCTTCAGCTTGTACCCCGTGCGCAGCATGCGCAGGACCAGCCACCACAGGAACCCGTTGGTCGCCAGCATCACCACGACGCCCAGCGCCAGCGTGCCGTCGGACTGGCCGGTGAAGCCATAGCGGAAGCCGTCGATCATGTAGAAGAACGGGTCGAAGTGGGCGATCCACCAGAACACCGGCGGCAGGCTGGCCACCGAATAGAAGGTGCCGGACAGGAAGGCCAGCGGCGTCACCACGAAGTTGGTCACCGCGGCGATGTGGTCGAACTTCTCCGACCAGATGCCGCCCGCCAAACCCAGCAGCGACAGCAGCATCGACGCCATCAGCGCGTGGAAGATGACGAAGCCCGGGTGCGGCATGTGCAGCGGCGTGAAGGCCCAGATCGCCAGCCCGGTCACGAAGCCCACGCACAGGCCCCGCGTCACCCCGCCGCCGACGAAGCCCAGCGCCAGCTCGACCGGCGCCATGGGCGGCATCAGGATGTCGACGATGTTGCCCTGCACCTTGGCGATCACCACCGAGGACGAGGTGTTGGCGAAGGCGTTCTGCGTCATCGCCATCATGATCAGGCCGGGCGCCAGGAACTCCATGTACGGCACGTCGCCCACCATGCGCACGGCACCCCCCAGCGCCAGCGCGAAGACGGCGTAGAACAGCAGCGTGGTGACCACCGGCGCCCACACGGTCTGCTGGTGCACCTTGACGAAGCGCCGCACCTCGCGGGCGTAGAGCGTCCACAGCCCGATCCAGTTGACGGATCCGACGGCGCGCGGCATGGGAGGAAGGGGATGGGTCATCGTTTCGAGGATCTGCGGGGGATGGGCGACATTAGGCCTCACCGCCCGTTGGGGCAACCGTTGCCAAGGGAAAGCCTGCCATGACGGCCCGCCGTCCGCCCAAGCGCGTCACGCCGCAGTACCTGGAGAACGCGGCACTCCACTACCTGGAGCGCTTCGCCAGTTCGTCCGCCAACCTGCGGCGCGTGCTGATGCGCCGCGTCGACCGCTCGGTGCAGGAGCACGGCACCGACCGCGAGGAGGCGGCGCGGTGGGTGGACGACCTGCTGGCCCGCTACCAGCGCAGCGGCCTGCTGGATGATGCCGGCTACGCCCGCATGAAGGCGGAGAGCCTGCACCGCCGCGGCGCCTCCACCCGCGCCATCCGCGAGAAGCTGGCCGCCAAGGGCGTCGCGCGCGACGCCGTGGACGGTGCCCTGGACCGCGTGCGCGAGGATGTGGAGGGCGGCGACCTCGACCTTGCCGCCGCGCTGGCGCTGGCGAGGCGCCGCCGCCTGGGGCCGTACCGCGCGCCCGAGTCGCGCGCCGCGTTCCGCGACAAGGACCTCGCCGCGCTCGGCCGCGCCGGCTTCGCCTACGAGATCGCCCGGCGCGTGGTGGACGCGGAGGATCCGGCGGAGCTGGAGTAGACGCCCCAAATAGAAAAGGCCCGCCGCGCGGCTGCGCGGCAGGCTCATTTCCTTCGGAGACCGGCAAGCAGCTTACGCCGCGGCCTGCTTGTCCTGGGCCTTGGCGATGCGGCGCTTCAGGCGGCGCGCGTCCAGGCTCAGCACCGCGTCCTTGGCGTCGAGCAGGAAGGCGTCGAGGCCGCCCTTGTGCTCGATCGAGCGGATCGCGTTGGTCGAGAGGCGCAGGCGCACCATCTGGCCGAGCGCATCGCTCAGCAGGGAGGTTTCCTGCAGGTTGGGCTGGAAGCGGCGGCGGGTCTTGTTGTTGGCGTGCGAGACGTTGTTGCCAAACTGCGTGCCCTTGCCGGTCACGGAGCACCGACGAGCCATCGGTCTGTTCCTTTTTAACAAATGAATGCCGGTCTCGGGCAGCAGTCCGCCCGAAAGGAGGCCGCGTTATAGTCGAACAAGCGCGCGCCCGTCAAGGAAGGAGAATCCGGACGCGCGCCTGATCATCGGCCGATGCTTACCCGGCGGTCGCGGGCTTGGCGGCGGGCGCCGGAGTGGCTGCCGGAGCAGCGGCGACCGGGGCCGGAGCCGCCGGAGCAATGGCGGCCGGAGCCTTCGGGGCCTCGGCCTTCACCTCGACCTTGGGAGCCTCGGCCTTCGGCGCCGGGGCGGCGGGGGCCTTCGGGGCCTCGACCTTGGCTTCGACCTTGGGGGCTTCGACCTTGGGCGCTTCCGCCTTCGGCGCCTCGACCTTCACCTCAGTCTTCGGGGCGGCCTTCGGGGCCGCCTTCGGCGCCTCAACCTTCACGGCCGGCTTCGCCTCCGCCTTGGGGGCGGTGGCCTTCGGAGCGGTAGCCTTGGCGGCCGGCTTCGGGGCAGCGGCCTTCTTCGGCGCCGGAGTCGCGACGGGCGCCGCCTTCGGCGCTTCCGCCTTCACGGCCGGGGCCGGCTCGGCCTTCACCTCGGTCTTGGGGGCCGGGGCCTTGGGGGCGGCGGCCTTCGGCGCCTCCGCCTTCGGGGCGGCCTTCGGCGCGGCGGCGACCGGGGCGGTCACTTCGGCGACCAGCTTCTGCGACAGCTCGATGAACGCCTTCACGTCCTCGGCCACGCGGGCGGCGGTGGTGTCGAACAGCTGGCGCTGCAGCGCCACCAGGTCGGCCGGGCTGCGCACCTTGCGCAGGTCCTCGGCGGCCTTGGCGGTCTGGTTGAAGCCGGTGGTCAGGCCGTCGACCCAGCGGCGGTAGCCTTCCTGCACGACGTTGCCGACGCGGGCGGACCGGGCGGCGGCCGTCTCATAGAAGCCCTGGAAGCTGTCACTCATTGCGGTTTCTCCCCGAAACGCGAGTTTGAACGGAGGCGCCCTGCGGCGGCGGGCGCAAGGCCCGGAGGCGCTGCGCAGGACCGGCGGCGGGCCCGAAGGCACACGGCCACCCCGGCGAAACCCGGTTTCGCCGCCTATAATTTACACAAAGGAATGCTGCGGTGCAACAAATTCGCCGCAGTGCGGTATAGAGCGCGGTATAGGGCGCGGTGCGCCCCGTCCCTCAATCCCTCGCCGCCACCTCGCGCCCCAGGAAATGCCCCAGCAGCGTGCGCGCGGCCGCCGTGGGGATCAGGCCGCCGCTGGTGACGCGGGCCTCCAGGTCGGGCAGTTCGGCGCGCACCTGCGGGTTGGCGCGGAAGGCGTCGATCAGCGTCTCGCGGATCTCGCTCCACAGCCAGGCGCGCGCCTGCTCGGCGCGCCGGGCGCTGCGGGTGCCGTTCTTCTCCATGGCGGTGCGGTGCGCGCCGATGGTGTCCCACACCGCGTCGATGCCGCGCTTCTCGAAGGCGGAGCAGCTCAGCACCGGCACCCGCCAGTCGGCACCATGGCGCAGCAGCGTCACCGCGTGGCGGTAGTCGGCCACCGTGTGCCGCGCGGTGTTGGCGAGGTCGCCGTCCGCCTTGTTCACGACGATGACGTCGGCCAACTCCATGATGCCCTTCTTGATGCCCTGCAGCTCGTCGCCGCCGGCCGGCAGCAGCAGCAGCAGGAACAGGTCCACCATGTCGGCCACCGCCGTCTCCGACTGGCCCACGCCCACCGTCTCCACGACGATGACGTCGAAGCCGGCCGCCTCGCACACCAGCATCGCCTCGCGCGTGCGGCGCGCCACGCCGCCCAGCGTGGCCCCGGCGGGGGAGGGGCGGATGAACGCCTCCTCCTCGCGCGACAGATCCACCATGCGCGTCTTGTCGCCCAGGATGGAGCCGCCGGTGCGCTGGGACGTGGGGTCGATGGCCAGCACCGCCACCTTGTGGCCCCGGCCGATGACGTGCAGCCCGAACGCCTCGATGAAGGTGGACTTGCCCACCCCCGGCACGCCGGTGATGCCGACGCGCACCGAGTTGCCGGTGTGCGGCAGCAGGGCGGCCAGCAGCGCCTCCGCCTGGGCGCGGTGGTCGGCGCGGGTCGATTCGATGAGCGTGATGGCGCGCGCGAGCGCCCGGCGCTCGCCGCGGCGCACGGCCTCGGCCAGGGCGGCCGGATCGTTTGGCGTGGTGGTCATGACCGGGAAACTAGCCGCCCTCACGCCCGGCGGCAACGTCCCAGCCAATCCTCGCCAACCAGATCTCGATCGCGGCGAACAGCCCCACCGCCGTGGCGCAGGCCCGCTCGCGCGCCGCCGGGGTGGCGACCTCCGCCTCCAGCCGGGCCAGCAGGTCGCGCCAGCCCGCCGCCGCGTCGATCCCGGCCGAGGCCAGGAAGCGCGCCCCGCGCGCCGCGTCGAAGCCCAGCGCGCGGCTGACGTTGGGCAGCATCGCCCGCCCGCCGTGCGCCGACCCGTCCAGCACATAGCGCGCCGCCAGCCGCTCCGCCGTCCCGCCCAGGTCCGGCAGCCCGTCCATGACCGGCAGCGCGGCGGCGTCCACGCCCAGGTCGTCCAGGTCGGCGCGCAGCAGGTCCAGCCGCCCCGCGCCGCCGCCCAGCCGTTCCTCCACCGGCGCGTGAGCGCCGTGCAGCGCAATAAGGGCCGCGCGGTAGTCCTCCACGGTCAGCCCAGGCCCGGCCAGCGGGCGCAGCACCGGCGCCCGGTCCAGCCGGTCGTGGATCGCCTGCGTCGCGGCGCGCAGGGCGTGGCGGGTGGGCCCCATGCAAACTCCTGAAAATGCAGGGTCTTGCCCCCTCCCTAACCCTCCCCCGCTTTGCGGTGGAGGGGACTGCCGCCGCTTCGGCACACAACCCTCCACCTCGAAGAGGGGGAGGGTGGCTGAGCGTCAGCGAAGCCGGGAGGGGACAGGCGTCTTCCTCACGTCGGCGCCAGCACGCCCGGCACCGGCTCCGGCCCCTGGCTGGTGTCCTGCTGGCGCGCCCAGAGTGCTGCGTAGGCGCCGCCGCGCGCCAGCAGCTCGGCATGCCGGCCGCGTTCGATGATGCGGCCCTGCTCCAGCACCAGGATCTCGTCGGCCTCCACCACGGTGGACAGACGGTGCGCGATCACCAGCGTGGTGCGCCCGCGGCTGACCTCGCGCAGGTTGGCCTGGATCTCCCGCTCCGTGTGGGTGTCGAGCGCACTGGTCGCCTCGTCGAACATCAGGATGGCGGGGTTCTTCAGGATGGTGCGGGCGATGGCCACGCGCTGCTTCTCGCCGCCGGACAGCTTCAGCCCGCGCTCGCCCACCATGGTCTGGTAGCCGTCGGGCAGCGCCATGACGAAGTCGTGGATGTGCGCCAGCCGCGCCGCCTGCTCCACCTCCGCCGGGCTGGCGCCGGGGCGGCCATAGGCGATGTTGTAGAACACCGTGTCGTTGAACAGCACCGTGTCCTGCGGGACGATGCCGATGGCCGCCCGCAGGCTGGATTGCGTCACGCCGCGGATGTCCTGCCCGTCGATGGTTACCCGCCCGCCCGACACGTCGTAGAATCGGAACAGCAGCCGGCTGATCGTCGACTTGCCGGCCCCCGACGGGCCGACGATGGCCACCGTCTTGCCCGCCGGCACCTCGAAGCTCACCCCCTTCAGGATCGTCCGGCGCGGGTCGTATCCGAAGGCCACGTCCTCGAACGCCACGGCGCCGCCGGTCACGGCCAGCGGCCTCGCGTCCGGCGAATCGGCGATCTCGCGGCCGACGGCCAGCAGCTCGAACATCCGCTCCATGTCGATGATCGCCTGCTTCATCTCGCGGTACACGAAGCCGAAGAAGTTCAGCGGCTGGTAGAGCTGCAGCAGATAGGTGTTGACCAGCACGAAATCGCCGATGGTCATGCTGCCGTTGACGATGCCGCGCGCCGCCATCGCCATCACCACCGCCAGCCCGACCGAGATGATGGCCGACTGCCCGACGTTCAGCATCGACAGGCTCTGCTGGCTCTTCACCGCCGCACTCTCATAGGACTGCAGCGCCTTGTCGTAGCGGCGCGCCTCGTGCTCCTCGTTGCCGAAGTACTTGACGGTCTCGTAGTTCAGCAGGCTGTCGATGGCCTTGGTGTTGGCGCGGCTGTCCTCCTCGTTCATCTGGCGGCGGTACTTGGTCCGCCATTCCGACACCAGGAAGGTGTAGGCGATGTAGCCCACCACCGTGACGGCGGTGGCCAGCGCGAACCAGCCGTCGAACATGCTCCACAGGATGACGACGACCAGCGCGATCTCCACCAGCGTCGGCGCGATGCTGAACAGCGCGAAGCGCAGCAGCGAGTCGATGGCCCGCGTGCCGCGCTCCAGCGACCGCGTCAGCCCGCCCGTCTGCCGCTCCAGGTGAAACCGCAGGGACAGCGCGTGCAGGTGGCGGAAGATGTTCAGCGCCACGGTGCGGATGGCGCGCTGCGCCACCTTGGCGAACACCGCGTCGCGCGCCTCGGCGAAGGCCAGCGACAGCACGCGCGCCATGCCGTAGGCGAGGATCAGCCCGATCGGGATGCTCAACATCGGGGATACGCCGCCGGCCGCCGCGCCGCCCGCTGCCGCACCACCGGCCGCTGGCGTCAGCGCGTCCACCGCCTGCTTGTAGAAGATCGGCACATAGACGTTGGCGGCCTTGGCGCCCACCAGCAGCAGCATGGCGACGACCACGCGCACCCGCATCTCCGTCTCGCCCCGCGGCCACAGGTAGGGGACCAGCATGCGCAGCGTGGCCCCGGCGGATGGGCGGGCCTTGTCGGAAGCGGCGGGGTCGGCGGACGGAAAACCAAGGGAGCGCATGGGGGCGGTCGGCTTTTCTGCGGATTGGGCTGTCCGCCTAACCTAGGGGGTGCCGGCCGCTTCGGAAAGCCCGCACGGTTAACGAAACGGTGAGGCGGAACGGCGCAGACTGGCGCCATCCTCAGGGGCGTGACACGCCCCGTAACACCCTGGAGTCCCGCGATGCGCCGCGTCCTGCCCCTTCTCCTCCTCGCGCTGGCCCTGTCCGGCTGCGGCGTCGTCAGCGGGGCGGCCAGCGTCGCCAGCACCGCCGTCAGCGTCACCGCCAAGGCCGCCAGCACCGCCGCCGACGTGGTCACGGCCCCGATCCGTTGAGGTGCCGGGCCGATCCTCAGGCCGAAAAATATTCAGCCTTTATAACGACCTAGATTGCGGGATAGGGCCTTTGTAAAGGGTTGCGAAACATTTTATCTATACCGTCCCGTACGCCATGACCGCGGCGCCGCCGTTCCCGTCGCCCTGCCGCCACACCCAGTTGGGATCAAAGACCATGCAGACCGCCAGCTTCGCCGGACGCTTCAAGGTTGCCACGCGCATCGCCGCCGGCTTCCTTTCGGTGCTCCTGCTCCTCGTCGTGCTTGCCGTCCTGGGTGTGCGCGCCATGGGCACGGCCGAGCACGGGTTCGGCGACTACGCCGGCATCGCGCGCAACACGCAGCAGGTGTCCGACATCGCCGGCACCGTCGCCGACATGCGGCGCAACGCGCTCGCCTTCTCCAACTCCGGCGACGACGCGGCGCAGAAGCGGGTGCAGGAGCTGCTGGCGACGCTGGGACCGGCGCTGAAGGTGGCGGCGCAGGGCACCGGCGATCCCACGCGGCGCGCCAACCTGGAGCGGATGGGCAGCTTCCTCGACGGCTACGCCCGCAACTTCGAGAAGATGGTCAAGGCGCGCGACACGCGCGACCACATGGTGGCCGACGTGCTGACCCCGCAGGGCGAGGCGGCGCGCAAGGGCCTGTCCGACCTCGTCCAGGCGCTGAAGGAGCGCGGCGACGACCGCAACGCGCTCTCCGCCACCCAGGCCGTGGAGGGCGTGCTGACCGCGCGCCTGTTCGCCGCCCGCTTCCTGATGGACACCGACCTCAAGTACGCCGACCTGTTCCGCGACCGCGCCCAGCAGCTGATCGCCTCGGTCCAGGCACTGCAGGCGCAGATGCCCGACGCCGCGACGAAGCGCGCCGCCGAGACCGCGCTGGAGTCCGTGCGCAAGTACCTGCCGGCCTTCGACGACACCGTCACCGCGGTCATGGACAACGTGAAGCTGGTCGCCACCATGGGCCAGGACGCCGCCGAGTTCGCGCGGCTGGCCGAGGCGACCCGCAAGTCGGCGCTGGACTCCATGGAGTCCTCGTCGGAGGAGATCACCTCGGCGCTCAGCCGCACCGCCACCACCAACATCATCGTCGGCGTCGCCGCCGTGCTGATCGGTCTGCTGCTGGCGTGGATCGTGGCGCGCAGCATCACCCGCCCGGTCAACGACATGACCGCCACCATGACCAAGCTGGCGGCCGGCGACCTGACCGTCGCCATCCCGGCGCTGTCCAACCAGGACGAGATCGGCGCCATGGCCAAGGCCGTGCAGGTCTTCAAGGACAACGCCATTGCCAAGCAGCGCATGGACGAGGCCGAGCGCGAGCGCCTGGAGGCCGAGCGCCGCGAGGACGAGGCGCAGCGCGCCCGCGAGGCCGCCATCGGCCAGGAGATCGCCGCGCTGATCGACAGCGTGTCGAAGGGCGACCTCAGCCGCCGCATCGACCTGTCCGGCAAGGACGGCTTCTACAAGACCATGTCGGAGGGCATCAACCGCCTGACCGACACCGTGGCCGGGGTCATCGCCGACCTGGGCGGCGTGCTCGGCGCCCTCGCCAAGGGCGACCTGAACACCCGCATCGACAAGGACTACCAGGGCGCCTTCGAGCGGCTGAAGAGCGACGTCAACGCCACCTCGGCCAAGCTGGCCGAGATCGTCGGCCAGATCGCCGAGGCCGCCGACACCATCGCGTCCGCCGCCGGCGAAGTCTCCACCGGCTCCTCCGACCTCGCCGACCGCACGGAACAGCAGGCCAGCAGCCTGGAGGAGACGGCGGCCAGCATGGAAGAACTGGGCGCCACCGTCCGCTCCAACGCCGACAGCGCCCAGCGCGCCAACCGCATGGCCGACGACGCCCGCCGGGCGGCCGAGCAGGGCGGCGGCGTCGCCGGTTCCGCCATCGACGCGATGAAGCGGATCGAGGACGCCAGCCGCAAGATCACCGACATCATCGGCGTCATCGACGAGATCGCCTTCCAGACCAACCTGCTGGCCCTCAACGCCGCCGTCGAGGCCGCCCGTGCCGGCGATGCCGGCCGCGGCTTCGCCGTGGTGGCCCAGGAGGTGCGCCAGCTCGCCCAGCGCTCCGCCCAGGCCTCCAAGGAGATCAAGAGCCTGATCCTGGACAGCGACGGGCAGGTGAAGGAAGGCGTGGAGCTGGTCGGCAAGGCCGGCGCCGCGCTGGAGGGCATCGTCTCCGGCGTGCGCGAGGTGGCCGGCCTGATCGCCGAGATGGCGGCGGCATCGAGCGAGCAGGCCTCGGCGCTGGACGAGATCAACGCCACCGTCGCGCAGATGGACGAGATGACGCAGAAGAACGCGGCGCTGGTGGAGGAAACCACCGCCGCCGCCCAGGCGATGGCCGGCCAGGCCGCCGACCTGAAGGGCCTGATCGGCTTCTTCCAGCTGAACCAGGGCACGGTCGCCCAGGCCCACTACGCCCCGGCCCGCACCCCGGTGCGCGCCGCTGCCGCCCCGGCCGTGCGCCGCCCGGCCGCCCACGCCGCGGTCGCGGCCCCCAAGCCCGCCGCCCGCAAGGCGGCGCCCGCCGCCGCCCCGGCCCCCCGTACCGCCGCCGGCACGCTCCAGCGCGCCCAGGCCGACGAGGACGACTGGAAGGAGTTCTGAGCGACACCGCTCAGCCAGGACCGAGACTCAGTCAAGACCGAGACAAGGGGATCCGCCACCGGCGGGTCCCCTTTTTCGTTGCTTCGCTCACCTACGACCGGTCATCAAACTGTGACCAGCCTGCGCGCAAAACGGTAAGATCGACACCATACATTCCACCCCGTACCGGACGACGGAGGAGGGTGGCGATGATCACGCGCGGTCTGGTTCCGGAATGCCTCGACGGCATCGCCGAGCGCATGGTGCGCGCGGCGGAGCGGCTGGCCGACGACCGCGCCGCGTTGCGGCTGCTGCGCCGGGCCTCGCAGGTGAACACGATGGCCGACCGCCTGCGCCACCGGGCGCTGCGCCGGGTGCCGCCCGCCATGGCGCGTCTTTCCATCGAACTGGTCGCCGCCGGTTAGCCCTTCATCCCCTTCAGCATGACCGAGGCGCGCCAGAAGCCCAGGTCGGCGCCGTCCACGAAGTGCACGTGGCGGTCGGCGGCGAAGTCGCCGACGAGGCAGGTGATGGTTGTGGCCGCCGCCCGCGCGGTGCCATAGCGGATCTCCCCCGCCTCGGCGAAGCGCGCCAGCACCGCCTCGATCGCCCGCGCCTCGGCCTCCGTCACGTCGAGCACGAGGCGCGGCCCCCCGGCCTCCTTGCGGTAGTCGGACCGCTCGGCCAGTGCGGCGCGGTAGCGCGCCACGTCCAGCGCGCCCAGCGGCCGGCCCAGCGCGTGCACCACCCGGATGATTGCCGCCCCGGCCAGCGCCCGCGCCACCCGGCCCAGCCGCCGGCGCTTCGACTCGGTGCGCGTCTCCAGCCACAACGCGCGCAGCGACGGCGGCCAGCGCGGCGCCAGCCGCTCGCCACCGCCCAGCGGGGCCGCGGCCTCCGTCGGCACCACGCGCTCGATGGCGGCGTGCAGCCGGGCCAGCACGGCGTCGCCGGCCGCCCCCGCCGGCACCGGGTCGGCGATGACGCACAGCACCGTGCCGCGCCCGGCCGGCACCGGCTGCCAGCGGCACGACAGCCCCTCCAGCCCCGGCAGCGGCCCCTCGGCCGGTTCGATCCGCCAGCGCGCGTCCGCCTTCACCCAGGCGTCGGCGGCGGTGACGCCGGCCCCCAGGAACTGCCCGAAGACGTTGCCGCCGCCGAAGTCGTGCACGGCGGCGCGCACCTCCAGCCCCCGGTCCAGCAGCGCCTTCACCGGCACCATGCCGACGCGCAGCGGCACGTCCAGTTCGACCGACGCCCAGTGCGCCAGCGCCGCCAGCGCCCGCGCCGCGTCCTCCCGCTTTCCCGGCGGCACGGCGGCCAGCGCCCCGTCGCCGCCGAACTGGCAGGCGGCCGGCGCCTGCGCCGTCCCCAGCACACTGGACAGCACCGCCACCACGGCCCCGGCGATGAAGTTCACCTCCCGGTGCCGTCCCTCGGCGGCCAGCCGCGTGCTCCCCACCACGTCCGCCACGGCCAGCGCCCAGTCCGCCCCCAGCGCCGCATAGCGCCGGGCGTCGATCCCCTCGGTGGCGAAGTCACGGATGGCCGGCAACTGCATGGCGGAATGCTGCTCCCGCAATCTGCGCCGGTCAACGGAGAGGGAATTGGGAGACACGGAGGAACACGGATGCCCGCGCGGCGGGCCACGGATGAACACGAATGAAATGAACATCCGTGTTCATCCGTGCGCAATCCGTGTTCATCCGTGTCTCCAAACCATCAAACAAAAAGGCCCCTCTCCTCGCGGAAAGGGGCCTTTCTTCACACCACCAGGGCGCCGCTTAGTAGCGGTAGTGCTCCGGCTTGTACGGGCCGTTGACGTCGACGCCGATGTAGGCAGCCTGCTTGTCGGACAGCTGGGTCAGCTTGGCGCCGATCTTGTCCAGGTGCAGGCGGGCGACCTTCTCGTCCAGGTGCTTGGGCAGGACGTAGACCTTGCGCTCGTACTTCTCGGCGTTGTTCCACAGCTCGATCTGCGCCAGCACCTGGTTGGTGAAGCTGGCGGACATCACGAAGCTCGGGTGGCCGGTGGCGCAGCCCAGGTTCACCAGGCGGCCCTTAGCCAGCACGATCAGGCGCTTGCCGTCCGGGAAGACGACCTCGTCCACCTGCGGCTTCACCTCGTCCCACACCAGGTTCTTCAGGCTGTCGATCTGGATCTCGCTGTCGAAGTGGCCGATGTTGCACACGATGGCGCGGTCCTTCATGGCCCGCATGTGGTCCAGCGTGATGACGTCGACGTTGCCGGTGGCGGTGACGAAGATGTCGCCCAGCGGGGCGGCCTCGTCCATGGTGGTGACCTGATAGCCTTCCATGGCGGCCTGGAGGGCGTTGATCGGGTCGATCTCCGTCACCATCACGCGCGCACCCTGGCTGCGCAGCGAGGCGGCCGAGCCCTTGCCCACGTCGCCATAGCCGGCGACCACGGCGACCTTGCCGGCCACCATCACGTCGGTGGCGCGCTTGATGCCGTCGACCAGCGACTCGCGGCAGCCGTACAGGTTGTCGAACTTCGACTTGGTGACGCTGTCGTTGACGTTGATGGCGGGCACCTTCAGCGTGCCGGCCTTCATCATCTCATACAGGCGGTGCACGCCGGTGGTCGTCTCCTCCGACAGGCCGCGCACGTCGTTCAGCATCTCCGGATACTTGTCGTGCATGATCTGGGTGACGTCGCCGCCGTCGTCCAGGATCATGTTCGGGGTCCAGCCGTCCGGGCCGCGCAGCGTCTGCTCGATGCACCACCAGAACTCCTCCTCCGTCTCGCCCTTCCAGGCGAACACGGGGATGCCGGCGGCGGCGATGGCGCTGGCCGCGTGGTCCTGCGTCGAGAAGATGTTGCACGACGACCAGCGCACGGTGGCGCCCAGCGCGGTCAGCGTCTCGATCAGCACGGCGGTCTGGATGGTCATGTGCAGGCAGCCGACGATGCGCGCACCCTTCAGCGGCTTGGAGTCGCCGTATTCCTGACGCAAGGCCATCAGGCCGGGCATCTCGGTCTCGGCGATGGTGATCTCCTTGCGGCCCCACTGCGCGAGGCTGATGTCCTTGACCTTGTAGTCGGTGAAGCTGGCGGGCATGGAAGGCTCCTCGCGGGAATAGGGTCGGTGCGGGCGCACGTCTGCCATAGGCCGGCGCCCCGATGCGGCCGGGTGTACCAGCGGGGCGACCGACATGCAAGCATAAAGATATCTTTATGTGTGTGGGGTTGGCGGCGGGCGAACCCGGCGCCCCGAACGACGAAGGCGCCCAATGGAGGCCATCGGGCGCCTTCATGCGGCGAACTCAAAAAGGAGGGGTTTACGCCGCGCGGATGCCGCTGAGGAAGCGCTGCACCTCGCTCTGCAGTCCCTCCGCCTGCACCGACAGCTCCTGCGCGGCGCTCAGCACCTGGCTGCTGGCGGCCCCCGTCTGCTCGGCCGCCTGGGTGACGGTCTGGATGCTCGACGACACCGACTGGGTGGCGGACGCCGCCTGCTGCACGTTGCGCGAGATCTCGCCGGTGGTGGCGTTCTGCTCCTCCACCGCCGCGGCGATGGCCGAGGCGATGTGGTTCACCCGGCCGATGGTGTCGGTGATGCCGCGGATGGCGCCCACCACGCCGGCGGTTTCGGCCTGCATGCCGCTGATCTGGGCGGTGATGTCCTCGGTGGCCTTGGCGGTCTGGTTGGCGAGGTTCTTCACCTCCTGCGCCACGACGGCGAAGCCCTTGCCGGCCTCGCCGGCGCGGGCCGCCTCGATGGTGGCGTTCAGCGCCAGCAGGTTGGTCTGGCTGGCGATGTCCTGGATCAGCTTCACCACGTCGCCGATGCGCTGGGCCGATTCGTTCAGGCTGGTGACGATGGCGTTGGTGTTCTGCGCCTCGTCGACGGCGCTGCGGGTCACCTCGGCGCTCTCGTCGACCTGCCGGGCGATCTCGGCGATGGAGCTGGTCATCTCCTCGGTGGCGGCCGCCACCGTCTGCACGTTGGCCGAGGTCTGCTGCGAGGCGTCGGCGGAGCTGGATGCCTGCTCCATCGCGTTTCCGGCGACGTCGCTCATGCTGCGGGCCGTGCTTTCCAGCTCGGTCGCGGCGGCGGCGACGGTGCGCAGCCGGCCCGATGCCGCCCGTTCGAACTCCTCCACCAGCCGCTCCACCGCCAGGGCGCGGCGCTCCTTGGCGGCGCGCTCCTCCGCCTGGGCGGCTTCCAGCCGCTTGCGCTCGACGGCGCCTTCCTGGAACACCAGCATGGCGCGTGCCATGGCGCCGATCTCGTCGCGGCTGTCGGTGGAGGGGACGCCGACGTCCAGGTTGCCGGCCGCCAGTTGCGACATGGCGGTGTTCAGGCGGGACACCGGCCCGGTGATGCTGCGCGACAGCACGACCGCTCCCGCCAGGAACAGCGCCAGCAGCCCCCCGGCCGCTCCCAGGATGACCGTGCGCGTCGTGGCCCGAACGGCGTTCAGCTCCTCCCGCGCGGCGGCCTGACGGGCGCGGGCGGCATCGCCCAGCGCGGCGACGGCGGCGTCGACGACGGGCCGGATGCGGCCGATCTCTTCCAGCGTTGCCTTCAGCGCCTTTTGGCCGGCGACGTAGGCCTGGAAGCCGGCGGCGTAGGCGTCGATCAGGTTCGACAGCTCGGCCTGGACGTCCGGCGTCAACGCCGACTCCTTCAGGCGCGCGCGGGCCGTTTTCACCGCCTCGGCGTGGTCGGCGACATAGCGCGCGTCGTCGCGCAGCATGTAGTCCTTCTCCAGCCGCCGCAGGAACAGCATGGCGTTGAGCAGCGACAGGTCGCCGGCCTGGGTGACGCGCGCCTCGACGCTGCGCACCGCGGTGCGCAGGGTGCCCTGCAGGCCGTCGTTCTCGGTCAGCCCCAGCACCTTGACCTTCTCCACGGCATCGGCGAAGCCGTTGCGCAGCTGATCGATGGCCTGACGCGCTTCCCTGGCCTTGCCGGCGATCTCGGGGAAGCCGGGAACCGCCTCGATGCCGGTCACCGCCTTGAGCGTGTCGTTCCAGAACGCCTCGTACTGCGGGACCAGCGTGATGTCCCTGCTGTCGAGGAACTGCAGCGACGCCGCCCGCATCCGCAGCAGTCCCTTGTCGGCATTCCCCGCGTCACTCTCGATCTGGCGGGAAGCGGCATAGGTCTTCTCCTTCTCGGCCATGCCGGCCTCGCCCACCAGATAGGCGGCCACGATGCTTGCGATCCCCAGCGCTCCCAGACCGATCAGCAACCAGATCCTGGTCGTGATCCTGATGTTGGAAAGCCACGCCATACCCCATCCCCCCTTCGCACATCCCCGTATGCAATGCGGAAGATATATATCTAATACAATAGACGTAAAGCCGTGCGCCGAAAGGTCACAGCGTGTGGAGGCGTCGGTCCATCCCGCGGGCAGGGGCGGTGGCGCCGATCGGCCCGCGACCATGAGGATCCGCCGGAGGTCTCGCGCGCCATGGCCCAACTCGCCATGATCCGCCCGATGGCCCAGCGGCTCACAAGCAAGCGCAAGCCTCGCCTGTCAGCCAAGCCCTTTTAAAACAGGCTCGAAGATCAGAAGATGGAAGATCAGAAGGAGGAACGCAGCGGAAGGCGCCTGCTTCATTGGGCGGCTTGGCGTAGATTTTCCAAAGTGGCGCGCACGCGATCTCGATTACAGGTGGCAGCATCAATGTAATGTGAGGCCCCTGCTGCCGAGAAGACTGCAAGTGCTTTGTCATATACTGCCATTGCTTCTTCTAGGTGTGTATTATTTTCTGTGCGCTCACCTAATTCTTCAAGCGCTGTGCCAAGGTTATTCTGGGTCATGGCCCAAGCGAGCGGCACGCGCTCGCGGGTACGCTCAAGAAGAGCGGCGCGGTAAGCTTCAATTGCCTCCTCCAGGCAGGTTGTGCCGTTCTTGCTCTCACCTAATCTTTGAAGCGCATTGCCTAGGTTGTTCTGGGTGGTGGCCCAGTCGAGCGGCACGCGCTCGCGGGTACGCTCAAGAAGAGCGGCGCGGTAGGCTTCAATTGCCTCCTCTAGGCGTATTGTGCTGTTCTCGCGCTCGCCCTTTCCTTTCAATGCGTTGCCGAGATTGTTCTGGGTAGTGGCCCATGCTAGTGGAGCCCGTTTGCGGGTGTGTTCGAGCAGAGCAGCGCGATAGGCCTGGATCGCCTCTTCCAAGCGCGTCGTGCCGTTTTCTCGTTTGCCCAGCGCCCAAAGCGCATTGCCGAGGTTGTTCTGGGTAGTGGCCCACGCTAGTGGAACCCGCTCGCGAGTGTGTTCGAGTAGAGCAGCGCGATAGGCCTGGATCGCTTCTTCCAAGCGTGTCGTGCCGTTTTCTCGTTTGCCCAGCGCCCAAAGAGCATTGCCGAGGTTGTTCTGGGTCATAGCCCAGGCGAGCGGGGCGGTCTCACGGGTGCGTTCGACCAGGGCGGCGTGATACGCTTTAACCGCTTCCTCCAGACGTGCCGTATCGCTCTCACGCTCGCCCAAGGCCATAAGTGCGTTGCCGAAGCTGACTTGAGCGGTCGCCCAGTCTTCCGGGTATTGCTCGCGCAACAGGTATGAAAGTGCATCGCGGACAACGTTGATAGCGGCCTGCAAAGCAGTGTTATCGCCCTTTTGATCGCCATACGTCCAATACGCTCTGGACGCTTCCAACAGCATACATCCACGCGTCCGCTTGTCGCCTTTCGGCAGCAGCGCGCAGGCGGTTTGGAAGTGGTCGGCGGCGCCTAGATAGTCCAAGCGCAATAGGCTGAGACGGCCTCGTTCGGCGCGGGTCACGGCGTGGGCGCGGCGGTGAGCGTCGGCGGACTCTTGCGCTTCCTCGGCCAACCGGGCGGCGCGGACGACCGCGTCTGATTCCGCCTGTTCAACCTCTTGGAGCAAGGTTTCTGCACTGCCATAATCGGCGCGCTCAATAGCCGCCCGTGCGGCTGCGACGCGCTCGCGGTTTTCCGGGCTTTCGGTGCGCAGAACGGCCATCCGGTCGCACAGTTCGACGTAGCGGGTGGCAATCTCGGTCAGCTTGGCCGGCAATTGCTCCTGCGGCACCTTCTCCTCGCGCACAATGGCGAAGAAGGATTGCAACGCGGCTTCAGTGAAGCCGGCCTTGCGTCCGTCCTCGAAGGTCTGCGCCGGCACGCCGCCTTGCAGGCTTTGGATGCCTTTGAATATCTCGGCGATCGCCTCGGGTGTTGTACCGTTGGTCACGGTGGAGTTGACGGTGAACTGGCTGTCCGAGGCTCCATGGCCCAAGGCGACCGAGCCGTTGGATGCGCTCACGTTGGGTGCGGGCAGGGTGGCCTTCGCGTCCGGTTCGGCCTTCTTCGTCGAACGCGCCTTCCAGCCGAAGAAGCCGGCAGTGGCGACGATCGCACCGCCGATCCAGCCCAGCGTTTTCTGGTTTCCTGCATCGGAGACGAAAGCGAAGGCCGCTTTCAGGGCTTCGGCAATGATTTCCCACATGCGGCGCGTGTCCCCGGCCTGACGACGCGCGCAGAGTCGCATAGGCGTCCATGCTCGGACAAGCGGTGCGGGTGTGCAACGTGGTCGCGTCGCGGTGCCCTCCACCCGGCTTCGCTGGCGCTCAGCCACCACGGGTGCCCGCAAGTCGGGAGCCCGCGCTTCGCAGGGGAGGGGAGGGCCGGCGCTTCCTTCTGATCTTTCAATCTTCTGATCTTCGTGTTTTTGATCCGAACGCCTTCGTCAGCCGAAACCCGCACGGCCCTTGTCGAAAATCCCACCTAAATATCCCCGAAGTACATCTGAAAACACCCCGTTCTGCGACAATGATGCGCCGCACCACGGGTGTGCATGACCCCCAAAAGGTGGTAGTGAATTCGTCCATCACACGCCGATCCGCAGAACAGGTGCTGGGGAGCGCGGCGGACGGCCAGACGATGGGGGACGGTCATGCCGGGCATTACGGCCATCATTCTGCTGAGCGCCGTTTTCATCTCGAATTTTATTCTTTCCGCCCTGTCGGGCGTGCAGGCCTCGACGGGGTTCGAGCCGCTGCTGGTCGCCGTGGCGCTGGCCGAGGCCGTCGTGGTCGGCGCGCTGGTGGCGCTGCTGACGCTGGTGGTCTACGACGTCACGCCCCGCCTGCACGCCGCCGTCCGCCGCCGCCCCCCAGGCCACTGACACGGCCGCTGAAGCAACCGCTGACACGGCCACACCCGCCGCCCCCCCCCGCCGCCACCTTGCCCGCCCGGCCGTTCCGCGTTAGGATAAAAATCCTGAAATGCGGATCGGAGCGCGGCGGGTGCGGATGAACGGGAACGGCACGGGGGTCGGGAATGCAACACCTGCCCCGAATGCGTTGCATCCGGTTGCATTGAGTAACATTCGCCGCTCAGGCGGTGGCGTTGAAGTCGTCCAGCAGGGCGGCGATCCGGCCGCTGTCGGACTGGTCCATGATGACCCGCGCCCGGCGCCCCGCCTCGATCAGGTCCAGGCCGCGGATGCGGCGCTTGACCACCGGGATGCTCATCGGCGCCATGGACAGCTCGCGCACGCCCAGGCCCAGCAGCAGCGCGCTGTAGCGCGGGTCGCCGGCGATCTCGCCGCACACCGACACCGGGATGCGGGCGCGCAGCGCCGCCTCCACCGTGAACTGGATCAGGCGCAGCACGGCGGGGTGCAGCGGGTCGTACAGGCTGGCCACCTGCTCGTCGCCGCGGTCGATGGCCAGCGTGTACTGCGTCAGGTCGTTGGTGCCGATGGCGAAGAAATCGGCGGCGTAGGCCAGCGCGTCGGCCGACAGGGCGGCGCCGGGAACCTCCACCATCACGCCCACCGGCGGCAGCGGGTCGGCGATGGGCACGCCCCGGCGGCGCAGGCGCCGCGCCACGGTGCCCAGCGTCTCGCGTACCTTCTGCACCTCGGCCACCGAACAGATCATCGGCAGCAGGATGCGCAGCGGCCCGTGCGCCCCGGCGCGCAGCATGGCGGCGAGTTGCGCCTCCAGGAGCTTCGGCTCGCGCAGGCCCAGGCGCACGGCGCGCAGGCCCAGCGCCGGGTTGGCCGGCTCGCCGTAGCGGCCCGCCATCCAGCCGGCCAGCTTCTCGCCGCCCACGTCCATGGTGCGCGCGGTCACCGTGCGCCCGCCCATGCCCTCGACGATGGCGCGCAGCACGTCGTACTGCTCGTCCTCGTCGGGCAGGTCGTCGCGGTTCATGAACAGGAACTCGGTGCGCAGCAGGCCGATGCCCTGCGCCCCGTTCTCCAGCGCGTTGTCCAGGTCGCGCGGCAGTTCCAGGTTGGCGTGCAGCGTCACCGGCGTGCCGTCGCGCGTCACCGCCGGCAGGCGCTTCAGGCCCTTCAGCTTCTCGCGCTCGCGTTCGCGGGCACTGCGCATCGCCTCGTACTCGGCCAGCGTCGCGGCGTCGGGGTCGATGACGACGCGGCCCTGCACGCCGTCGACGATGACCCGCGTGCCGTTCTTCACCCCCGACAGCAGCCCCGCCACGCCCAGCACCGCCGGCAGGCCGAGCGAGCGCGCCATGATCGCCGTGTGCCCCTCCGCCCCGCCCAGCACGGTGGCGAAGCCGGCCACCCGGCGCGGGTCCAGCAGCGCGGTGTCGGCCGGCGTCAGCTCCTCCGCCAAAATGACCGTGCCGAGGGGCAGGACGGCGAAGGCCTGGTACTCGTGCCGCATCAGGTTGCGGATCAGGCGCCGCCCCACCTCGCGCACGTCGCCGACGCGCGCCGCCAGATAGGTGTCGTCCATGGCGGCGAAGGTCTGGGCGATGGTGTTGATCTCCGCCTGCACGGCGGCCTCGGCGTTGAGGCGCTCCTCGCGCACGCGGCGCTCCACCCCCCGCGTCAGGCGCGAGTTGGTCAGCATGGCCAGATGCGCGTCCAGCAGGATGCCGATCTCCTCCGAGGCCGACTCGGGCAGGACCAGCGCCTTGCTCTTCAGCTTCCGGATCTGCCGGCGGGCCTTGGAGGCGGCTTCGGCGAAGCGGGCGACCTCGGCCTCCACCGCGTCCGGCGCGATGGGGTATTCCGGCACGCGGACGGCGCCGCTCTCCACGATGTGGGCGGGGCCGACGGCGATGCCGGGCGACACGCCCAGGCCGCGCAGCGCGCGCATGCCCGCTGACGCGCCGCCGCCGCCGGCGGCATCACTCGTCTTCATCGAACTTGCGGTTGATCAGGTCGGCCAGCGCGCCGATGGCGGCCTCGGCCTCGCGGCCATAGCCGCACAGCTCCACCGTGGTGCCGGGGCCGGCGGCCAGCATCATCAGGCCCATGATCGATTCGCCCGACACCACGTTCTCGCCGCGGCGCACCTCGACCTCGCAGTCGAACTTGGCGACCAGCTTGACGAACTTGGCGGCGGCGCGGGCGTGCAGGCCGCGCTGGTTGCAGATGGTCACCGTCTGGCAGACCTCGGGGGCGTTGTCGCTCATGGGTGGCTTAACCGTCCGACAGCAGCGAGGAGGCGACGTTGATGTACTTCTGCCCGGCCTCGCGCGCGGCGACCACGGCGTGGCCCAGCGTTTCCTGCCCGCGCACGCTGGCCAGCTTGATCAGCATGGGCAGGTTGACGCCGGCGATCACCTCCACCTTGGCCTTGTCCATGATGGAGATGGCGAGGTTGGACGGCGTGCCGCCGAACATGTCGGTCAGCACCACCACGCCGGCCCCGTCGTCCACCTCGGCGACCGAGTTGAGGATGTCCTGCCGGCGCTGCTCCATGTCGTCGTCGGGGCCGATGCACACGGCCCGCACCTGCTGCTGCTCTCCCACGACGTGCTCCAGGGCGGCGATGAACTCCTCCGCCAAGCGCCCGTGGGTCACCAGAACCATACCGATCATCGGACGTCCTTCATGCTGGTCCCCTGCGTCAGCCCGGCCGCGGGCCTTGCCGTTCAAGGTCGCGGTGGTTGAGGCCGACCTTGAGCCCCAAGCCCCTCAGCCACCCGGCCAGCCGCTCCGCGACGAACACCGAACGGTGCCGTCCGCCGGTGCAGCCGACCGCGATGGTCAGGTAGCTCTTGCCCTCTTGGTTGTAGCGCGGCAGCAGCGGACGCAACAAGTCCGTCAGATGCCGGAAAAATTGTTCGTAGTCGGGGTCGCCCGCGACACGTTCGGCCACCGGCGCGTCCAGCCCGGTCAGCGGGCGCAGCGTCGGGTCCCAGTGCGGGTTGGTCAGGAAGCGCACGTCGAACACCAGGTCCGCCTCGCGCGGCACGCCCGCCCGGAACGAGAAGGAGGTGACGAAGACCTGCAGCGCCGGCTGCGCCTCCAGCGCGAAGTGGCCGGCGGCCAGCCGCCGCAGGTCGTGGATGGACAGCTGCGTGGTGTCGATGGTGACGTCGGCGCGCTCGCGCAACGGCGCCAGCAGCACGCGCTCGCGCTGGATGCCGTCCGGCACCGGGCGGTCGGTGGCCAGCGGGTGGCGGCGCCGCGTCTCGGTGAAGCGGCGCTGCAGCACCTCGTCGCCGCAGTCCAGGAACAGCAGGCGCACGTCCAGGTCCGGCCGCGCCTTCAGCGCCTGCAGGTGGTCCAGGAAGGCGTCAGCGCTGAAATCGCGGGTGCGGCTGTCGATGACGATGGCCAGCGGCCGGTGCCCGGGCTCGCCCTGCTGGACCAGCGCGTCGACCAGCGACAGGCGCAGGTTGTCCACCGATTCGTAGCCCAGGTCCTCCAGCGCCTTCAGCGTGATGGACATGCCGGCGCCGGACATGCCGGTGACGATCAGGATGCGGCGGCGCTCCTGCGCGGGGGCGGGCGCCTGCGCGGCGGGGGGCGGCGTCGTGGTCATGGCGCCGTCACGCGATCCATGCGCGCGGGCACGGCGGCCAGGGTGCCGGCCCCGGCGGCCGCGGCGGCGAGGCGCAGCTTGGCCGGTGTGGAGGCGTCGAAGGCGGCCAGCGCCACGCGCGGCACGGCGGTATCGAGCAGGACGGCCGTGTCCGGTTCGGGCAGGCGCTCCACGCCGTCGCGCGGCACCAGATCGACGACCAGCCCGATGGGCGCGGATTCGGCCGCCGGCACGGGCAGGATGCCCACGCCGCGCACCTCGATGAGGCCGGCGAGCGCGGCCGGCGCGGTCGCCGTCAGCCGGCCCTGGTCCATGCGCAGTTCCACCTGGTCGTCCGCCACAAGCCGCGCGCCGCCGTCGATCAGCCGCAGGGCCACGTCGGACTTGCCGCCGCCGGACGGTCCGCGCAGCAGGACTCCGATGCCCGCCACCAACACGCAGGTGCCATGAATTGTCACCATGATGCGCCGAAGGTGAGGCGTGCAAACAGTTCTGTCAATGGGAAGGCGGGTCTGTCCTGCCGTAATGGCATGACAAAGGCCGCGCCATCACCCCTGTGCCTCGTCCTCGACCATCAGAAGCGGCCGCCCCTCGCGCCGGATGTTTTCCAGCTGTTTGGCCAGCGCGTCGCGGCGGCGGATCATCTCGTCCAGGTCGTCCAGTTCGGCCGCCGCCTGACAGGCGTCGCGGAAGTCCTTTTCCTGCTGCAAACGGCACAGCAGCACCTTGTAGGAATCGGCGATGCGGGCAAGGTGGCGCTGGGCGCCCTGCAGCGCCTCGGCCAACTGGGCGCGCTCGGCGGTGGCGGCGCGCATCATGCGGGCCAGTTCGCCCTGCTGGCGGCCGGCATCCTGGATCAGCCGCGCCAGCCGGTAGCGGGTGAAGTCCACGACCTTGGCATTGCCCACAGCGGCGTGGGCGGCGGCGTTGCTGGCGGCGACCATGGCTCCTTTTCCACTCCTGCAGGCCAGGGGGCTGTCGGCACGGGAACGCCGCGCGTCTCGAACCATGGCGGTTGCTGCAACCGGCCGCGAACGGCCGTTTCGCCGGATAGTCTATATGTAACCGGCGGGATGCAACTGTGATGCAGATGATCCGCCCTGTGGTCAATCAGCGCGGGGCAGGCGCACGGTGAACAGGGCGCCGGCCGGCTGGCCGTCCGGGCCGGGGCGGTTGGCGGCGGTGATGGAGCCGCCGTGCGCCTCGACGATCTGCTTGGAGATGCTCAGCCCCAGGCCGGAGTGGGTGCCGAACTTCTCGCCCGCCGGCCGCTCCGTGTAGAAGCGGTCGAAGATCGCCTCCTCCTTGCCTTCGGGGATGCCGGGGCCGTCGTCGGCCACCGTCACCACCACGGCGCGCCCCTCGCGCCGGGCCGTCAGCCGCACCGTGCCGCCGGGCGGCGAGAAGGACAGGGCGTTGGCGACCAGGTTCTGGAACACCTGCGTCAGCCGCCCTTCCAGCCCCGGCACGGTCAGGTCCTGGCCCACCGGCATCTCCACGGCCAGCCTGGGCGCCTGCGCGTCGTCCTCGTCGTCCAGCGTGGCGGCGTGGATGTCGGCCAGCATGGCCAGCACGGCGCCGACGTCCACCGGCTCCAGCTCGGCGCGGCTCAGCTCGGCGTCCAGGCGGGACGCGTTGGAGATGTCGCTGATCAGCCGGTCCAGGCGCTGCACGTCGTCGGCGATGATCGCCATCAGCCGGTCGCGGCGGTCGGGATCGTTGACCCGGCTCACCGTCTCCACGGCGCTGCGCAGCGAGGTCAGGGGGTTCTTGATCTCGTGCGCCACGTCGGCGGCGAAGCGCTCGATGGCGTCCATGCGCGTCCACAGCGCCCCGGTCATGGCGCGCAGCGCGCCGGACAGGTCGCCGATCTCGTCGCCGCGGCCGGTGAAGTCTGGGATCTCCATGTGCCGGCCGTGGCCGGTGCGCACCCGCTCGGCCGCGCGGGCCAGCATGCGCACCGGCCGCGCGATGGTGCCCGCCAGATAGAAGGAGAGCAGCACCGTCACCGCCAGCGCCAGCGCGAAGACGCGCAGGATGTCGAAGCGGACGGAGCGGATGGCGGCGTCGATCTCCGCCCCGCTGCGCGACAGCATGACGGCACCCATCACCTGCTTGTAGCGCTGCACCGGCACCGCCACGGTCAGCACCAGCCCCGGCCGCCCCTCCGCCGTCTCGGCGGAGCGCCAGACGGTGCCGGCGGGCTCGCCGGACAGGGCGCGTTCCACGTCGGGGTAGGGGGCGGCGCGGCCGGGCGGCTGCTCGCGGTAGAGGGGCAGGTCGTCGCGGCCGGGCAGGGTGTCGGTCAGCCAGTTGTACAGGCGCACGGCCGCGCGCATCGGGGCGCCGCGCTCGTCGGGGGTGGGCAGCTCGACGATCTGGATGGTGCCGGCCGAGCCGGTGAGCACGCGGCTGTCCGACACAGGCGCGCCGTCGGCGGCATAGAGGCGGGTGCGCGTGTCCGTCGCCTCCACCAGACGGCGCACCATCTGCCGCGCCAGTTCGGCCGACAAAACGTAGGTGTCGCCGCCGCCATCGGCCTCGCCGTCGGCGTCCACGGGGTCGGCCAGCTGCACCGCGCCCTCGCCCAGCGCGGAGGCGAAGATGCGCGCTTCCTTCTCCAGCGCCTCCATCTCGGCGAGGATCAGCCGGTCCTGGTAGCGGCCCAGGTACAACAGCCCACCCACCAGCAACGCCAGCGCCAGCACGTTGACCGCCAGGATGCGCAAGGTCAGCGGCGACACCGCGCGCCGCCGCAGCGGCCGGTGCGCCGCCACCTTGTTGCCGGACACGGCCTTGCCGGTCCCGGTCTTGCTGGTCCCAGCCTTACTGGTCCCAGCCTTACTGGTCCCAGCCTTACTGGTCTTTGTATCGGTAACCGACGCCATAGAGTGTTTCGATCTGTGCGAAGTCGGGATCGACGGCCTTGAACTTCTTGCGCAGGCGCTTGATGTGGCTGTCGATGGTTCGGTCGTCGACGTAGACGTGCTCGCCATAGGCGGCGTCCATCAGTTGGTCGCGGCTCTTCACGTGGCCGGGCCGCTGCGCCAGCGCCTTGACCAGCAGGAACTCGGTCACCGTCAGGTCGATGGGCTGGCCCTTCCAGGTGCAGGAATGCCGCGCTCCGTCCAGCACCATGGCGCCGCGCGTCAGCACCTGGGCGGGTTCGCCCGCGGTCTTGTCGCGCCCCAGCGACTCGCGGCGCAGCAAGGCCCGGATGCGCTCGATCAGCAGGCGTTGGGAGAACGGCTTCTTGATGTAGTCGTCCGCGCCCATGCGCAGGCCCATCAGCTCGTCCACCTCGTCGTCCTTGCTGGTCAGGAAGATGACCGGCATCTGCGTGGTCTGGCGCAGCCGCTGGAGCAGTTCCATGCCGTCCATGCGCGGCATCTTGATGTCCAGCACGGCGAGGTCCACCGGCCGCTGGCCGAGGGCGCGCAGCGCCTCCGACCCGTCCGTGTAGGTGCGCACCTCGAACCCCTCGGCTTCCAGCGCCATGGACACCGAGGTCAGGATGTTCCGATCGTCGTCGACGAGCGCGATCGTGTGAGCCATGTCGGTCGTATTCCTCGCTCGAAATTCCCGAAAATCACGGCTTCGGGAGGCCGTTCTCTACCCCAATGGCGGTGCAAGCGTGATCGCCGCCAGTTTTCCCTTTCTTCGCGGCATTCTCCACGCCAATATGTCACCAAAACGGCGACGGGGGAAATCTCCGCCGCATGGGCGGACGCATTCTTAAAACATGAGTTCAAACGCACTTTCCAGCGGGCCCGCGAACCGGGCTCCGGCGGATCGTTCTTCCGCCGGACGAACCGGCCCGGCGGGTGACCAGGCGGACGGCACCGCACCGGGCGACATCGCGCCGGGCGACCTGGGCCGCCGCATCCTGCGCGCGGCCGACCGCGCCATCCTGGCGAGTGCGCAGCACGACACCGACGGCTGGCCGTACCCCTCGCTGGTGCTGACCGCGGCCGACCTCGACGGCACGCCGATCCTCTTCATCTCCACGCTGGCCGACCACACCCGCAACATCGCGGCCCAGGACCGCGTCGGCCTGCTGTTCTCCGCCCCGTGCTCTTCCGACAACCCGCTGTCCGGCCCGCGCGTCTCGCTGCTGGGCCGCGCCGTGCGGAGCGAGGAGCCGCGCCACCGCGCCCGCTTCCTGGCCCGGCACCCGGCCTCGGCGGTGTACCAGGGCTTCGCCGACTTCGCCGTCTACACCATTGCGGTGGAGCGCGCGCATGTGGTGACCGGCCTCGCCACCGGCTTCGCCCGCAGCGTCTGGGTGGACGGCGCCGACCTTCTCCTGAACGGTGCCCCGCCGGCCCTGGCCGGGGGCGAGCCCGATCTGGTCGAGGCGCTGAACCGCGACCACGGCGAGGCCCTGCGGGCTTTCGCCCCTGCGACAGAGGGCAAGCGCTGGGCGATCACCGGCCTGGATCCGGAGGGGTGCGACCTTCGGTCCGGGGGCGCGGTCGCCCGTATTGATTTCGATCATCGCGTCGATGACGCGGAGGGCGTACGGGCCGCGCTGGCGCGGCGTCTGGCGCAGACCGGGGCCACGGCCCCGCCTCCGGCATAGACTGACTACCTCCAGGCAACCAACCGCCGGCCCCAAGGCCGGCACAATCAAAGCGCAACCAGGAGAGCACTGAAGTGGACCACACCGGACCGAAAGTCAGCCGCTACGGCCCCCCGTGCCGTGCACTGACGCGTCGGAAGGCTGACCCCGCTGGGGCGACCCGGCCGTACGACTCGTACACCTTTCATCACCGCGACGCGGCGGGTGGACCGGTGGTCTGATCTTCGGTTCGCGGGGGTTGCGCCCCTGGAATCGGATGTGTGAATGAGGCGGCTCCCGTCCGGCCGCCTGTCATCGGATGACGAACGTGCCGGCTGTATCGCCCCGGGGGTGGGGCGGGCGCCGGAGAAGAGGCTGAAGGCAATGAACACTGTCACGACGCGCACGCGGAACAAGAAGCTCCTGGCCTGGGTCGAGGAGATCGTGCTGAAGTGCAAGCCCGAGCGGGTGCACTGGTGCGACGGCTCGCAGGAGGAATACGACCGGCTCTGCAACGAGATGGTCGAGGCGGGCACCTTCATCCGCCTGAACCCCGAGAAGCGCGCGAACTCCTTCCTCTGCCGCTCCGATCCGGGCGACGTCGCCCGTGTCGAGGACCGTACCTTCATCTGCTCGCGCACCAAGGAGGAGGCCGGCCCGACCAACAACTGGGTCGCCCCGGAGGAGATGAAGGCCAAGCTGGACGCCCTGTTCGACGGCTGCATGCGCGGCCGCACCATGTACGTGGTGCCGTTCAGCATGGGCCCGCTGGGCTCGCCCATCTCGCACATCGGCGTGCAGATCTCCGACAGCCCGTACGTCGCCGTCAACATGCGCATCATGACCCGCATGGGGCAGGCCGTGCTGGACGAGCTGGGCGACAGCGACTTCGTGCCGTGCCTGCACTCCGTCGGCGCGCCGCTGGCCGAGGGCCAGAAGGACGTGCCGTGGCCCTGCAACGCCGAGCACAAGTACATCGTCCACTTCCCGGAGGAGCACGCCATCGTCTCCTACGGCTCGGGCTACGGCGGCAACGCGCTGCTCGGCAAGAAGTGCTTCGCGCTGCGCATCGCGTCGGCCATGGGCCGCGAGCAGGGCTGGCTGGCCGAGCACATGCTGATCCTCGGCGTCGAGAGCCCGGAGGGCGAGCGCACCTACGTCGGCGCCGCCTTCCCGTCGGCCTGCGGCAAGACCAACTTCGCCATGCTGGTCCCGCCGAAGGAGTTCGAGGGCTGGAAAGTCCGCACCATCGGTGACGACATCGCCTGGATCAAGCCGCAGCCGGACGGCACGCTGCGCGCCATCAACCCGGAGGCCGGCTTCTTCGGCGTGGCGCCGGGCACCAGCATCAAGTCGAACCCGAACGCGCTGAAGACGCTGGACCACAACGTCATCTTCACCAACGTGGCCCTTACTGACGACGGCGACGTGTGGTGGGAAGGCCTGACGGAGGAGGCCCCGGCGCACCTGATCGACTGGCAGGGCAAGGACTGGACCCCGGCGTCCGGCCGTCCGGCCGCGCATCCGAACTCGCGTTTCACCGCGCCGGCGGCGCAGTGCCCGTCGATCGACCCGGCGTGGGAGGATCCGGCCGGCGTGCCGATCTCGGCCTTCATCTTCGGCGGCCGCCTGTCCAAGACCTTCCCGCTGGTGTTCGAGGCCAAGACCTGGAAGCAGGGCGTCTACTGGGCGGCGACCATGGGCTCGGAGGCGACCGCCGCCGCCGTCGGTCAGGCCGCCATCCGTCGCGACCCGTTCGCCATGCTGCCGTTCTGCGGCTACAACATGGGCGACTACTGGAACCATTGGCTGAGCTTCGAGGGCAAGGTGAAGGCCCTGCCGAAGATCTACCGCGTCAACTGGTTCCGTAAGGACGAGAACGGCAAGTTCGCGTGGCCGGGCTTCGGCGACAACATGCGCGTGCTGAAGTGGATCGTCGACCGCGTGCGCAACCGCGCTCCGGTGGCGGCCGAGAGCCCGTTCGGCTTCATGCCGCACTACCAGGACCTGAACTGGGCCGGCCTGGACTTCCCGCGCGACAAGTTCCTCAAGATCATGACGATCGACCGCGAGGAGGCCATCGCCGAGGTCCGCGACCAGCAGGAGCTGTTCGACCGCTTCGGCACCCACCTCCCGCAGGAGCTGGAGCAGGAGCGCCAGGACCTCGCCCGCCGTCTGGAAGCCGCCCCGGAAGTCTGGGCCGCCGACTGACGCCGCCGGCACGTACGGCAATCGGAAAGGGCCGCCCCACGGGGCGGCCCTTTTTGTTCGGCGAGGGTGGAACCTACTCCTTTCGTGACAGACTCCGGCCGTGCCGGTAGACTTCGTGACCGATCTGCAACCGATCGGCGCCATGTCCTGCGGAATTTACAAAGCATCAACGCTTGATTCGCTCATTGTGGGGCGCCGCCCGTGGAATCATCCGCGGGGCGGCAGCGGGTGTGCGGCGCAGGGCCGCCGCCGGTCGGGAACGCGCTGGGGGACCTGAAGCATGTTCGTCATCATCGGCTTCGCCGTCGTGATCTTCAGCGTCTTCGGAGGCTACGTCCTGGGCGGCGGGCACATGGGCGTTCTGTGGATGCCCTTCGAGTACATGATCATCCTGGGGTCCGCAGCCGGCGCCTACTTCATCGCCAACCCGAAGTCGGTCGTCTCCCACACCGGCAAGGAGATCGGCCACCTCTTCAAAGGTCCGAAGTACAAGAAGGAGGACTTCCTCGAACTGCTCACCATGATGTACCAGGTCTTCAAGATCGCGAAGACCAAGGGCCTCCTGGCGCTGGAGCAGCACATCGAGAAGCCCGAGGATTCGCCCCTCTTCCAGCAGTTCCCCAAGTTCTACGGCGACCACCACGCGATATCCTTCCTCTGCACCTATCTCCGCCTGATGTCGCTGGGTGCGGACAACCCGCACGAGCTGGTCGACCTGATGGAGGAGGACATCGAGACGATGCACCACGAGCACCAGCGCGTGTCCGACGCCATCCAGGCGGTGGCCGACGGCGTGCCGGCGCTGGGCATCGTGGCGGCGGTGCTGGGCGTGATCCACACCATGGGCGCCATCACCGAACCGCCGGAGGTGTTGGGCAAGCTGATCGGCGGCGCGCTGGTGGGCACCTTCACCGGCGTGCTCGTGGCCTACGGCTTCGTGGGGCCGATCGCCAGCGGCCTGAAGAGCATCTACCACGCCGAAACCAAGTACTATCAGTGCATGAAGACCGGCCTGCTGGCCCACCTGTCCGGCTACGCCCCCGCCATCTCGGTGGAATACGCGCGCAACGTGCTGGAACCCGAATACCGACCTACCTTCGCCCAGGTCGAAGAGGCGACGGCGGCCCTGCCGCCGGCCTGACCGCGCCGTGGCCGAACCTGTCCGCATCGCCTGGAACGAGGGCACCATCGGCGAATGGTCGGCGGCCTTCGCCCGCCTGCCGCGCGCCACCCTGCCGCAATCCTTCGGCTACGCCCAGGCCATGGCCAAGACGCACCGCTACGTCCCGCGCCTGGGCCTGATCGAACACGCCGGCCGCGTTATCGGCATGGTTCAGGTGTTGGAGCGCCGCAGCCTGAAGGTCTTCGCCCAGCGCCAGCTGCACCGCGGCCCGCTGTGGTTCGACGGCGAGCCGGGGCCGGAGGTGCTGGAGCCGGTGCTGCGCACGCTGCGCAAGGCCTGTCCGGACAACGCGCTCAACCGCCTGTCCTTCCTGCCCGAACTCGCCGCCTCGCCCGACACGGCGGCGCTGCTGGAGCGCTGCGGCTTCCGCCGCACCGGCCCCGGCTACCGCACGGTGTGGCTCGACCTCACCAAGCCGGACGAGGAGCTGCGCGCCGGCTTCGCCCGCGACTGGCGCCAGCGCCTCAAAGGTGCGGAGAAGGCCGGCCTGACCATCGACGTGGATCCGGAGGCCAAGAATCTGCCCTGGCTGGTGAAGCAGGAGCACGAGCAGGCGCTGATCAAGCAGTACCGCGAGATGTCCGGCGCGCTGACGGTGCGGCTGCGCAACGCGCTGCACAAGGCCGACGGCATGCTGATGGTGGCGGCGCTGGCC